>JAGQLY010000009.1 GCA_020428905.1 Candidatus Kaiserbacteria bacterium | reverse complement strand
TCGCTCTCAGGGAATATCCTTTGTCTAACAATATCTTTATTTCCAAACGCTCCGCTTTTCGTAAATCTCCTTTCTTCATAACACTCAAGTTTAACTGAGTGTCCTAATAGATTGTGGAATCTACGCAACCTCGAGCCGAAGCTCATGGTTTTGTTATTATTTAGAGCTATATCTTAAACATCGTTATGAAGTTTTCACTTCCTAAGAAGACCGAGGCGCGCGGATTTACTCTTATCGAGATCCTCGTTGTTATCGGTATTATTGCTGTCCTTGCAGCGGTGGTACTTATCGCTATCAACCCTGCTCGTCAGTTTGCACAGGCAAACGATAGTCAACGAACTAGCAACTTGAACGCTATTTTGAACGCGGTCGGTCAATATATGGCAGACCATCAGGGAACCATACCTGCAAACATCGCAGCCGGGGACACCTCGGACACCGACAACTTTGAAGTAATCGGTGACGGTGCTGGTGAAGCAGATATTTGTGCTGACCTTGTTCCAACATACATGCCAGCGCTTCCTGTTGATCCTACTGCCGGAGATGATGCGCCGGTAGATGACTGTGCCGCAACATACGACACTGGCTACCAGATTCTTCAAGACAGCACGACTGGACGAATTTCTGTTCTGGCAGACGGTCAGATCGAAGCAGAAATTATTGTCACTCGCTAATCACACTCTGTGAAGCATCAAAAAATCCCGCCCTGCGGGATTTTTTGATGCTTCCACCACCACACCACCCCGCCGATCCACTCCATTCCACACCATACTGCCTACACCATTCTGCCAACCCAAATAAGCAACGCGGCACAACAACCATCATGAAGTTGAACCTATAGGTTCAACTTCATGATGGTTGTTGGTGGAGTAGTGTGTCTAAACCAAGTCTCCTGGTACGTCCGTGTACTGTCATAACTGGGCACCTGGAGTGATACATAAAGTCATTGACAGACACCCTGTGTGATGTTACAAAGAAAACTGATCAGGACGCCCTAACCAACCCTCGATGGAGGATATCATGAATGCCATTGGTCCCTACGATGATCGTTTTAAGATCATCAAACCTAAACACCGGAAAACCACCAAGACCATCCAAACAAGGTTTCCTAAGCTGGGGGTGGTGGTTATCTTCAAAAAGAAATCAAACTCGGAGGGAAATGTGCCAATCACAGGGATCCTCAACGAACACGAAGGGATATGCCTGTGGTATCTGCAGAAGGAGAATGGGCTTCAGAAAAAAGCCTTTTTGGTAGAGATGAAGAAAATGTTTTTTGTCATCATACTTAATGTGGCAAATAACAAAATCATCGACACTGTTCCCCTTCACCACATTGCCGAAGGAAAAGAGACGCCTCCCGCTCGTACACTGGTGCTCAAGATAGAGCTCGCAAAGGAATTCGGACTCGGCTACGTGGCAACAGATGCCGAATTGCGTGCCCAGAGCGGAAAAGTCGTAGTGTACGACCAGTCAGGGGCACGTAACAGAAACCCCGACAACAGGTGGCGGCGGCGCAAACAACAGCGGAGGCACTGATACTGATCAGTCGGGACATGGACGTCCCGGCTGATTTTATACTATAGGCCCATATATTTTGCTTATACAACACTTTCCACAGCATGTATTCTGTATGAGGTATACTATCGGTATCGGGTGCATTTTTGTTCCCAAGGATGTTTAGTAGTAGCTACACAACTAACTTTAATTTATTCATGACATTTGTACGCAACAGTGCACTGTCTCTCATACTCGCCGGAGTGGTACTGATGGGGGCATCCTTCATGCCGCAGGTGAGTCGCGCTGAGACCCTGTCTATCGACGACATGCTTGCACTCATCCAAGACCTCCTTACACAAGTTGAAGATCTCCAGAAGCAAATCAACACGGTACGTGGTGAAATCAAGGCTCTTATCCGTGACGGCCTGAAGGAGGGTATGACCGACGAGGACATCGAAAAGATTCAAGAAATTCTCGCATCAGACCCAAGTATTTATCCAGAAGGGTACGTAACCGGCTACTTTGGCCCACTTACCCGTTCTGCACTTCGTCGCTTCCAAGAAAAGTTTGAGCTTGAGGTAAACGGAGAGGTTGATGAGGAGACGCGAGCTGCGCTCGAAACACTACTCGAGGCACGGTTTGGTGAAGGACAAGTGCCACCCGGCCTTCTTCGTGCACCAGGTATTCAAAAGAAATTTGAACTTCGTCTTAAAGACGAATGCGACAACAGTGGCTCTGGAAAAGATCCGTTTTGTCGAGAAATAAGGGTCAAATACCACTTTGACGATGACGACAAAGATGATGACTCTGACGACGACGATGAGGACGATGATTCTGATGATGACAATGATGAGGATGAGGATAGTGACGACGACTAGGTCGTAGTCTCTGCTGTGAAAATCGCCCGCGCCCCCTAGGTGGCGCGGGCGATTTTCTATTTCTCCAAGGTATAGTACACTTGAGGCACCATGAACAACATAACGAAATACGGAATTGCCTTTTTGGCATTACTACTTGTCGTGCTTTTCTTTGACGGCACCCATGCAGATGCATACTACACAACCAATCAAAGTGCTGTAACCTTGGAGGAATCAGTTGGTTTGTACACTATCGACTTCATGTTTGCACACGAGGATTACGATATATATATTCCTATTATCGCTACACGTGCCCCAGAGCGTGTGTCGGATACTCTTCTGTCATATACCGTTCTTGACCGAAATGACACCATTGTGGAGGATGGAGCATCTGCCGGCATTGTCTTAAGTAATGCCAAGATACAAAACGGTATGTATATCGTACCCAAGGGCACCGTACGCCGCTTTACTCTATTGACACTCTTTACACCCACTAATACCGATACACCCAATGAGTTTCGCACTCATGTCACTCACCTACCCTTCTCATTTGATGGTACGCGACAGCTTCAGCTCAATCAGTCAGAACTCGTAAAATACACCACTCCACTGACCACCCTTCGCTAACATGGATCTCGATTTTCCGGTACGGATAAACAAATACCTGGCGCACAAGGGATACGCAACGCGCCGCGACGCCGATACACTTATTGAAAAAGGGTTGGTGTTAGTAAATGGCGTGCCCGCTATCATTGGACAAAAAGTGGACAAAAAAGACGTGATCGAGGTGCGTGGCATGGAAAAAAAAGCATTTCGATATCTGCTCTACTACAAACCTCGCGGTGTTATCACCCACTCTCCTGCTCCCCACGAAACTGATATTGCAATGGAACTTAGGAAGACGTACAAACTTACCGGTATCTTCCCCGTCGGCCGTCTGGATAAAGATTCTGAGGGACTCATGATCCTCACCGACGACGGTCGTGTAACCGACCGTCTACTTAATCCTGCTCACGAACACGAACGCGAGTACGAAGTCACCGTCGACAAAGCAGTCACGGGGGCACTGATTAAACGACTCGCAGGAGGCGTCACCATAGAACGCTATCGAACGAAACCAGCCATAGCAAAACGTCTCGGCGAACGACGACTCTCACTCACACTCACGGAAGGTAAGAAACACCAAGTACGCCGCATGTGTGCTGCCTTGGGCTATCAAGTAACAGCACTCAAACGAGTGCGTATCGGCACTCTTTCACTTGGTGCACTCAAACCAAACCAGTACAAGCTGCTTAAAGGTACCGAACAAAAGAAGTTCCTCTCCTGGCTTACGCTGCCCGTCGGGTAGGACGCTTGGTGCGAGCTGTTTTCTTTCGTACTGGTGCTTTTTTCTTTCCTGCCGCGTTTACCTCACACTGCGCGACGATGTCTTTTGCGTAGTCGTCACTTGATTTACGCAATGTGGTATAGAAAAGAAGATATGCGATAAGATTCGCGAACGCAAACGCCGCAAAAAGCAGATTGACCTCAATGGGATAGTTACGACTATTAAACAACAACTCGATAGTTGGACCGATGATTGCTATTTCAACTAGAAATTTGATATTAATCGTGCGTGTCTGCGCGTAGGAAATGAGTATTTTATAGGCCTTTACAAGCACTATGGTAAACGCGATGGTATGCAGCAGATCAAGCTCGAGTCCAGAAGTTTCCCCAATAAAAATACCCCGAGGTGAAGATGCGAGCTCAATCAGGCCGGCGGCAAGGCTCCAAATGCCGGCGATGAGCGAGCTGATCATGTATAAGACCAGCATAAATGCCACGAAGTAGACGTACCCCGAGACTGCGTAATTCATGGCGATAGCGAAAGAACTTTCTTTATGCATACGAACTGGTGCAAACAGTGCACACTTGTTACTATTAAAGCATACTGATGCACGACATGATCTCGCTTGTACACAAAATTGTCCGTAAGTGTAAAGATGCGACGCGCGGCCTTTATATTGCGCTCGTAATTGATTTGAGCTTTCGCCTCGCCGCCCTTGTCGGTCTTCTGCTTCTCGCCTTTGGTTACTCTATGTGGCCGCTTTCTGAGCTCGAGCTTGCCGGACTCATTGTTGGTTGGACACTGATCCTCATCACCGAACTACAAAACACCGCGATCGAAACCGCGCTCGATCGCCTTCATCCTGAACAGCATGAGAGTATCGGAAGGAGCAAGGACATCGCTGCCGCCTCATCGCTTGTCTCTTTTATTTTTATTATCTTCGTCGTCATTTGGATATACGTTTCATGACATTAGACGCACCGCGGGTACCCTGTTATCATTTTGAATACTGATAAGTCTAATGAGCAAACTATATGGCGGAAGGAGTACCAAAACAAAATTCATCCGAACAACAAGCCGATACCCCGAGTAGAAAGGGTTCTTGGGGTACTGCCGACAGGAAAGGGCCTTGGGGCAGCAAGGACAGAAAGGGTTCTGGTAAAGTGTTCACCTTCAGTAGCCAAGAGGCCACGGAACAGGCTCCAAACAATCCAACAGATCCAGATTCTGTTGCAGACCAAGAAACCATCACTACCAATACCGACCCAGAAACACAAATAGAGGCAGTAACCGGACCAAAAGAAATTCCACTTGAAATTGCCGGAGCATTTGAGACAGCTTTGGGCATAGACCACACGGTACTTGAAGGCACTGCCGGTTTCGCTAATCTCAGCCGTGAAAAACAGCTTCTCATACTCCGCAATCTCAAGCAGATGACACTCGACCGCGCTGAGGCGGGCAGCATCGAAGATTTTCGAAAAGGCCTTGCCGATGCCAGAGGGCTCAAACGTTATGGACTAAAACTTACTAAAGCGTGGCAACTACACAAGCGAAAGAAGGCGCTCACTGAAGCTGCGCTTGCCGAACCAACAAGCACTACCGAATCCCTCCAAGCGCTTACCGAAATGGCAGCAGAAGGTCCTGATGTCTCACAAAAAGAAAATGGGGAAATGAACCACCCCGTGGCAAGCCGACGGGGTATCACCGGAGGGGCATGGCCTAGAGCAGCAACTTGAGTTGAGTGGTTTCGGTCGTCTTTCCCTGATTCTGTACGTACTTTTTCACTACCTGCCAAT
>JAGQLY010000008.1 GCA_020428905.1 Candidatus Kaiserbacteria bacterium | reverse complement strand
GGCCTTCGGCCGCGGGTTTTGTATGTTGGAAAACTAAAGCTTTAGATCATTTTAACATCAATCTTGACGCCGGATGGAAGCGAGAGGTTAGTCAGCGCTTCGATGATTTTTGCACCCGGACTCAAGATGTCAATGACACGCTTGTGCATTCGCATCTCGAACTGTTCTCGCGCATCCTTGTATACGAATGACGAGCGGTTCACCGTGTATTTCTTTATCTCGGTCGGAAGTGGAATAGGACCAACAACCTTTGCGTCAAAACGCAGTGCTGTGTCCATAATCTGCTTCACTGAAGCATCAAGGATTTTGTGCTCGTACGCACGAACACGTATCCGGAGTTTTTGCCCACCTTCGGCGGCGGCCGATTTTTTTGTTGATTCTTTTGCTTTAGTTGCCATGTTTTGATTTTTAGTTCTTAGTCTTTAGCTCTCGGTTCTCAATTTTGTCGTTAACAAAATTGCTACGTCCCAAGTGCTAGTTGCTATGCAACTATTTTCGTTACTACACCCGCTCCAACAGTCTTGCCGCCTTCGCGGATAGCAAAGTTCTGCTGTTCCTCAAGCGCGACCGGCGCTACGAGCTTAACCTTAAAGGTTGCGGTGTCTCCCGGCATAACCATTTCGGTGCCTTCTGCAAGTGTTACGTCACCAGTTACGTCAGTGGTACGTACGTAAAACTGTGGCTTGTACCCGGTGAAGAATGGTGTGTGGCGTCCACCCTCGTCCTTTGAGAGCACGTATACTTCTGCCTCAAATTCGGTGTGTGGCGTTACTGAACCCTTTGCCGCAAGAACCTGTCCACGGTGTACATCCTCTTTCTTTGTACCGCGAAGCAAAATACCTGCGTTGTCACCTGACTGTGCAGAATCGAGCTGCTTGTTGAACATCTCGACTCCGGTAACAGTAGTGGTTGCGGTATCCTTGATACCAACAATCTCGATCTCGTCACCAACCTTAAGTTGGCCACGTTCTACACGACCGGTTACCACCGTACCGCGTCCTTCAATTGAGAAGATGTCCTCAATTGGCATAAGGAATGGTTTGTCGAGTTCACGAACCGGCTGCGGGAACCAGGTGTCCATGCTATCAACGAGTTCGATTATCTTCGCTTGGTAGTTAGCATCACCCTCAAGTGCCTTGAGTGCTGAACCATGAATGATTGGTGCGTCCTTACCATCAAATCCATGCTTATCGAGAAGTTCTCGAAGCTCCTCTTCAACGAGCAGGAGCATTTCTTCATCATCTACCATGTCACACTTGTTGAGGAACACCATCATCTTTGGTACTCCCACCTGCTTTGCCAAAAGCACATGCTCTTTGGTCTGGGGCATTGCACCGTCAGTCGCAGCAACCACGAGTACCGCACCGTCCATCTGTGCTGCACCAGTGATCATGTTCTTGATGTAGTCGGCGTGACCTGGCGCGTCGATGTGCGCGTAGTGACGCTTTGGTGTCTCGTACTCAGAGTGCGAGAGAGAAATAGTAATACCGCGCGCCTTTTCTTCCGGCGCTTTGTCAATATCCTCAACTGCTTTGACGTTTGCGGTGTAGCCGTCGCCCTTAGCGTTGAGGGTGGTGAGGATCGCAGCAGTAAGCGTAGTCTTACCGTGGTCAACGTGACCAATGGTACCAACGTTTACGTGCGGCTTTGATCGATCAAAATCTGCCATACGAATATAGTATGTTTACTAACTCTTAAGTATCTAATAAATGAAGTGCTACGAGCTGAAGGCGCGAGAACAAAAAAGGCCTCAACACGAAGTACTTCATGTCTCGGCTCTTTCCTACATACCAAAAGGCGTATGTGAGCCCGCCTGACGGCTGACTCGCAATGTGGAAAGAGCGAAACGACGGGGGAAATAGTACAGGATTGGCCATTTTTTTGCAAGTATCAAAGATACGCGAAGGGCCAAAGAAAAAAGCACCCTTCCGAGTGCTTTTTTCTTTATCCTTCGATTTCTGTATCCTTTAGCGTCAAGTTGGTAAGTATAATTTTTCGCTATGCTCGAATTCTACTAACCACTTCCTGCCCGGGCTCGCGGTTCGTCGCTCTATGAATGAACTCCTCACAACGCTCCGCCTCGTGAAGGGGGCGGATGCTACGCATCAGCGTCATCCCCCTTCACGCCCCTCGCTGCTTTGATTTCTTGTGCGACGTTTGGCGGCACAACTTCGTAGTGATCAAATTCCATGGTCATTGATGCGCGTCCTTGGGTCATCGAACGAAGTGAGTTGGTGTACCCAAACATTTCTGAAAGCGGCACCTTTGCATGAACAATCGTTTTGCCGCCAAGCTCTTCAGTTCCCTCGATGAGTCCGCGCTTGGAGTTGATATTTCCGTTGATGTCTCCCATATACTCTTCCGGTGTACGTACCTCAACCTTCATGATCGGTTCGAGGATAACGGCATTCGCCTTCTGCGCCGCCTCTTTGAAAGCGTTGATACCAGCGAGCTTAAAGGCGATTTCACTTGAGTCCACATCGTGGAAGCTTCCGTCAAAAAGTTCGACAGAGACGTCCTCCATTTTGTACCCGGCAACAAAACCGCGCGCCATTGCCTCCTTGCACCCCTTCATAACCGCAGGAATATATTCCTGTGGAATAGCACCTCCTTTAATACTGTTTACGAATTCGAAGTGGTCCTCGCGAGTTACGTTCTTTGCTACTGTCTCGTCTTCGCCAAGTGCTTCAAGTGGCCTGATGCGAAGCTTTACGTGACCATACTGACCGCGACCACCAGATTGTTTAATGTATTTATGTTCTGCTTCCGCCTCACGCTGAATAGTCTCACGGTATGCTACCTGTGGCTTACCGATATTTGCTTCCACACCAAACTCACGCTTCATGCGATCGACAATGATATCGAGATGGAGCTCGCCCATACCAGCGATAATAGTCTCGAGAGTTTCTTCGTCAGTTGATACTTTGAAGGTTGGGTCTTCGTCAGCAAGTCGCTTAAGCGCAACACCCATTTTCTCTTGGTCGTTTTTGGTCTTTGGTTCAACACGTACCGCAACCACTGGTTCTGGGAATACGATCTGCTCAAGCACAATTGGCTTTGCTTCGTCACACAGGGTGTGTGAGGTCTTTATCTCCTTAAGGCCCACCATCGCTGCGATTTCTCCGGCATATACCTCTTCCACCTCTTCTCGTTTATCCGCCATAAGTCGCACAATACGTCCAACACGTTCTTTGTTTCCGGTCGAGGAGTTCAAAATGTAGCTTCCCGCCTTCACCACACCCGAATACACACGGAAGAAAGCAAGTTGGCCAACGAACTTGTCGTCCTGGAGTTTGAAGGCAAGCGCACAGAATGGCTCTTCATCTGAAGCTTTGCGAGTAATGGCTTCATTGCTATCTGGATCAACACCGTCAATGTCCGGAAGGTCGAGCGGCGAAGGAAGATAATCAACTACTGCGTCGAGCACGAGCTGGACCCCGATATTCTTGAGTGCAGAACCAGTCATTACGGGGAAAATTTCATTCGCGATCACCGCCTTACGCAGTGTCTTCTTGAGGTCTTCGTTGCTTGGCTCGTTCCCTTCGAGAAACGCCTCCATGAGCACATCGTCATGTTCAACAATCTTTTCGATCATTTCGCTGCGCCATTTTGCTGCTTCCTCTTGCATATCTGCAGGAATATCTTCTTCGGTCACGTCGATACCCATATTGCCACCAAAGCGATACGCCTTCATGGTGATAAGATCAACGACACCCGCGAGTGAGTCCTCGCGACCAATCGGAAGCTGGATACGAACGGCTTTTTTAGAAAGACGATCGTGAATAGACTTTACCGATGCATCAAAATCGGCCCCGAGTTTGTCCATCTTATTAATGAAACAAATGCGTGGCACATTGGCTTCATCGGCATAGCCCCAGTTGGTTTCAGTCTGTGGCTCCACACCAGCAGCGCCGTCGAAGACCACCACCGCGCCGTCGAGCACACGCATTGAACGCTTTACCTCTGCGGTAAAGTCGATGTGTCCCGGAGTATCGATGATGTTGAAGGTGTGCTTGAGTGCGACACTGGTACGATCGGTCTCAAGTGTCTTCGTCCAGTTACACGAAATAGCGGCGGCTGTAATGGTGATACCGCGCTCGCGCTCCTGTTCCATCCAGTCGGTGACCGTTGCGCCGTCATGTACCTCACCGATTTTGTGGCTCATACCGGTGTAGAACAGCACACGCTCAGATGTCGTAGTCTTACCCGCGTCAACGTGTGCAACAATACCGAAGTTTCGAAGTTTTTCGAGTGGAAATGCTCGTGCCATAGTATCTATTCTTTTTTAAAGTTACGTACTATTAAATTACTCTGCCTACCACGCGAAGTGAGCGAACGCTCGGTTTGCTTCGGCCATCTTGTGCATGTCGTCCTTCTTCTTCACCGCAGAACCTTCTTCTCGAGCTGCCTGCATAAGCTCAACGGCAAGTGCCTTGTGCATTGGAACACCTTTTTGTGAACGCGCTGACGCAATGAGGTTGCGAAGCGCAATTGCGAGTCGTCGTTCTGGGCGCACCTCACGCGGCACCTGGTAGTTTGCGCCACCCACACGCCGTGAACGTACCTCCATCTGCGGTCCCGCATTTTGGAGTGCTGCCTCAAATATTTCGAGCGGATCACCGCCTCCGTCTTTGGCATTTTTAATCATCTCAAAAGCACCGTACACAATTTTGCGTGCGGTTTCTTTTTGACCTCGAAGCATCACGTAATTAATAAGTCGTGATACATTCTCTGAATTGTATTGTTCATCTGGTGAGACAGTTGGTCTCTTTTTGATTGGTCGTCGCATAGTGCTTCCTATCGATTATCTTAAGCGAGTATAAACTATTGGTACTGGGTTTGTGGCTATTTCGGCTTCTTAACACCGTAGCGAGAACGGCCGCGCATACGCTTGTCGACGCCCGATGCATCGTACTTTCCACGTACCACGGTGTACTGTACACCGATGTCTTTCACTCGACCGCCACGCACCAATACTACTGAGTGTTCCTGGAGAGAGTGTCCTTCCCCGGGAATGTACGCGGTGATTTCAAGGCCGTTGGTCAGACGAACACGGGCAATCTTTCGGATCGCAGAGTTCGGCTTACGCGGTGTCTTTGTGGTCACACGAGTACATACTCCACGCTTAAGCGGTGAGTTGTAGTAATTGGCACGGTTACGAACTGAGTCAAAACCAGCACGAAGCGCCCCGGTCTTTGATTTCTTGATCGGGTCGCGTCGTCGTTTTTTTGTAAGCTGATTGATGGTTGCCATAAAAATGGTCCCGACACTCTACTGTATTTGTCAAAATAATGCAACATATACCGTAGCTGTGAGGACGGCAGTTGCCACACAGCACTTAAAAACAGTAATGCCCGCACTGGTGGCGGGCGAAGAAAAGAAGCGGTAGCGGGCCTGAGGCTGGCAGTTAACCTCTTCGAGGAGGGGTCCATGTAAACCTCAAAAGAGCTTTATGCAACCCTACACATTCAGCAGCTGCAAAAATTCGTGCGGGGCAAGACCGGTGAAGAGTGTTGCGATCACAAATACCCCGGCGGCGATGTATTTCCAAAGGAAATTGACGATAATGAAGATAAAAATGAGTGTTACCGCGAGACTGTGTCGGGCGGTGAAGTGGGCGAGTTTCTGGTACGCTATCCGTGCGCGGTAGGGCAAAAGAGCATCGAGAACCTTCGAGCCGTCGAGTGGCGGGAACGGTATAAGATTAAAGAGCGCAAGCAGCACGTTAATGAAAACGATATATGAGGCAAGTTGGAGTGTCGCCAGAGAAAGGATACCGGTCGTCGCGCCGAAATGAATGAATATGCCAAAAATAAGCGCGAGTAAAAGATTGGTGCCGGGTCCTGCGAAAGCAACGATCGCCTCGCCCCAACGTTGATTTTTCAAATTGTAGGGATTATACGGTACTGGCTTTGCCCACCCAAAGAGGAACGGCACCCCCGAGAAGAACAAGAGACCGGGAACAACAATCGATCCTAGTGGGTCAATGTGAGAGATAGGATTCAGCGTGAGACGCCCCGCAAGACGTGCGGTCGGATCACCAAGCCAGTTGGCCGCATAACCATGCGCAACCTCGTGAAGAATGATGGAAAGCACTAACGCAATGATGATACTAATAGTTTCAATACCCATAGGCACAGTGTAAAGGAGAAAGCGAAAAGTTGAAAGTCGTATTCTCGGATATGCCGATGCTTGCAATATAGTGCTGCTGTGGTACGATGTCGCGACTATGGCAAAGCAGTGTCAAATAACCGGCAAGAAAACCCAGATCGGTGGACGATATAGCAACCGCACTCGTGCGACGCAGTTTAATCCGTGCGGTAAAGCACGCCGACAACCAAATCTCCAAAAGAAGCGTATCTACGTGCCAGAACTCGGAAAGGCAGTCGTGGTGAACATTTCAACAAAGGCACTCCGCACGATCGCAAAGAACGGCGCATACAAGACACTCAAAGAGGCCGGGCTTATTTAAACTAAATACCAAAAACACACTTTAATCTAAGGTGTGTTTTTCTTTATACTTCAGACCAGAACAGCAACCGGAGAGTAACAGTGGAAACAAACACCTGGCTAATACTAGGCGTCCTCGTAGGCCTGATCCTCGTCGTGATTGTACTACTCCTCCTGGAGGCTCGGTACACAAGAAGGATGCTGATCAACGAAGTCCCGTATCGTCTCCCACTTCGACTACGTCTGCGTGGCTGGCGCCCTTGCTCTGAGGACATTTCCCACGAAGAGCATTTTGAGGTGACAGTGTGGATCGATCACAGACTGTCGCCTCCCACAGGAGGTTTGGTCAAAATTGCCCGGCTATCGAACAAGGATATCTGGGAAACCATGGGATGAATAAAGATAATGAACCACCCTACTCAACAGACACCCACGCTCCGTCACTGGAGAACTTGATACTGCCCTCGTCGGCGGTATTTTTTATTTCTATGCCTGCAGCTTCTAAAGTATCGAGCACTTCCTGATGTGGATGACCGTAGCGATTATTTTTGCCAGCCGAAATAACTGCGTAGTCGGGGGCAACTGCCGAGACGAACGTCTCGGCAGTTGCTGTTTTCGATCCGTGATGCCCCACCTTAAGCACATCGCTGTGAAGTGTAACCCCGAAGAGTGCGACCAAATATTCTTCAATCGCTTGTGGTGCATCCCCGGTAAGCATCCACTCAGTATCGCCATATACCAGACGACCCACAATAGAGGATGTATTACTTTCAAGAAGTGTTGGATCGCGATCGGGGTACAGAACCTCAAACCGCACCTCACCAGCAACACCTTCACCAAGAACAAGTGTGTCTCCTGCACGGGCATAATGAACGGCAGCACCTTCATCACTTACTGCCTCGGTGAGCCGGTTGTAGACCGGCGTATCACTTTTGTTCTCGGTCATGAGTACCGCACCAACAGTGTACCGATCAAGCACGTCTACCAACCCACCAACATGGTCTTGATCGGGGTGTGTGGCGAGTACAACATCAATTGTCCGATCAAAAAACGACATCACTGCACCAAGCTCTCGCAGCACGTCGCTTCCCGGACCGCCATCTATGAGCATCTGATGTCCATCGGGCGTTTCAATAAAAATCGCATCCCCTTGCCCCACATCAAGAAAGTACACGCAGAGGAGTCCTGGGTCACAGCGCTCGCCGCCAGAGAATACGGTCGCACTGAGAAAGTGATTTAGAGAATACCCGTATGCCGAAAGAAAGGAGGTCACCAAACCGACCAACAAAACAACCAGAAGTACTGTACTGCGCGCCCGTGTGCTGTGCCACATACAGCTCTATGCTACAATCCAATCACTGATAACTAACGCAAAGCTATGCACACCTACCAAACACAATCATTTAATCTCCCTGAACTGCCGGGATTATCGGAAAAGCAGATCACCGCACACCTCGGTCTCTACGAGAGCTACGTGAAACACGTAAACCATTTGCGCGAACAGATCCACACACTTACTGAACTTGATGGAGAGAAGTATGCCTACGCCATCATGGAAACACGCCGTCGGCTCGGCTTTGAATTCAACGGCATGCGTATGCATGAATACTACTTTGCACAACTTGAAGGCGGTGCGACTGCGGCAAACCCCGACTCTCCACTTGCGCACGCGGTGGGTGAAAAGTACGGTTCGTGGGATGCGTTTATCGCACACTTCACCACCGTCGGCATGAGTCGCGGTATTGGTTGGACAATACTCTACGCAGATCATGAAAAAGGCACTGTGCATACCGCGTGGGTCAGTGACCACGAGCTCGGACAACTTGGCGGCCTACCGATTATTCTCGCTATGGACATGTGGGAACACGCCTTCATGGTGGACTACCTCCCGAGCGAAAAGAAACAATACATCGAAGCATTTCTCAAGAATGTAAATTGGAGTGTCGTCGAAAAACGCTTCGGGCTCTAACATTACCGAAATGGGAGCGAGGATGGCTCCAACACAACGTTTGTGTCGGGGCTGTTTTCTTTTTCTTCAACGATGGTCCATCCGTCAAGGTGCGTGCCGGTAGTGCCATCCAAATCTTTTTCCTTGTTCATAAGTGAGTGCTCAAGCATGGTGGTGCGCCAACGATAGATGCCATAACCCATGAGTGCGTAGAGAAACAGGACAATCACAAATGGTATCTCGGGAATGGTAACGGCCGCGCCCGGAATAAGCGCAAACTTCTCTGCAATATGTACAATGTACGTGAGCGGCAGGTAAGCAAACAATCCTACCATGAGTGCAATACCCGAAGAGAAGCTCCCCACAACACCTGCAGCAAAGGTGAGTAACATCGCGAGTGGTACCGCGGGCAGCACGAGCACATTTACCACAATAGCAATGATAGACACCGCACCAATCTGATACATGAGAAGTGGAAGTACAAAAAGCTGTGTGGTGATAGTTGCGGTGAGAAACTCACGAATCTGAAACTTCGTTGGTACAAGATGGAGGCGCTGCTCAATGAGTGGCGCAAGCACAATGAGTCCGAGTGTAGCCATGAAAGAGAGTTGAAATCCCGGATCAAATGCAAGTAAGTATGGATTGATAAGTACCATTCCTACACCGGCAAGTACGAGTGCTCGCAGTATGACATACGTGCGACCGGTCGCTCGTGCAATAAGAAGCAGCGCGGCCATGACCGAAGCGCGTACCACCGTCGCCGATAGCCCCACGATGAGTGCAAAGGCACTAATACCAAGTATTCCAAACACCATGCGTGTGTGTGGACGGAGAAAAAACGAAAGTAGTCGGGTAATCGCATCGGCCACGAGCATGATGTTGTACCCGGAAAGCACCACGATATGAATAATACCCACGGTACGAAAGGCTTTTTCAAGATCATCACCAAGCGCGCGCTTCACTCCAAGAAGCAACCCCTCACCAAGTCCCGCTTGTGGCTCGGGAATACTGCGTTCCACCGCCTGCATGATGCGCTGTTTAAGGGAGAAGAGTCCCGAGATAATCGCGTTCCCACCCCCCGAATCCAGCACCGCAAGGTCAGCAAAGGGCATCGTATAGTGCACACCACGTGCCTTAAGGTAGCCCGGATAATTAAACATTCTTCCGAGATCTGTCTCAAACGCTTCTGGCTTTTCAATATGTCCGGAAAGCGACAACGTATCACCATAAGAAACACCAACGAAACGGTTAGCAATGACAAGTACGGTTTCGTCGTAGTCTGAAAGACGTACATAGAGATGTGCGCTCGTCTCTCGAATATCCGGCTCACGTATCACTACGCCGACATACACACCCTCAACACCGACCTCCGATTCAAGAAGCGACGAGGAACGCTCGTGCCAATCGAGATACAGCCCGCCAAGACCAAACGCGCAGAATGCAATACTTCCCACAAAGAGACGCGACACGTACGGTCGCACCCGGCGTTTCCACAAAATGAAGTACGCACTACCAAGAATAAGGCAGAGCAGCGAGAGCGTACCCACACTCTCAAAAAACGACCGTGCAAACACCCCCACCACAAAGGTAGTCGTTACGGTATAAAAGAAAACATTACGCATATTCGTAGTATCAGCGTAGCATGTCTCTCATCTTCTCAGTTTAAAAACCTTTCGTTCCCTGATTCATCGCCTCATTTGCGAGACGATCTGCTTCGGTGTTTTTCTCGCGTGGCACATGCATGATGGTGAGATTAGGAAAATGTGCAACGCGGAGGTTATGAATTTCTATAAATTGCGGTATGAGGCCGGGCTCTTTTATTTGATACACCCCGCTTAGTTGTTTCTGTACGAGCTCGCTGTCCATGCGTAGTTCAAAGTGCATGTCTTTGGTCTCTTTGCCGTAGCGTCGTTTCAGCGCATAAAGTGCCAATACCACCGCCTGATACTCTGCAAAGTTATTGGTACCGTTGCCGAGAAACTCGGACACCTCTTCGATGATTGCACCCGAAGTGTCTTGGATAGAAGCTCCCGCTCCTGCAGGACCAGGATTGCCACGCGAACCGCCGTCAGTATATACAATGATTGTTTCCATGTCCGTCACTATACAACATCAACGATACGGAGGCGAGTTTGCATCCGTCCCATAAAAAAACTTTCCTCAACGTGCGCAATAAGAGTCAGCGGTGTTCCTGTCTCTAGAGTGGATACAAACTGATCGGGTGTCTTAAAAAAGGCAATCGCCTCAATAGCTCTTCCGGGTAGCGCGAAAGTGAGCTTGGTATGATTTTTTGCCTTACCAAACACAGCAACATTTTCCGGAATAACGTCGTGAAACCGAAACAGCGGTTTAGGGTTCCCCACACCGTAGGGAGCGAGCGACCTAAGGGAACGAAGTAATGCTGGAGTAATATCGGCAAGGGAGAGATCGGCATCAACACATTCTTCACTACCCGTGTCGGTTGTGGTTACGAGTGTCTCCTGCGCACGTGCCAAATCATCTGAGAGCGTGTGTATTGCATCGTCCGCCACTGAGAAACCTCCCGACGCATGGTGTCCACCAAAGGTACGAAACGAATCAGGAGTCGCCTCCATGAGTGTCACCACACTCACCCCCGAGCCGGAACGACACGATCCTTTGAGTACCCCCTGACCGTCGCGCCCCCACACAAATGCAGGACGAGAAAACTCCTCTGCGAGACTTCCGGCAACAAGCCCGACGAGCGATGGTCGCCAAGATGGGTTCCCGAGGACAATAACCGAGGGGAGTGTTTCATGTTGGAGGAGCTTCTTCTTTGCCTCACGCGTCATGGCGGCTACAACTCCCTTTCGTTCATTGTTTAACTTTTCAAGATGGCTCACATAGGTACCTGCTTCTACCTCGTCAGTGGTGCGCAACAGGTGAAACGCGTCCTCCGGAGTATCCATACGAGACGCAGCATTGATGCGTGGCCCAATGGTGAAACCAACATCGTCTTCGGTAAGTACACTTTGCCGCGCGCCGGCCGCGCGCAGTAATTGCTGCAAGCCCGGCCGACGCGACTTTCGCAACACCGTAAGACCATAGTGTGCGAGTACGCGGTTCTCATCTTGAAGTGGTACCATGTCAGCAATAGTAGCGACCCCTACCATATCAAGCCACCACTTCTCTTTACCCTCCGTAAGGGAAACAACCCCCCGTTCCCTTCCGCGCGCGAGCACCGCCTGCGCGAGCTTGTATGCAACACCGGTCCCACAAAGTCCCGGAAATGGGTATGACCCATCACGCTTTGGATTCACGACCGCGTACGCCCCGGGGAGTGTCGCGCCCGGTTCATGGTGATCCGTCACAATAACATCGATACCGGCCGCCTGTGCGGCTGCGACAGCTTCGTGGTCGGTGATGCCACAATCAACCGTCACAATGAGTGATACTCCCTTGGCCACAAACTGATCTACGGATGCAGCATTAAACCCATACCCTTCTTCGTGTCGGTGCGGAATATAGTTGGTGAAGCGTGCGTGTCCAAGCGCAGTTAAAAAATCGTGGAGCACAACACCACCCGGAATACCGTCGCAATCATAGTCACTGTAAATAAGAATATGTTCACCTTCCGCCAACGCAACGAGGATGCGCTCAACGGCTCGATCCATATCAGTAAGCAAGAAAGGATCGTGGAGATGTTGTTCGTAATCGGGATTAAGAAACCGTTCTGCAGTCTCTCGATCGATAATACTTCGATTGTAGAGAAGTTGTTGCACAAGCGGGTCGTAAGACGCAAGCTCAACAGCAACGGCCTCAGATACTGGTTCGTGCAATCGGTATATAGGTCGGAGGGCCATACGTACGGCAATTTTAGCACGGCGTAGTATACTACTCCCTATGAGTACCATTTTTCATAAAATCATTGCCCGAGAAATTCCGGCAGAAATCGTCTACGAGGACGAACACACCCTCTCCTTCCTGGATATTAATCCCGTAAACAAGGGCCACGCGTTAGTCATCCCCAAAGAGCCTTCGGAAAGCATCTTCGATATTTCCGAAGCATCGTTTGTCCGCGTTGCACAGACAGCGCGACGCATCGCGAACGTCATGAAAGAAGCGGTCGGAGCAGATGGAGTAAATATCATCGTGAACAATGGATCCGCTGCGGGTCAAGAAATACCCTATTTGCACATGCACGTCATCCCACGATTTGCCGACGATCATGCACTCTCGCCTGCGCAACACGTGACATATGAAGACGGTGAGTTATCCATTTTTGCGGCAAAAATACAAAATGCACTCGGCTAGCCGAGTGCATTTTGTATTTTCACTTCACCTATACTTTGCCATCCGTCATGACTGCCCGGATACCAGAAAGAGTGCCGTCACCAAGAAACTGCAACATTGCCCCACCAGCTGCAGAGAGAAAGCCGAATTTATCATTCAGTGCAAGCGACTCGATCGCCGCAACCGTATCACCACCACCAACGATAGAGTATCCCTTGCTTGCCGCAATATACTCGGCGCATATCTTTGTATGTTCTTCAAAACCCTCTTCATAACTCCCCAAAGGCCCGTTCCACAAAATAGTTGCCGCCTTTTGTATATACGTATTGAGTAACTCAAGAGACTGTGGACCGGCGTCAACAATACGCTCATTTGGTTGCACATCATCCGGTGTGGTCACACGAACCGTAGAACCGCCCTGTACGACCACATCAACCGGCAGCAGCACTTTTTCATGATTAAGGAGAACCGAGTCTGTGAGCGGATCCTTCGAGACCAGTGACGTACCCACCTCATATCCCCTTGCTACAAAAAAATCATTCGCCAAGACCCCCGCAACAAAAACATGGTCGTACTTCTTTACGTATTTCTCAAGCAGCGGACGCTTCGTTTCTGACTTTGCACCACCAGAAATAAAGAGCGCCGGTGCAGACGGATTAATCGCTTTCATAAGTTGCGAATACTCTTCTCGAAATGCGAGGCCGAAGTAGCTTGGTAAGTACTGTGGAATGCCGACAATAGATGCCTGCTCACGGTGCGAAACCGGAAACGCATCATTCACGTAGAGATCACCATAGGTAGCAAGTGTTTCCGCAAACTTTTGATCATTAGCTATTTCCCCTTCCTCTGAACGCACATTTTCGAGTAGTATCGCCGACCCCGGCTCAAGCTCAGCGAGCACCTTCTCTACTTTGCGGCCGGTGATTTTTGGAACATACGTCACCGGAAGCTGATCGCGAAGCACGTTATATACCGGCTCCAGCGTTTCTTTTGGGTCACGGCCAATGTGCGCAAGAATAATGACGCGCGCACCGTGATGTATAAGGTACATGAGCGTCGGCAACGCTCGCATAATGCGAAAATAGTTCTGTACCACCCCGTCACGCACGGGCACATTAAGCGATGCGCGTACAATAACTCGCTTTCCTTTGAGGTCGGTACGGTCGGTGATAAACGGCAGACCCGCTTTTTTTATCTTCTTTTTCATAGCGTCGCCGTGCGTGCAGCTACTGTACTAATAGTAAGAAATTCTGACGCACGCAAACTCGCACCACCAACCAGAAAACCGTCAACCGTCCCCTGTGCCATAAGTGCTTCCGCAGTGTGTTCAGTGACGGACCCGCCATAGAGAATCCGCACTTTGCTTGCGACGTTACGTCCATAGAGATCCGTGAGTATGCGCTGTATGAAGATCTTCATTTCGTGAGCATCGTCGGGTGTCGCCGTATTGCCGGTACCGATAGCCCACACTGGCTCATACGCGATAACCACGGTACCCATTCGTGCTTTAGAAATCCCCGCGCACGCTGCACGCACTTGCTTTTCAACGTCATTCAAGTAGTGTGCGTTGCTATCTCGCTTCTTCTCTCCGACACACACGACCGGAATCATTCGTGCCTTAAGTACGGCGTGCACTTTTTTATGAACATCACTATCGGTTTCTCCGGCCGCACGTCGCTCAGAATGCCCCACTATAACGTACACGACACCAGTATCCGCAAGCATGGGGAGTGAAACGCTTCCGGTGAACGGTCCCCCCACTTCCCAGTGTGCGTCTTGTGCCCCAAGCAGAACACGTCTGCTACCATTAAGCACTTTCCGCACTTCCAAAAGGAAAGGGTGTGGAGGAGCAACAACAATATCAACACCATCAACACGAGTTGTGCCCTTTTTTACTTCTGTTGCCAAACGTGCTGCGGTCGTACTACTCTCCGGGTTCATTTTCCAGTTGCCGATCACGAGTGGGCGGTGTGTTTTTTTCATTATCCGTATTTTACCATGAAGGTTCTCTTGGCCACTATCGTACACTAAAACCCTACTCAACCTCACTCCACTCGTTGATGATATACCCACCGCCTGGGCCATCTGGGAACAAAAGGCTGATTGCTCCTGTTTGGTAAATAATCTGAGCGGAGTTTTGGAGACGGATCAGTCGAGCTGCCACACCCACAAACTCGCCGCTCTGGCTGATCACAATCTCACCATGAGCCGCATGGAGCAACACGTCTCCGACAGACGACTGTCCGCTGTTGATTGCAATCTCTGACCCACCCATTTCTTCATCGTTATTTTGTGAGACAAGAATGATGTACGAATTGTCACCATAGCCGCTGAATGTTGCCTTGTTACCCAAATCAACCTTACTACTCGTCGTCCTGTTTGATTCGTCATCGGCCACAATAGTAAGCGTCTCACCCTCGAGGGATGAACTTATGGCAATCTCTGGCTGGCCAATACCAATGATCAAATCCCCCTCGATCCACACCTGCCCCTCGAGCGTAACCACCGTCCCCGAATTTCGCACCTCGACATCACACTCGATTTTAACCGGCCCGATAGTTGTGCTCGCATCAATACTATAGGTGCCACCCGAACACTCGGGATCGGTACTTGCAATAACACCGCCCGCTTCGGCAGCCGCCTTTATGTCATCAATGTCTTCGTCAGTGAGCGGAAGGTCTGATGGTGGCTGATCGTCTGCGGGACCTGGGCCGTCGGCTGGGTTTGGACTGGTGGCAGTCACTGTATTACACAAAAGATTTCCGGACACGGTAGAGCCATCAATAGCGTCACAATACGCGTTTCCGTCAATAACCGCGTCATCAATGCCGTGTGCGTAGACATTTCCGGTCGCATGGATACCCTCAACATATCCGGACGCACCCGCAGAAATGACCGTACCGAAAACGTCGTTTCCGTCCGGACCACCTCCAGTACCAACCACCGTACCGTTTGAATAAATATTGCCGAGCACCGAAGATGAGTTCTCAAGCAAAATACCACCCGTATCCGATTGAAGCCCGTAGCTGAATGATGTTCCCGCACCAATAGTAAACTCGAGGTATCCTTTTCGCACAAGCGTGTTTGTTGTGCCCACAATATCAAATTCAAAGTGGCCTGAGACGATTGCACGAGAAACGGTGAGATCTGTGTCCCCTATCGTAAACGACTCTGACACATCATAGTCTTTACTGTTTCGATGCCGATGAATGGCATCCTCTATAGCAGATTCAACTCCAAAAAATGTTTGTTTGCTTGTCTCAAGTGTCCGGTATCGAGTGAGGTCAAAGTAGACTCCTCGTGTCACTGCGAATACAAAAGCTGCTGAGGTGAGCAGGAAGAGAATAACAAAGGTAAGCAGTGCTGCGCCGCGGTTTTTCTGTTGTGTCGGGTACCTATTATTCATACGAGTTTCTCAAAATGGCGCTCACATAGTAGGTCTCGGTCAGTGACGCGGCGTGTGTCTCTATAGAGAGCGTAAGCGCGACACGCACCATCTCTGTATCAAGTTCACCCGCACTTATGTATCGAGTGAAAGTAACACTATCAACAGTGACGTCCGAGGGCGTCAGTGGGCCCTGATCAACACCGTCCACCTCAAGAACCAACTGTCCACTATCAGTAGAAAATACCGTAGTTGCATCAGGCGATGTAAGGGTCAGCTGTCCAGACACCGTCGTATCTGCGGTGAGTGCGTCGCGCATATCGTGCTCCATACGCTCGAGTGCCACCGTTGCGGCGTTGGTAAGGACGCGCTCAGTTTTGTTGCGCAACAGTGCCGTATCAAACGAGAGTAGCGTAGTAACAGCCGCGCTCGAGAGTAGCACCAACACTGCGATATAGACAATGACTTCTATAAGGGAAAATCCTTTTGTAGTGGTGTGTAATGACATGGCTACGGATTATTTATGTCAGCAACAATTGTCGTAAACGAGAGGGATTGTGCCGGCGACCCCCACGACACCGTTACGGTCACGTATTTGGAGTCATCGTCGTCAGTACCACTGGCAACAATGTCGTCATCGGCATTTCGCTCTACTGGCTCAACAACAAAACTGCGCGAGAAAATACCGATGGTTTCTGGGGTACCTGAAACGACGACAGAGACACCTGATACGGACAAATAGTAGGTCGCCCCATCAGTGAGACCAGCAATCGTGTCCCATTCAACGTCACGAATGAACTTGACCATCTCAAGACCCTCTTCCGCGAGATACAACGCCTGGGTTTTTTCGCCAACCTCACCGCCGACCGTGAGAAACCGTATGACGGTATGCGCTCCAAACACCAACACCATCGCAACAATGGTGATCCCAACGAGCGCCTCAACAGCAGTAATGCCCCGAGTGTTTCTGTAATAGAGAAGCAATCTCATACTCAGTATTCTATCAAGCCCGAGTCGTATATGGTGAGCGTTCTGGTTTCTGTCTGTGCGCGGTTACGCAATATAATGGTGCCCGCCACACTCGGCATACCGGTAAGTCGCGAGAAGACTACGTCTGCATTTACGGTCGGGAGCGTCCCTACCGCAGTGATACCAAACGTGTATTCGTATGTTTGATTGTCCGGATCAAGCGCATCGTAGGTATCACCAACAAAAAGGACAAACCCGGTATCAGTCAGATGTACACCATAGACGGTGTCACCTGCCGAACCCAACGTATTGAGCCGTGCATCGGTGAGTGCCATGTACACCTCTTGACTGTTAGTTTTGAGCGCTGACGCTCCATAAAAGTTCTGAAAAGCGGTAACGGTCACTGCTGCAAGAATAGCGATGACTGCAAGCACCACAAGAATTTCGACAAAAGTATACCCTGCTGTGACACGTGTACGCATTAGATACTATCTGAAATTGAGTAAATAGGTGCAATCATTGCAAGTGCAAAAAATCCAACCGTGGCACCAATGACAACCATGAGCAGCGGCTCGATGATAGTCGAGAGGTCTTTGGTTTTCTGTTCCACTTCGTTTTCATAAAAACCGGCGATCTCTGTCAGCATTTGTGAAATTTGGCCCGTTTCTTCTCCCACCAAGATCATTTCCCCAAAAAGGACCGGGTATAGCTTTTCATTTTGGATAAATGCTTCCGAAAGTGGTTCTCCCTTCTCTACTTTCGTACCCGCATCTTTAATCACCTTTTTAAAATGAACGTTTTGAAGTACTTCGTCCGTAATAGAAAGTGCGCCGATCACATCAACACCCGCTGAGAGTAGTGAGGAAAGAGTGCGCGCGGTATATGCAGAGTTTGTCTGCTTCACCATCGTGCCAATAACAGGGAGGTGAATGAGCGTCCAGTGTATAGTAGAACGACCTCTTTTGGTGCGTCCGAGTGTAACGAGCACGGCCACAAATCCGATCACCGACGCCACTGCTAATAGACCATGCGCGCTAAGAAACTGGCTCGTACCAATAAGCAATTTGGTTGTTGTCGGCAACTCTGTTCCGAGTCGCAAGAACGTATCGGTAATAGTCGGCATTACGTATATCATCATCAAAATACCGATGATGATCATAACCGTAACCACAATCGACGGATAAATCATGGCCCCTTTGATGCGTTTGCGCAGGTTCGACGAACGTTCGAGCTGGAGACTGATTGTTTCAAGCGCTTCTGCCAACTTACCACTTTCTTCTCCGGCACGAACCATTGATACATAGAGCCGTGAGAATGTTTTTGGATGCTTAGCAAGTGCCTCATTGAGCGGGTCACCCTTATTGACCGACTCGCGCAGCGCCTGCATAACCTGCTTCATGCGTGGATTTCTCGATTGCCGCTCAATAACCGTCAGTGCCCGTGCAAGCGCAAGACCCGCCTTAAGCATCGACGCGAGGTTGCGTGTCGCAATAACTAACTCGTCGAGTTTCACACGACTGAGTGCCGCGTTGATCTTCTCCATGTTAAACAGACGACTGAGCGAGAACTGCTTCTTTTCAGAAACTGATGAAACGGTATGTCCATTTTGACGAGCTATTTCATACACCGCAAAACGGTCATTCGCGTCTACCATCTCGGTGACCGATTTGCCGTCTGCGGTTGTTCCTTTGTAAGTAAAAAGTGTCATGAATTATGAACGTTTATTCTGAGATAACACGAAGCACTTCCTCAATGGTCGTTTGACCGAGTGCCGCCTTAAAGATACCGTCTTCAATCATCGTCATCATACCTTCCTTGCGTGCCTGTGCCTCGATTGCATCTGAGGTGGTACCGGTCATGACGAGATCCTTTAGGGTTGGGGTAACGGGGAGTATTTCGTGAATACCCATACGTCCCTTGAAGCCATCGTTTGATTCTTGGCTCTGCCGCGGACGATAGAATGGCACACTATTCCACGTTGCTGAACTCTTTACAATTCCTTCTTCTTTAAGTTCGTGCAACACACGGTCGAGATCGACATGCTTTCCGAGACTAGTCTTCTCTGAAGACGAAAGTGTGTAGGGCTCTTTCGATTCGGTGAGCTTACGCACCAAGCGTTGTCCCACCGCAACTCGAAGGGTGGAGACGAGCAGAAACGTCTCTACTCCCATATCAACAAGTCGTGGCACTGTTCCGGCAGCAGAGTTGGTGTGAACCGTTGCAAGAACTAGGTGTCCAGTGAGTGCCGCGTTGATTGCGAGACTTGCCGTCTCTTGGTCACGGATCTCACCCACCATGATGATATCTGGGTCCTGGCGCATGAGTGAGCGCAATCCATTGGCAAAGGTGAATCCGATGTCGGGCTTCACCTGTGTCTGGTTGATGCGTGGCATCTGATACTCAATCGGGTCTTCAATCGTAGAAATATTCACCTCCGGCGTATTCAAAAGATCGAGTACCGTGTAGAGCGTTGTGGTCTTTCCGCTTCCTGTCGGTCCGGTAACGAGGATGATGCCGGTGGTTTGTTTCATGGCGTCATGAATACGCTCGAGTCCATTCCCATGAAGGCCAATTCCCTCGAGGGTGTACCCCGAACGATTCTCGCGCAGCAAACGCATCACAATTTTTTCACCAAAAAAGATGGGGAGCACGGATACACGAAACGAAACTTTCTGCCCTTCCATTTCCATCTTGAAACGTCCATCCTGAGGCAAACGCTTTTCATCAAGCTTGAGTTTCGAAAGCACCTTTATACGGGCCGAGATAGTAGGCCCCGCATGTTTCGGAAGTGTCATGGCATCGTGCAAAATGCCATCAATGCGGTAGCGCACCAAAAGCCCTTCCTCCATCGGTTCAACATGAATATCAGATGCGCCCTGAATGATGGCGTGCCGCAAGAGCGTATCGACAATGCGAACCACTGGCAAGTCTTCCGCCATCTTCTTCATTTCCTCCTCAGAAACCTCAGTTCCCTCTTCTTCAGCGATTATTTTAAGTGCAGAAGACTCCTTTGCAATAAGATCACCGAACTCATCCTTGAGAGTCTTTTGGTACTGCTGGAGAGTGCCACGCATTGACTCGGTATCAGTCAGGCGCGGCAGGACCTTAAGACCAAGCTTCTTTTTCATGAAGTCGATTGCCGGCAGGTCGGCAGTGTCAAGCATCGCTACTTCGAGCGAGTTATCAGTCTTCTTGAAGGCGACAATATTATGCGTGCGTGCAACCGGCTCAGGAATGAGCGAAAGAATTTCAAAAGGAATTTTCTTGTCTTTGAGCGACACAAAGGGCACTCCGAGCACATATGACTCAACGCGACGGAGATCATCTTCAGTCATTGCACCGGTGGCAATAAGCGCCTCGGCGAGCGTACGGTTTTCTTTCTCAACCAGTTTCTCAGCCGCATCGATATCCTTCCGGGACACCAGTCCGGAATCTAGGATAAAGCGTTTCAATTGTGGGTCTCGGATTCGCACAATACACTGCTCAAAGAGCTCTTAATATGTTCAAGTATAGCACCTCGCAAAAATCTTCTGCCACACACTGAGCACTAGTGGTGGATACGAATAAAAAACGTGGTCGCTTTTCTTCTTGACTTATATAAACGTGAGAGTATACTGCATCTACTGATTGAACGTCGGCCATACGCGGCCGGTGTTTTTTTATCAAAAATACCAATACCATATATTCATTTATCAGAACATCCTAAGAATAAAGAAGCATGTTTGACCTAAAAGTAATTAACTCGGTGCTTGACCAGATGGAGGAGGAGCGCGGTATCGGCCGCGAGAAGATGATTGATGCTATCGAGCAAGCACTGGCAACTGCATACAAAAAAGAATTTGGGAAGCGCGGACAAATCATTCGTGCGTCCTTTGATATTGCTACCGGGGCAACAACATTCGATCAGATTAAGATCGTGGTAGATGACACCCTCGTGCGTATAGAAGAAAAGGATGAACAGGCACCCGTCTCTGAAGACGACAGCCGCAGCACCCGACCGCACACTGAAGAAGAGGATGACGGCGCAACCGAAGAGGATCCTCGCGTACGCTTTGATCCTGAGAAGCACATCATGATTGAGAACGCACGACTCATTAAGAAAGACGTCGAGCTCGAGGAAGAGCTCGTCTTCCCCCTCGAACCAAAGGATGACTTCGGCCGTATTGCTGCACAGACCGCAAAACAGGTCATTATCCAAAAAATCCGTGAAGCAGAAAAAGAATCTGCTCTTTCGGAGTTTGGACAGAAGGCAGGCGATATTGTACTCGGGCATGCACAACGTTTTGAACGCGGCAATCTCTATGTAGATCTCGGCCGAGTGACCGGTGTCATGCCGTATGATGAACAGATTCCCGGCGAACGGTTTAAGCCGGGCGAACGTATCCGCGCACTACTCGTGTCTGTCGATGAAACACCTCGCGGTATCTTCCTCAAACTCTCACGTAGTCACCCTGATTTTCTTGAAAAACTCTTTGAAATTGAGGCACCAGAACTCCAGAATGGCGCCGTCGAGATTCGTGCGATCGCCCGCGAGGCGGGTTCTCGCTCAAAGGTCGCAGTCTTTGCAACTGACGAATACATTGACCCCGTCGGTTCACTTGTGGGACAACGCGGCGTGCGTGTATCGACAGTGATGAGTGAGCTCGGTGGCGAAAAAATCGACATCATCGAATGGTCAGAAGAACCGGCCGAGTTTATTGAAGATGCACTCTCTCCCGCTCAGGTACTAAAAGTAACTATTGAAAGCGGCGCCGAGGGTACTGAACACGGGCACGCTACCGTAGAGGTGGCACCCGACCAACAGTCGCTCGCTATCGGACGCGGCGGACAAAACGTACGTCTCGCAGCAAAGCTTACCGGTTGGAAGATCGACATCGTCTCTGCTGGCGGAGACGAGCTTGCAGAGGCGGGTGAAGATGGCGCAGTGACAGTGGCCGAAGACGCAAACCCTGACGAAGCAATACTTGAGGAGGAGGTTGCAACCACAACTGAACCCGAACGTATCGAGGACGAGGCAACGGGGGATCGTGATGCCAAAAACGAACTCGACGAAGCGGAGGAGGTTGATACCCCCGAAGAAGCTGAGGCACAGCTCGCGGAAGACGAAACAGAAGAAACAAAATAACGAGACTGAAACACAAAACGCCGCGCCCTACGGGCGCGGCGTTTTGTGTTTTCTAAAGCAACAATCCCTACCGCTTCGCAAAACGTTCAATACACTCTTCAATAACCCTCACTGCATCGTCAGCATTTCCATACCCGAGCACCTTCGTCGTACCCGGCTTCTTTAGGTCCTTGTATGTCCGGAAGTGGTACTCGATCTTCTGCTTCCAGCGCTCACCAAGATCTTCGAGACTCTTGATGCGATTGTCGCTATCACGATCGTCAGCTGGCACGCAAATAATCTTATGATCCTGCTCGCCGTCATCTTCAAAATTGAGTACGCCTAGAATGTGCGCCTGGAGCACGATACCGACCGGCATCGGAACAGGAGAAACAATCAGTGTATCGAGTTCATCTCCATCGTCATCGAGCGTTCCGGGAATAAAGCCGTAGTTCGCCGGTTTTGCAAAAATAGATGGTTCGATACGATCGAGCTCAAATGTTCCCTTTTCGCGATTGTATTCCACCTTAAGGATAGACCCTTCCGACACTTCGACGACGGTATTGATTGTTTTTTTTTCGAGGTCTCCGGGGATATAGAGTGTATTGTAGTCTGTCATAAACTAGCGCGTGTGTTGATTGTGTAACGTCGTGAGTATAGCATGCAATATGGACACGTCACAGAGACACTCCTTCGTACACACTTTTTTTGCAGAGACACACCGAACCCACACCAACGCTGTGCTACACTTATGAGGAAACTGCTTATGTATCGTATCTTATCCATTCCTTCAACATCTGTGCGCCGACTCATCATCGGTTGTTGCACCCTACTCCTCTGCACGGCAGGTATCGCACATGCTGAGCAATCAGAAGAACGCCGCAGTGCACCCGAACGCCCACTCACCGCAGCGACACACGAAGGTATCGTCGCTTCCGGTTCGACACTCCAGACCCGCCTCTTTGCTGCTCACGACAAATTGAGTCGCGTACATGCCCATCTCATGACACATGTCGCTCTTCTTAAAGAAGATGGTGTTGTGGTGTCCGACGCGGTCGCCGCTCTTCGCGAAGCAGACACACTTCTCTCTCAGGCAGAAGCGTTGCTGAGGATTCTCCCCCAACACATTCGAGCTGTTGTGCAGACCGAGCGCCCACAAGAAGCGTTCGCATCATTGCGAGAGGACGTAGTGAATGTGCGAACACTCCTTATTGAGGCGCAACGGAAGCTCCATGAAGCACTGGCACTCCTTCGCGCTATGACAGTCGAATAATTTCCAACACATGAACCCAAACCAACAGTACAACCTCCACGAAGAGAAGACGCGGCATCACGGCGTGGTCATGCTACTCATCTTTGTTGTTCTTATTGCAGCACTTGCCGGTTTGTACTTCTGGGGATCAGTGCTTACGAGCGATACCAACACTGCCCGCACACCAAACACCAACAGTGGTGGCGCGGCCGTGCTCCATGCTATGGGACCGCATGTTGACCTTGATGTGATCGCCGCCGATCTTGAAGCCATCGAACTCACCGACCTCGATACCACACTCGCCGATATGGAAAACGCACTTAACAACTAGTCACTCCTCAACGACCGTGTCGGTTGCATTTTATTGCGACACAGGTACACTACAGACCCACAACCTTCCGTACAGCATGTGCTGGTGGAACTCATTTATATACATAATCTCACAGGGATGACACACGACGAACTACAGGCGTTTTCTATTGAAAAAGGCGACCATTCGACCGTTACCATAACGGGCGAGATTCCCTTTACCTATCTTGCCAAACAGCGCGAAGCTGCTCTTAAAGCGATAGGAAAAGACATGGAGGTTGATGGCTTTCGGAAGGGACATGTGCCAGAAAAGGTCATCCTCGAGAAAGTCGGAGAAATGACTCTCCTGCAAGAAATGGCTGAACGTGCTATTAACGAAGCGTATCCTGAGATAGTGAGCGAGCACAAGCTTGAGGTGGTTGGCTACCCACAGATCAGCATCACCAAAATCGCGCAAGACAACCCGCTTGGCTTCAAAGCGATCGTGGCAGTACTCCCCAAGATCACCCTCCCCGACTACAAGAAGATCGCCGCAGATATCAACAAAAAGCGCGAGTCACACGAGGTGACCGACGAGGAGGTCGAGAAACAAATCGAAGACATCATGCGCCAGAAGATGGCGTACGAGCGTCTTCAATCTAAAGCGGTTGCAAAAAAAGAGGGTGCGTCTGGTGAGGTGGACGAACATGTCCATGACGAGAATTGCGCTCACGATCACGAGACACCAATCACCGAAGAGGAAGACTTCAGCAAGCTTCCACTCCCCGAACTCACCGACGAGTACGTGAAGGCGCTGGGACAGCCCGGACAATTTACTTCCGTGCAGGAATTCAAGAGCAAGCTTCGCGAACATCTTGCCGTCGAGAAGGAACGCGATGTTGCATCACGCCACCGCGCGCAGATTACCGATGCGATTGTTGAGAAGACGACCGTCGATTTGCCAGAAGTGATGACCAACGCAGAAATACAGCAGATGCTTGCTCAAATGCGGGAAGACCTCAACCGTGCACAACTGAAATTCGAAGATTACCTCACCCACATCAAGAAGACCGAGGAGGAACTGATCGCCGAGTGGACACCCTCTGCGGAAAAGCGCGCAAAGCTACAGCTCGTATTGAATGAAATAGGCAAAAAGGAGGAAATCAACCCCGACCCAAGCGCAGTTGACCATCAGGTGTCGCACCTTCTTGAACAGTATAAAGATGCCGATGAAACGCGCGTTCGCGTATACGTTGAGTCAGTACTAACCAACGAAGTAATTCTCAAGATGCTTGAGGAACAAAAGTAGTTACACACATACCGACACAAAAACCTTTCGATATATCGAAAGGTTTTTGTGTTGCCGAAACGACCTAGGTGTGTTAGGTATACATACGGAGTCACCAAAGCCCACCGGAGGATGGCATGAATACAATAGTTTTTACCGAGGGGACCGTAGCACGCTACGGGAACTCGATTGGATCACTAACCCGCGATGTCAAAGTGGAGACTAGCGGAGATGGCCGCCTCGCCCAGCTCGCCCTGTGGCCCCAAAAATTCGTCGCACCCAGCAAGGCCAATACGCAGCGACAACGCTGCTCCTCGGCTGTCTGTACTACTGGTGTGACGTGGCGAAGCGCGAGGGCATCAACGACCAATCGCCGTTGTTTCTTACATTTTTCGACGGATTGTTCCGAGGCCTCTAGGCACGGAACAATCCTCCGATTCACCTGGCGCCCCCTCGGGCGCCTTTTTTCACCTTCTAGCTCAACGTGCTGTTTTCTGCTACTATGCACAACATTATGGAATCACAACACACTACCGCAGCGCAGTTGGTCCCTATGGTCATCGAAAAGACCCAGGGTGGCGAGCGCGCGTTTGATATTTACTCTCGTCTTCTCAAAGAGCGCATTGTCTTTGTGACCGGCAGTATCGAGGACCATATGGCCAACCTTGTCGTGGCACAACTTCTTTTCCTTGAAGCAGAAGATCCAAAGAAAGACATCTTTATGTACATCAACTCACCCGGAGGATCGGTGAGTGCCGGCCTTGCGATTGTCGATACCATGAACCACATCAAGCCAGACGTGAGCACCGTGTGTGTCGGTATGGCCGCATCAATGGGTTCTATCATCCTCTCACAGGGAGCTAAAGGGAAACGTAGCATTCTCCAAAACGCAGAAGTAATGATCCATCAGCCGTGGGGTGGCGCGCAGGGTCAGGCATCCGATATTGAGATTACCGCACGACACATCTTAAAAACCCGCGAACGACTGAACAAAATGCTTGCAAAAGCATCTGGAAAGCCGTTGTCGCAGGTAGAAAAAGACACCGATCGCGACTTCTTTATGACTGCTGACGAAGCAAAGCAATATGGTTTGGTCGACGAAATACTTAAATAGTATTTGAGTATTTTTAAAATGACCACCAAACAAACCGGCGCCCGAAGGGCGCCGGTTTTGCCACCCCCACTCCTTCGTGCTACTGTGTCAGTGTCGACTTATTTGTTTGTAACCGTGCGACTGTACTACCGTATCGGCTGTAGCGACGACATTCCTCACTCTGAACCCGGCATACATTCGTACTTTTGTGACGTATGACACTAGGAATAACCTCCACACTCATTGGTGTGGGTATTGTGTGCCTTGGTATCGGCTACTATCTGCGATACCTTCACGCACTCAGTAAAAAAGAATCACTTGAGCTTGCGCTCAAAGAACGCACGCTCGAAGCAGAAGAAAAGGCACTCAAAATTATTGAAAAAGCAGAAGAAAAAGCGGAAACACTTGAGCGCGAGGTAAAGCAGCAGATCAAGGAACGCACCGAAAAACTTGAAAAAACCGAGGAGCGCCTCATCAATAAAGAAGACCTCCTCGATAAGCGACAGATCGACATCGATTCTGAAACTGAGGCGGTGCGTGCAAACGTTGAGAAAATCAAAGCCATCAAGGTCCAACTCGACGAACACGAGAAGTCTATTGCGACTCGACTCGAGGAAGTTGCAGGACTCTCTAAAGAGGCCGCTCTTGAGCGTCTCACTCAGAATGTTGAGAAGTCGCACGAAGCGGACATTGTTTCCCGTATCCAAAAAATGCAGCTGCGCGGCGAAGAGCAGTACGATGCAGAAGCACGAAACATCCTCACCGCAGCAATACACCGTATCGGAAACACGATGCGTGCCGATGTGATGAGCTCGACGGTAGAAATACCGAACGACAGCGTCAAGGGAAAGATTATCGGAAAAGAAGGCCGTAATGTGCGTGCGTTTGAACGCGCAACAGGAGTGGATGTACTCATAGACGACACACCGGGACATATCACTCTGTCGTCGTTTGATCCGGTACGTCGTGAAGTTGCGCGTGTCGCGCTTGAAAGTCTACTCTCTGATGGTCGTATTCAGCCAGCGAAGATCGAAGAGGTGGTGGAGAAGGCGCGTAAAGAGGTGGGCACTATTGTGCGCAAAATGGGAGAGAAGGCCGTCTACGAGGCAAATGTGCCCGGACTTCATCCCGATCTCATAAAAATCGTTGGCCGTCTTCACTTCCGCACCAGCTATGGACAAAATGTGCTCTGGCACTCAGTCGAAATGGCACACATTGCAGCCATTATCGCGGAAGAAGTAGGAGCAGACGTTGCCGTTGCACGAGCGGGTGCCCTGCTTCACGACATTGGAAAGACCGTAAGCCAAGAAGTGCAGGGTACGCACGTAGAAATTGGTATTCGTATTTTACAGAAATACGATGTTGATGAGGCGGTTATTCTCGCGATGCGTGCTCACCACGAAGAATACCCATATGAGACACCGGAATCTATGATTGTCCAAGTTGCCGATGCGCTTTCTGGCGGCCGACCAGGTGCACGTCGAGATTCGGTTGAAAACTACCTCAAACGCCTTACGGAGCTTGAAAATATTGCCACGAGTATGCCAGGTGTTGAGCGTGCCTTTGCTATTCAGGCAGGACGTGAGATTCGTGTGCTGGTAAATCCTGAAAAGGTGACTGACCTTGAGGCACACAACCTCGCTCGCAGTATTGCGACCGATATTGAAGAAAAACTACGCTATCCGGGAGAAATTAAGGTGAACGTAATACGTGAAAATCGCGTTGTTGAGTACGCACGGTAAGGTATTTCGTGCGACACAGGTGTGAAAAACAGCGGCGGCCGAAGACCGCCGCTGTTTTTCGTCAAAATTACGACACATTTTTTATATACATGGTAGTGTATTGACTCCGTGATAACTACTATATAATGACTAATAGCCACATTATCTGGCATCACGTGCATACGCACATCATTACACAGTAGTAACTACACATTCGTTCCTATGAACAAGGCAGACATCATCAACAAAGTGCATGAGGTCGTAGGGGGTACTCGCGCTGACGCTGAGCGTGCAGTCGAGACTGCTATCGATACTATCGTAGACGCTCTTAAGGGCGGAAACGAGGTATCTATCGCTGGTCTTGGTATCTTCTCTGCGAAGATGCGTAATGCACGAACTGGCCGCAACCCACGAACTGGCCAGACTATTGAGATTCCTGCAATGCGCGTACCGAAGTTCCGCGCTGCGAAGGCTCTCAAGGATGCCGTTAAGTAATACTCTTTTTGTGAAAATCCCACGAAGGCCACAGGCCTTCGTGGGATTTTCCTTTTCTTCTATTTCTGTGTGGTATACTATTTGAGTAGCGGAGGTATTACTGTCTGGAGATGCATTCCTATGCATCAACACACGATCCCAGACGTACGCTACGTGCGGAGTAGCACTTGTGTGTTACATCCCATCACACACAAAAGCCCTCTGGTGTACTCCGGGGGCTTTTGTGTTTGTGGTTGACTTTTATTCCACTTCGCATACTATGAGAGCTATGCAGTATTCAACGTTGTTCGCTTTTAACTTTTTCTTTACCTTCTCGCAAGGAGCGGCTTCGTAGATGTACCACTACTGAAACTCCCCGCTCCGTACGGAGCGGGGAGTTTCTTTTTTTCTTTGTTGGCGTGAGCGCCCTACACCAGTAGCACCCTCACGCCAATCGGGAAAATTTCCACGGATTGGACTGATCTTTTTACAACCACATCAACACACCGAGGAGGTGTAATGAATTACTATCTCACCCTACCCATGGCAACAGAGTGGGAAGTGTTCCTCAAGAGGGGTTGGGCGTTCACCAGGGCCGACACCCTAGACCTGAGCAAACTACAACCGCTCCTGTTCCACATCGGTGGCGAGGTTGGTGCCTGGATGCTTGAAGCAGCCACACACCCATCTATTGACCCGCGCAAAATCCAGCAGGACTTGGATACGGTGGTTCAGTTCCTTGAGGAACAGGGCCTTTCGCCCTACTGCCTTCCTATACACCATGAAGCACCCACCGTACAGGACACCCGCTACGAAGCAAAGATTCGGGGACTTGTAACGGAGTGGGATGGGCAATATGGACGCGGTGAAGGAAGAAATATCAGGGATCTGATACGGCGGGAAATGTCACAGAATGCGGCGCTCCAGATAACTGTCGGGATACAGGGGTTGGGTGGTGTCGAAAACCGCCAGACCCAACGTCTCTTTTACGCCCTCTTTTGGTTGTCGGAACAGCTACTTGCCTACCTACAACCGAACTTGGCGAAGCACCGCTTCGGCCTCTACACCTGGTGTACGTCGGTTCGCTCTCCACACACACCACTCTCATACCGGGTGGTAGAGGGCTATCTGGAGTTTTTGGAAAAACTCCCCGTGCTGCTCTACGAGAGGGACGGTCTCTGGCATCCCGGTCCAGTTGCGAGTGCCGGAAATGGAACACGTAAAACAGGGGGTTTGTACTGGCCGGTGCGGATCACCGGACTAGAGGACGGAGACGGCAATGCAACACCAAACCTAGCGCGGATTGAAATACGGACATTAGGGGCGATGCCTCCAAAGGATTCGGTATTCGCCGTATGTCTGGTGAATGAGTTGGTGCTACACCTTCTCTCTGTGAGGTCACTAAACGACGTGCCTGGTATTGGTGAGGCAGCGTGGAGGCGCTGCAAAGAAACGGGTAGGTGTAACACGGATGTGTGGAAGCTGTTTCAAAACCTGGAACGGCAAATACCGCTCGAATACCGAGAACATCGTAGGCCTCGAATTCGAGCATAACAGAAACAGCCGGCAGGAAGCCGGCTTTTCCTCTGTGCGGGTGAGAAGAATCGGTCACGAATAAATTTCTTCCAGAAATTTTTATCGACCCCGACTCACTCGTTCGCAAACTCACATCGTTCCGTCTTTCGATTCTTCGCGAAAGTGCCGCAGGGCACTTTCTTCACTCCGCACAGCAACAACAGAAAAGCCGTTCCTTTCGGAACAGCTTTTCATGTTGGCTGTGCGGGTGAGAAGAATCGAACTCCCGACCGCTGCTTGGAAGGCAGCTGTTTTACCACTAAACTACACCCGCGAGCGAATAAGATACTACCAAGCTGGCCTGAGTAGCATCCTTACGAGCGAAGCGGTTGTATCGCTAGATACACCCGCGAAGACCGCGCCGGCATTCTAACACATTGCCGAACACAGTTGAAGCTCCTACTGCTTCACATACACCGTTTGGGTTGGGTACGCGAATTCGATGCCAACCTCGGCAAATTTGTCCAAAAGGTCGAGATTGACCCGTTGTTGAATATCAAGATAGTCGGTATAGTCGGGTGACTCAACGTAGTACACCACATCAAAGAGTAGTGCCGAGTCGCCAAACGAGGTGAAGTGCACCCGATCGAGTCGTGCGCGTTCCTGCACCTCAAATAATCGCGCAACGATGCTGGGGATTTCTCGCACTTTTTCATATGGTGTTTCGTACAACACTCCAAACCGAAACGTCACACGTCGTTCTTTCATTTTTTTGAAATTCTGCACGCGCGCGGCGGTCAGTTCCGCATTGGATACCACTAACTCTTCCCCTTGGAGCGTCTTAAGCCGAGTGGTCTTGATACCGATACGCTCTACCGTGCCGGAATGTTCACCAATCACAATGTAGTCGCCAATGCGGAATGGTTTGTCAAAATAGAGCGAGAACGAGCTAAAGAGGTCAGACAAAATGCCCTGAAGCGCAAAGGCAATGGCAATGCCACCGATACCAAGGCCCGCGACAAGCGATGTCACCTCAATACCAAGATTGGACAGCACAAAGAGCAGACCGAGTACCCAGAGTACGATACGCGCAAGTAGGGCGACCAGGTGCGATGCATTTGCAGTATTTGGATCAGGAACACCGTCACCGTCTTCGTCTTTCTCAAGGAGGCGCGTTGCCGCATAGTCGATGAAGCGCACAACAATCTCGATCGCCTGCCACACCACCGCAAAAAGGAAGATGAATGTTGCGAGGCGCGCCACCCCCGACGGTAGACCAAATGGCTGGAGGGCAATATAGAGCGCCATAAGCATATACACCCACGGACGAATGCCCGCAATCGCTCCGATGACGACATCGTCAATGTCAGTACGAGTACGCTTCGAGAACGCCTTAAGGCGAGCCACCACAACAAGCTGCACGAGCTTGAAGAGGACCGAAAGCCCCAAGAAAAGCACCAGTCCAATTACATACGGTTTGAGATCCACCTCCCCTACAACCGGTAGCGTGTAGGTGAGTGTAGGTAACAATTTTCCTGCCCACGAAACTACTCCAAAATCCATAGCGTATCGTATTAAACGTATAGTATCTCTAGAGGGTACCAATTTTTGCTGATGTGCTCAAACATTTTATAAAATATGAGCGCAGAAGGACGACACTGTCCCGCTGCGCTCAAGATGTTTACGGTCGGCCTTATCAGCGGATGTAGCCGACCGCGTTTGTGGATTCCTCGTCATACATAGGCGGCGCTGCCCGTGACGACACGAACTCAATCAGGCCGTCGGCCTGATACGGTTTCCCGTACTGTATGGGAGACCCTGACGGTCCCGATTGTCCTGATTTTCGTTCTTTATTTTTCAGGTCGTCCTTCTCCAATGTGGACGACCTGCTTCTTGCTCCAGTTACCATGTTTCACCCCATCGGCGGTTGCATTTGTACAGTACTCGCCACTGCACGGACGCTGGACTACTTGCCCAGGGGAAGCGCTCAATTTCGATAGATTGGACGCTTTCCCTGAACAAAAACACCGGCCCGCATGCGGGCCGGTGTTTTCGTAGAACAAGTCCTTACGCACACACCGACCCCCTCCGGCAACTCAGTGCCAGAAAGACGGTTCGGGTACGTGTGCGACTATACATAGAAAATACTGTACAAAAATGAGCGTCCCCTGTCAACGCCCACTGTGTGATTTGCGGTATTCCTTCACTATTAGAGAGCCGTTTCGACATCAACAGATACGCTTGTCGTTGCATTCACCGACGTTGACTTCTCTTCTGTCGGTATGTTTTCTTCTGTCTCATGTTCGTCGACGGCAAGTGCTTCAACCAACCCCTGCGCAAGCGATTCTGCCATGGTGAGCGTGTTTTCAAAGAGTGCCACGTCTTCGGCGTCACGGGCGGTGTGTGCGGCCACAATCATCGCATCAAGGTCGGCGAGATCCTTCGCAAAAAGGTCGATATCTATCTCGGTCACAGCACCGTCTTCAGTAATCGTATCAAAGCCGTTTCGTATACCTCTTTGAACTTCCTCAAGTACAGCAAGTCGCTCTTCGCCCATAAGAATTCGCTCTTCGTCGGTCGGTGCCACCGGCACCAACGCCTCTAATGTGACCGATTCGCGCACGTCAATGTCTGTCATGAAAACAATGAGCTTCTGGATCATGCCCAGGGTGGTGCTCAACGTTACTGTGGCATCCGCTGAACCGTCTGCATACGACACCTTTGCACTTTCAATGTTGGTATCGATGGCAGTGAGACGACGATTAATGTCGCCCTGTTCAGCATCGGTTGCTGCCCCCTGAATAGCTTCGAAGAAATCATGTGCACGTTCTGCCTCGAGTTCGACACGGACCAAGAGACCCTCAAATGACGGTGTCGAGGTACTTCGTTGTGAAAGCGCTGTCTCCTGTGCAGAACGAACGACATCCTTGATGGTCGGCACCGCAAGTCCTGCATCTGTTCCCTGCCCTGTCTCCAGAACAGCCGTCTGTACCTCAAGCGCAGAGCCGAAAGTGATTTCCGCAATAGCTGCCTCTTCGGCGTTATCAGCACGAAGCTCGGCAAGACCTTCTTGCGCTGCATCTGCATGACCCTTCACCGTCTCTGCGATTTCAGCTTCAACTTCTTCAGTCAATTTTCCTTCCTTTGCTAAAAGCCGTGCCTCGGAGATACGCCGTTCGATAAGTTCCGTCTCAAAGGCGACCTTTTCGTAAGCAGTATTAGCAAACTGTGCACGCACACTTTCGTTTACATGCGTCTTTACCAAATACAGTGCATCCCCCGGCACAGAACGTTCCGCGGCAATGGGCACGACAATGAAAATGAGTACCGCCATGACTCCCGCCACAACACGCCCATACCACGAGCCAACCACTCGCACACGCATGAATTCATAGAAAGCTCCTGCAGGTGCAACCGGCCGTGTCGCAGTGATATTGAGTGGATGATACTCCATGTATGAAACCACACGCTCACGCAACTCACGCCGCTCGCGGAGTGTGAGTTTTGTCTTTTTGGTGTATTTGATTATTTCGGTGTGAAACGACTTCATGGTGACGTGTGTGTAGATCGATTTTTGCGTGCCACTTCCTCTGCATCCTCGAGCATAGTTCGAAGCAACTTGATTCCTCTATGGATGCGAACAGAAACAACGTTTTCTGTTTCTTCTATAAGCTCGCTGATTTCTCGAGGCCCGAGCCCATCAACGAAGCGAAGTGTGATCACTTCTCGATACTGTACTGGTAGCGAGACAATGAGGTCTGCAACCCTCTTCGCATCAAGTGAAAAAGTGAGCTCTTCAATCCCTCCTTCTTGAAGATACTCGAAGGCACCCTCCCCCACTTCCGACTCTTCGAGCAGTGCGTCGAGAGATACTTCTTTCTGTCTTCGGTACTCATCAACAATGAGATTGTTGAGTACTTTATACAAAAAGGACTTATACGAGAGGATTTCGTGTCCTCCTCGCTGGTATCCCCACACCTTGGTGAAGGTGTCATGCACAATTTCTATAGCACGCTCACGATCAGAAAGGCGGTATGATGCATGACGAAACAGTGCATCTGCGTATTCATCGAACGCCCTCAAGAAGTCCTGTTCAGGACTTCTGCTTTCTGTATCCCCTTTTGGCTGTCTGTTTTTCGCCATGCGGAATACATTATACGTGATGACGCGCGAAATAACGATTTCTTTCATGGGAAAGTGTCATTTCCGTCCGAAACACCTCTTTAGGAGACATACCGCGCAACAAATCTGTCCTCGGACTCGCATTTTTTTGCTGTGAGTGGTATTATTTTGTGCGTTGAATTTTGGGCTTTAACTATGTAAGCTCAATGATTCGCTAGAGTCGCGAGGGTGTAAGCAAAAGCTTTCACCCCTCGTTCGCAGCTTAAATAAAAGTAGACTTTTATTTACCTACCCACTCGGGGTGTAGCATAATGGTAGTGTACGCGGTTTGGGACCGTGTGGCCCGGGTTCGATTCCCGGCTCCCCGACAATATGCAAGCCGGCCAAACTCTCTGTTGTTTGGCCGATTTGCGTTTTTTGACCTAGATCAAAGGGCCCGTCGATTTTTTGAAAAACGGCATACAACCTGAACATACCCCCTAAGAATTGATACCGCCCGGCCCGACAGAACGAAGAGCAGCGACCGTGTCCTATAGGACATGGTCGCTGCTCCTGTTTCATGTGAAAACATGAAATAAAATAGTATATGTTCCACGTGAAACATATTTCACGTGGAACTACTCCAAAACAACATTTTCTATATATTTAACTACTGCGTACTTTTCACGTGGAACTACACGCACCGTAATCACGTCGATCTGGAAGTCCTTTGTGTATTTTTTCTCACTCAACCATGTCTGTATGGTACGACCAAGTTTTTTGAGCTTATGTTCGTGCACCATTTCTTCGGGGCGCCAAGTTTCATGTGAAACCGCATGTATAAGCTTATCCTTTGTTTCATATGAAACGGTTTTTACTTCCACAAAGTGGGCTTTGTCTCTTGTTTTGCAGGCAATAATATCAACCTCTCCCCATTTTTGAAGATAATTTCGCTCGATTATAGAAAAACCACTGTTTTCGAGCCACTTTGCAGCTATATCTTCGCCAAGTTTACCGATATCATTATGTTTTGCCATAATCAGTCGTTCCACATGGAACTTTTATTCAAAATAGCACACTCTTTAGCTTTTATATATGTTCCACGTGAAACGTATACGTAGCAAAAAGTTATATGGGACAATGCAATATATACAATGTTTCAGCCATTTTTAAGCGACATGTGCTGCGAATTAGCAGTGTCCTTTATACACATATAAACCTGGTTATCCACAGGTATGTCCTGTTGGGGGCCACTGTCGTATATCGCGTGGTTTCGGTAGTGCTTCACCGTAGCCAAGCACGTATTCACCTACTCCCAAGTCAATCCTACCAGTGCTTTACAAAGAAAAACCCCTGGCAGTGTTAGTCATCAACGGCTCTAATAAAGTAAAGACCAGCATCCTTTCATACTTTGGTGATGAGCACAAAATGGTCAGCAAAGAGTTGGTAATGAGCGTTCACGATTGGATGAAACCAATCCTAACCAACTATAAAAACCTCGAACACCAGTACGATAGGTTAGGAATGAAAGATTATGGCTCAAAACAAAGCCAGAATGATGATTTGGAGACTATTCGTCTCGCTTGGTGCGGCCAGGGAGAATCGAACTCCCGACTAATCCTTGGCAAGGACTCGTTATACCACTTAACCATGGCCGCATATGTAACTGTGCACGGGATTATACGTGATTTAGTGGGGAAGAGCAATTTATTATCTTATCCTGTATCGAATCCAAGATGGGGACTCGCTCAATGGTATTAACCGTAAGCTCATGTGGTGCTTGTGGGGGAGCGTGTAACACACATGGTTGCACTTTAGTGTATTTCACACTATGATGATGTCCACCAATAAACGCACCCGTGGTGAAATGGATATCATTACTGACTTCGGATCAGTCGTTGGGGGTTCGAGTCCCTCCGGGTGCACCATCATATACTTATGGAACCAAAGTTCGCACCAGAACAAGAGAAACCAAGTGAAAGTCGACTTGCTGACGTACGGTCATTCAAGGAATTATTTAAAAGTTTGGGAGAAACCGCTACAGAAGAAGAGCGGGCGGCGTACCAATTTGCTGTGAATCACGCAAACCGTTTGTTACAAAACCCTTCAGAAAAAGAAATCTGGGATAAAGAAGTGTTTGTATCAACATTGCAAAAGACGTTTCCTGGTGTGCATGATGGCCTCGTAGAAGTATTGGCAACCTGTGTTGAACAAGACCGACGGACAGTTGTATTGCCAGACAATCCACTTTGGTAGCTAAAAACCACATCTACTAAGGGCGGGTAGCATTGGTCAGTCGGCAAAGACGAGCAATTGCTGCTACAATTAACGCATCCATGCCAATTCGAGCAACTGATATTCCACTGGAAGTAAAGCAAGTAACCGAAACCTTAGAAAGTGCTGGTTTTGAGGCGTACCTGGTGGGAGGTTGCGTACGCGATCTTTCGCTGGGTCGTACGCCAAAAGACTGGGACATCACCACAAACGTACACCCGGAACAAATAGAGGCGTTGTTTGAGGAAACGTATTGCAATAATGATTACGGTACCGTGGGTGTTGTAAACAAAGAAACAACCGATGAACGTGTGCGCGTTGTTGAGGTGACACCGTATCGAAGCGAGTCCGGATATTCGGATGCGCGTCGTCCTGACACGGTTACCTTCGGCGTTTCGCTTGAAGAAGACCTTAAGCGACGTGACTTTACAGTAAATGCAATCGCGTTTCGACTCCACGATGAAACGTTGGTGGACCCTTTCGGCGGAACAGCCGACCTGACACACAAACGTATCTGTGCGGTAGGGAAAGCGACTGAACGATTCGCGGAAGATGCGCTTCGCATGATGCGCGCCGTGCGTCTTGCAGTAGAACTCGGATTCACTATCGAGAGCGACACCATGAGTGCGATAGTCGAAAATAGCTCTAATCTCGGGCGTATTTCTAAAGAACGCATCCGCGACGAATTTATACGGGTACTCGCTACCACACAGCCGATGCAGGGTATCGTGTTTTTTGAAAAGCTACACCTCCTCGAACATATTGCCCCCGATCTTCTCACCGGTATTGGTGTAGAACAAAACCAAGCACATGCATACGATGTGTATGAGCACCTGCTTCGTACCATGCAGCACGCCGCGGACAAGGACTGGGATTTCGATATTCGTATCGCAGGCCTTTTTCATGATATTTCAAAACCAGAAACACGACGCTGGTCGAAAGAAAAAAACGACTGGACCTTTCACGGGCACGAAGTGGTGGGTGCACGTATGACCAAACGCATTCTTACCGACCTAAAATTCCCGCGAGAGACCGTTGAACGGGTGGTCAAGCTGGTACGGTGGCACATGTTCTTCTCAGACCCTGACGAAGTTACCCTTTCTGCAGTACGGCGCACCATTGCGAATGTGGGACAAGAAAACATCTGGGACCTCCTGAAGCTACGTCGCTGTGACCGTATCGGTACCGGCAGACCAAAGGAACAGCCATTCCGTCTACGCAAGTACACTGCCATGGTGGAACAAGCGCTTCGTGACCCCATTTCGGTCAAGATGCTTAAAATAAACGGTGATCGCATTATGGAGCTCACAGGAGAACGCCCGAGCAAGAAGCTCGGGGATGCGCTCCACGCACTCCTTGAAGAAGTGCTCGACGAACCGAAAAAAAACACCGAAGAATATCTTGAGGGGCGTGTCGCTACACTTCTTGCCATGAGCGAAGATGAGCTTTCGGCACTTGGTGAGCAGGGGAGAGAGAAGCAAGAAAAGGAAGAGGCCGCAGAACTCAAAAAACTCAATCGCAAACACGGTGTGGGGTAGGGCGGACCAAAAAACAGCCGGTTTCCTGTATATATCCACAACAGTCGCTGCGCCCTATATTTCACTCCCCGACAAGTCGTGGGATTTTCTCCCTGGGTGGTCGAAAATACCTACGACTTCCTGTGTAAGTTCACAATAGTCGCTGCGCTCCTTTGTTCACTTAAAAAAGGCCCGAGGGATCGATGGCCGAAGCGTGCGCTTCAGCGGCCGATCCGTCGGGCCTTATTCTATGGGGTGGATATAGGGTCTAGGTGAGGCTTTGCCTCTTTGGGTGGAGAGTCTGTGCTCCTCCCGGGGTGAGACCCATGATGATGGCTCAGCTGTCTGAGCCAGCCAGAAACGTCGTTTGCGGTAGACCACGACTCTGGTTGGCTCACACACTGGTCATCTAAGTGGGATGTACTTAAGAGTTTTTTGGAGGTATTACTCTATTGTGAAATGTGCTCTTTGGGGTCCAAGCACCACTTTTGTTCTCAAGGTTTTACTTAAGAGCAAAAGTGGTGTTGGATGCCCGCCCTTTCTGGGCCTGACCACATAGTATGTCCTTTACAGGATCGTGTAAAGGACATACTTGTGCATAACTGTGTATAACCAAAGCAACACCGTGTCCTTTATAACGGACATGCCACATTCTATAGTATTTGCGCCATATTTCTCTAGAACTCGATTCCCAACTCTACCGAAACGGGGCAGTGATCGCTTCCCAAAACATCCGCGTGGATATCTGCTTTTTTCATAATAGGTGTAAGACTTTCCGACATAAGAACATAGTCAATGCGCCATCCGACATTTCGCTCACGCGCCTGTCCCCAGTGTGACCACCAGGTGTAAAACCCGTTACCTTCGTGGGTAGACCTAAATGTGTCTATGAGTCCTGTCGCCAGCAGTGACTCGAAACCATTCCGCTCTTCTTCGGTAAATCCTTTGTTACCCACATTTTCTTTCGGGCGGGCTAGGTCGTCCTCAGTATGAGCTACATTAAAGTCACCGCAACAGATAACCGGCTTTTGTTTTTGGAGAAGTTCTACGTACTCACGGTAAGATGGATCCCACTGTCGTCGCATAGGGATACGTGAAAGGTCATCCTTTGCGTTGGGGGTATAGACCGTACTTACAAAAAATCCCTCGAATTCAAGGGTGAGGACGCGACCCTCCTTTGTGGTGTCACCATACGTATCAGCGAGATGGTGAGCACTCTGTATCTCATCAGGAAACCCGTACAGGACATTTTCTGGGGCTCTTTTGGTAAAAATGGCTGTGCCGGAGTACCCTTTGCGCTCTGCAGAGTGCCAATGTTCTTCATAGTGCTCAAAGTCAACATCAACCTGCCCCCGTTCCGCCTTGGTTTCCTGTATACAGAGAATATCGGGATCGTGTGTGTCGAGGAACGACTGTAGTGCACCCTTCTTTAGTACCGCCCGAATACCGTTTACATTCCAGGAGAAGATTTTCATGGTCTTGATGATACTACAATTTTGCACTGGTCAAAAACGGTCTATACAACCTGACCATTGCGTGCGCACCCAGGTACGCTACACTTATACTATGCATCATACGGAGACACGGAAGATTATCATCGTTGAGGACGATCCCTATACGCAAGACCTCCTAGGCACTGCATTTCGTGCGCTCAATTTTGATGTCACCATTCTCCCTGACGCCGACGAGCCGTTTCTCGAGACGGTACGCGAGAAGAGGCCAGACATCATCTCTATGGACGTCATGATCGGGAAGAATGGAGCAGCGGCAAATCGCGATGGATTCGCGGCACTCACCCTTCTTCGAGAAACCGAAGACACCAAAGATATACCGGTCATGATCGTTTCTAACTTTTCCGAAGAATCACACGTCGCCCGCGCAAAAGAACTTGGCGCGAGCGATTATTTTATTGGGAGCGCCTACAAGCCGAGCAGCATTGCCAAACAGTTTCTTATCTACCTAAGCGATCCGGAAGGATACGAGCCCGTGCACCCACTGTGCAAAGAATAATCACTTCTCGTATGAATAATGCACAAAAAGCCGTATTCATACTTTCCGTCCTCATATTGTTAAGTTTTATCGTTTCAATGCTTGTCGGCAGTACCGCCGTAGCGCCAAAAAACACTGACGAGGGCCTTGCTGTCTGCACCGCGGACGCACGTCAATGTCCGGACGGCAGCTACGTCGGACGGCAAGGACCTGATTGCGCCTTTGCTCCCTGCACTGTGGATAGGGAAGTGACACCTCGTGACACCATCGACCTGAGCTACAGTGAACTTACCAAAGTGCCAACGTCCATCTTTTCAAAAACAGACACGGTTGTACTCAATCTCTCCGGAAATATACTCACATCTCTTCCGGCAGAGATACACCGTCTTGAACACTTACGCACACTCAACCTTTCCAACAACAGACTGACCGACATTCCGGCAGAACTTGGGCGGCTCTCGAACCTTGAGATACTTGACCTCAGCAACAATAGTCTTACCGGACTTCCGTACGAACTGGGAAATCTCAAAAATCTTAAGATACTTGACCTCCGCGGCAATAACTACGCCGTACCAGACCTAGAAATCATTCAACAGTCACTTCCCATTTCGACACACGTACTGACGGATTAAAAAAATGAGTGTCCGTCGCAAACTGGCACGGACGGCACTGGTTGTCGCGTCAAGAATTACAACACTTCTGTGTTGTAATTCCAATGTGGCGTGTTACTACACACTATTTTCGTGAGTGAAACTTTTTATGAATGTCTCGGAGATGCTTGTCGGTGACATGTGTGTACACCTGTGTTGTTGCGATATTCGCGTGACCAAGCAACGCCTGCACACTACGGAGGTCGGCGCCATTTGAGAGGAGGTCAGTAGCGAAGCTGTGCCGGATAACGTGCGGTGTTACCTTGCGGGTGATACCAGCAATGGTCGCGTACCGCTTGATGATGCGTTGGACACTGCGCGGCGTAAGGCGGAGGTCTTTGTTTTCTTTTTGAGTGCGTGACGCATTCTTTCCGTACTGTATAAAGAGCGCGTCATCCATGTCTTTCCGCGTCTTGAGGTATTCAGCAACCGCTTTTCTCGCCATATCTGAAATAAATACGACACGCACCTTGTCTCCCTTACCACGAACTGAAAACTCGTCCCGTGAAAGATCAATGTCTTCAACTGAGAGATTACAAAGCTCTGACACACGAAGACCGGTGGAGAAGAGGAGCTCGAGGATCGCCCGATC
>JAGQLY010000001.1 GCA_020428905.1 Candidatus Kaiserbacteria bacterium | reverse complement strand
TAGATGCGATTGCTGCTATGATAAACAAAAAGCCGAGGAAGATACTCGGATACAAAAGCTCGGAGGAGGTGGTTAGACGAGCTGGGTTATTAAAAGAGAGTGTCCTAATTGAGGGGTGAATTTACGTCCATAGCAAAGTATGCGCAGCACCACACCTAGCGTGGTGGCGCAATGCGCAATAGTTCCTCAAGGGTCGTCATGCCACTCTTTACCTTATCGAGACCATCCTCAAAAAGTGGCCGTGCACCCTGCGTAAGGGCAAGTTCCCATATTTCATGTGCCGATGGATTTTTCAAAATAAGGTCCTTGAGCTCTGGAGTAATGCGGATAAACTCAAAAATAGCAGTTCTTCCTTGGTACCCGGTATGATTACACACCTCACACCCCTTACCTGTATAGAGAGTCACCTTTTTGGTGCCAGTAAAGTGTTTTTTGACGGCAGGAAACTCTGTCACAATATCTTTTGGTGAAAGTACGGTACTATGACGACAGTGGTCACATATCTTACGCACCAACCGTTGTGCGATTATGAGTTCGAGTGTCGATGCAAGCAGAAATGGTTCCGCTTCCATATCAAGAAGTCGCGGAATGGCCGTCGCAGCGTCATTAGCATGGAAAGTTGAAAGGAGCAGGTGTCCCGTGAGTGCCGCGTTGATGGCGATCTCCGCCGTCTCTTCGTCACGAATCTCCCCTACCAAAATAATATCCGGGTCTTGACGCACAATAGAGCGCAAACCTTTTGCAAAGGTGAGATTGGTACGTTCGTTTGTTTGAATTTGGTTGACTCCGGAAATTCTGTATTCGACCGGATCTTCAATGGTAGTGATATTGACATCTGGTGTATTGAGTGTGCGGAGCACCGCATAGAGCGTTGTCGTCTTTCCACTTCCGGTCGGTCCGGTCACCAAGATCATCCCGAATGGCTTCTGTGATGCTTCGGTAAGCAATTCTTCGTTGTAGCCGGAGAGCCCAAGAGTGCCTAAATTAAGTCCTTGTACATATGCTGAAAGTACACGGAGTGCTATCTTTTCACCATCAACCGTGGGTGCGATCGAGGTACGGAGATCAAACACCAGCTCCCCACTCTCGAAGCGCATAGCACCGTCTTGGGCAGAGAAGTGTTCATCAATACGAAGCTGGCTTTGCACTTTAATGCGATTGACCACATTTTCGTAATACTGCTTCGGCAGGCGTCCCGCTTCTTGCAACACACCATCAACCCGAAATCGTACGACCACCTCCTTGGCACGCGGTTCAAAGTGAATGTCAGACGCACCAAAAGCATGCGCATCAACGAAAATTTCTTCAAGAATTTCCGGCGCAACACGCTTCTCCTCCTCAATAATCTTTGAGAATCGGGTATCAAGTGGCTTCTGATACCGAGAAAGGATGTTTGTGATGTCTTCAGAAAGTGAGTATGCAATGGTGATACTCTGATCCGGAAAGAGTGGCGTAAGCTCCGCAATCAACTCCTCTTTCTTCTCCGGTTCATCAGTCGCGATGACAACCTGTGCGGCATCGTCATCATATTCAAAATAGACACACCGAAACTCTCGCGCAATATCCTCTGGGATACGTTGGATATGCTCAGTTGTTGGCTGATTTGAATTAAGATCGGCGTACGAAAGACCAACAGATTCTGCTATTGCCTGCCCCATCAAATCATTCGTGATGAGATCGCCCGCAATAAGGTACTCGGTCAAGGACTGTGTGCTCTTTGCTGTTACTTCACGCGCACGCTGAAGATCCTCTTCAGACAGATAACTCTGCTCGAGCAGTATTGATCCCAACTTTTCGTCATCGATGTGCATAGTGCTCCCCCCATCATACCAATTTTTGGGTCAGTGTGGCGCACGTTCGACCACCAGCATGTTGATTACAAAAAATTTTGAGGGAGTGGCAGAGATTACGCCGTAGGTTCTTCCACAGTCTCTCCAACAGTGTCGTCTGTACTCTCTGCGACTACGTCTTCCTCTGTTTCAACAGGCACGTCGGTTTCAGAATCAGATTCTGTTTCCTCCGCAACAGTTTCTTCGGTCTCAACTTCATCCTCTTCCACTACACCTTCTTCACTACCACTCTCTTCCTCGATTACTTCCTCACCATTTGACTCGTCGTCAGCAGTCACATCATCCTCTTGGTCGTTTGCGTCGTCAGATTGTGTTGAATTGTCGTTTTGGGTATCCGAACTATTCTGTTTAGTATCGCTTTGGAGCTCTTTCTTGAGCAGTGCTACCTCTTCCTCAAGCTCCTCGATACGCTCTGTATTACCGGTCACCCGTTCCCACAATTCTTTGATTGCATTCACGACCGTTGCCAGAATAGGTCGGTCTGAGAGCGTGAGGAAGCCATGTGGGTCTTCGCCCACCGCTTCAGGAATAAACTCTTGTACGTTTTGTGCAGAAAATCCAGTGTACAGTGTCGTCGTGTCAAAACCAGTCGTACTCGCCCAATGGTACTGAATCGGAGCAAGCCCGAGAATACGTTCAATACTTGATGTTGCTGTATAAAACCCCTCTATTACTTTAAGACGCTCGTCAGACGACACGGACACGTTGCCACTCGCATCAGTCTGGAGCGTACCGGCACCGAAAGTTGAGAAGCGCACCCTACCAGCAGTACCGAGATCGCCAGCAAGGAAGGCATTCAGGGCAGCAACACCTCCTTTAATACTTACGTCGCCTCCAATAGTAAGGCGGTTGTCGATATACGCGTTTCCAGCCCGCACATCTCCAGCGTAGATGCTTGGAGTAGTGATACCGGAGATATCGATAGTGGTAAATCCTTCGGAACCTACAACATACGCGTACCCACCTGAAACAACCGACCCCCATGCGGCATCCAACCGACTAAACTCCCCATCGCCGTCATACACTTCGGAGACGAGAGCGGGGTCCGCAGGGTCGGAAATATCGATAATAGTGAGGGAATCGTCTGTATTGCTGGTAATATATGCGTAATCACCTGAAATCGATAGAGAGAAGGGGCCACTCAACCGACTAAACTCCCCATCGCCGTCATACACCTCACTCATCAAAACCGGGTCAGTGGGGTCGGAGATATCCATAATGGTAAATCCTCCGGAACCCACAACATATGCATAGCTTCCAGACACATTGACATCGCGTAGACCGCTGAGGTGACTAAACTCTCCATCTCCATTGTACACCTCACTCATCAAAACCGGGTCAGTGGGGTCGGAGATATCCATGATGGTAAGAGCACTCTGACTAAGACTGGTTACGTACGCGTAATTTCCAGATACAAAAACGTTACTGGCACCCAAAAGCCGTGTGAACTCGCCGTCACCAAAATATACCGCACTCATAAGGTCTGGGTCGGTGGGATCGGAGATGTCAATGATATTGAGCGCATGTGATCCAAGGGCCACCACATAGGCATAGTTCCCCGCCACAAAAAGGCCATACGCGTCATTCATTTTGGTGAACTCTCCATCTCCATTATACACTTCACTCATCAAAACCGGGTCAGTGGGGTCGGAGATATCCATGATGGTCAGTGAATCATCGAGAAAACTTGTCACATAGGCATAGCGCCCCTGCACAACAACATCAAATGCACTATTCAACCGACTAAACTCCCCATCGCCGTCATACACTTCGGAGACGAGAGCCGGGTCCGCAGGGTCGGAAATATCGATAATAGTGAGGGAGTCGTCTGTACCGCTTGCAATATATGCATAGTCTCCAGATACCGCGACACCAGTTGGGCCACTCAACCGACTAAACTCCCCATCGCCGTCATAGACCTCGCTCATAAGTTTGGGGTCGCTCACGCGCCCTGAAAAGTAACTCGCGATACCACCCGTTACTTCTAACTGATCGTCGGTCGAGCTATACGAGAAAAGCGCATCAGCATTAGTACCAAACTTTAGGTACTGATTATCTTCGATAAGGATGTTTCCACTTGCAATATGAAGCAGTTCTGAGGGAGTGGTAGTCCCAATACCAATACTTCCGTCAGCTGTCACTGTCAAAAACTGTGAGCCGGTTGATGAGGCGATAACAAAAAGATCTGCAGTCTGTCCTGCAGCACCCTGGATAGTGAGCTTAGCGGTTGGTGATGTTGATCCCACACCGAGGTTAGTGCCATTAAAGACAAAGTTCGCGCTATCGGTAAGGGCGGTGGCGCCGCTGTTGGTAAACGGAATGCGATTGGCGGTGAACGAATTTTGAGTATCGGTGAGGGCGGTAAAGGTAGACCCGCCGCCTCCTGAGATACCGAGTGTCGAAGTGGCTACCCAGGTCGGCACACCAGACTGCACCAAAAGCACCTGCCCTTCTTCGCCGGTGTCGAGAGTTGCAAGTTCACTGAGTCTTTCATTTGTTGAATCATTTGTGCGGCTTGCCTGCCCCCTGATACGATCATTCAGGTAGTCTTTCTGTGATTCGATGAGCTCAAGCATCGCGCTGCTGATACCAAGATACGCGAGTAGGAAGTCTTTGGTTTCTTGATCTGTAGTGCTCTGTGTTGTGTATACTGGTGATGGTGTATTTATACCAACTCCCGGCTCAGTGAGCGGCACACTAGCAACACTGTCTGTTTCTGCAAGCACAGCACCCGCTGGGTTTTCTGTTTCCGTTAGTACAATTGGCTGTATGGACTGACACCGTTTCTCAGCAGCATGAACAGTGCAGTAGACTCGCTGTGCGAGTGTCTCACCAAAAGAATGGAGCCGCGACGCATATGCTGAGACGGAGACAAAACCTGCAATAACGAGTGCTGCGAGTACAAACCGCTTCAGAAAAAGGATTCCGCGAGAAGTGCGCATCATCCCTATTAGTATACTGTACGGTATGTTTCATTTGTGTGGGTATCCACAAGATGGTCCGCGTTGACCAACCCTCCTACCCATTTATATGCCGGAGGTATTCATGATTTCTAGAAATCTGTCTTCAGTCTCTGGTGTAACTGCCCGAAAGAAAATGGTCATAATGTCGAATAGTATGCCCTTTCTCGTGAGCTTCGATAGCACTAAGTATTTTGATATTTGGTCGTTCATTTGTTCCTGACAATTTCCAATTGAGCGGCATAACGTCTGCATTCGGCGTATTTTCACTAAAATCAATGGCTGTCTGTGAAGCTGCGCGGGCTATATCTTTGTCAATTTCTTTTTCAACTTGTTCTTTAGAGATGTGTCCTCCAGAAGCAAACCTCAAATTTCCGAGCCACTGGTTTGAGAATACTCCGCAAGGAAAGTTCACTTTGTCTATGGCATTTGTCCAAAGCAAATACTATGTAGATTCTCTTTCCGAAAATACGAGCCAATTATTTCAAAGAAACTGTTTGATAAGGCGCAAGAAATTTTGAAACTTCGCGGCGTGCCTGACCGAAAATCCAAGAATGACCCTCAACCATTTTGTGGGTTAATTTCTTGCGCCTCTTGTGGAATGATGATAACTGGCGAATACAAGGTGAAGAAACAGAAAAATGGAAATGTACACAATTACACTTACTATCACTGTACCAAGAAATCTAAAACCACGAAATGTCCCGAACCTT
>JAGQLY010000007.1 GCA_020428905.1 Candidatus Kaiserbacteria bacterium | reverse complement strand
ATCGCTCTCAGGGAATATCCTTTGTCTAACAATATCTTTATTTCCAAACGCTCCGCTTTTCGTAAATCTCCTTTCTTCATAACACTCAAGTTTAACTGAGTGTCCTAATAGATTGTGGAATCTACGTTGTCCTGCTGACTCGGAAGGATTAGACATGAGGAAAATCCTGTTTTCCTGCATCCTGATCTTCTGGATTCAAAACGCTGCCGCCGAAGTGCCTGGTATCACCGGTTCAGGTTACAGCGTTTGGTCCTCATATCCAAACATCTTGGGGTATCACGCAAGCGGGACGCTGTGGTTTAAGGACGGAATCACAAAACCGCAGTTCGGCTGCTCTGACGGCTCGCTCCCGGTGGTCATGCAGGGGATCTCTCCACCACCCCCAAACTATCTTGGTGACGCGCTGCCGGTTGAGGTCTTCCTATGCCTCAAGAAGACCAAGATCTTGTTGCAGGCACCTGGTGACACCAACGAGTGGTAGGTGCCAACGAAAGCCCCGCACATGCGTGGCTTTTTTCTATTTCAATATGTTTACAACATCCGGATAATATCGTTATACGTCACTGCCACCATAAGGAGGATGAGAATGAAGAAACCGATGATATTGAGGCGTGCCGCCCAGACCGGATTAATGGGCGAACCTTTAATCGCCTCAATGGCCACAAACAGCAGCCGCCCGCCATCGAGTGCTGGAAACGGGAGAAGATTGATGACTGCCAGGTTGAGTGAAATGAATGCGGTAAACATAAGGAGTGACGCGAGTCCAAACGCAGATGCCTCCCCTACCAGACCAACAATGCCCACCGGACCAGCAATCTGAGAAAAGTCGGCTTCATGATGTAGTGCGTCAGCAAGCAGTGAACCAAGACCCACAATGATATCCCGCAACGATGTTGCAGTAAGTACCGCACTCTCAATAATTGCATTCATAAACGACTGCGAAACCACTTCCGTAAGTACAAGGCGCGTACCGATCGCCGTCTGGGTTGGCGCGTCAGTAATAATGCCCTGAGTTGGTATGACGGTAGTGGTGTGTGTTTCTCCTCCCGCGCGGTACGTAAGCATAACCTCCTCGTTGCCATGCGCACCAATGAACGCACTGAACGCTGTGGGGGTAACAGTGGTAAGTGCTGCTTCTCCAACAGAAACAGCAATGATCTCTGCCCCCGGTGTAAGACCGGCGGCTTCTGCCGGTGACTGATGCAACACATCAGTAACAATCATCACCGCACTGTCTGTCGCTGCTGATTCCTCAACAACAGTCTTCATTCCTACCCCAAGCGCAACCGCAAAGAGCAACCACGCAAAAAGGATATTCATGGTGACACCCGCCACCAGCACTGCCGCCTGCTGCCACTTACCCTTAGCGACAAATGATCGGCTGATGTCCTTCCCCTCTTTTGCATCCATCACTGCATCTTCGGCGTTTTCACCATAGATCCGCACAAATCCTCCGATTGGCAGGAGATTGAGTGTGTACTCAGTCTCTCCCTTTCGTACTCCAAAAAGTTTCGGCGGGAATCCGATTCCAAATTCATCGACACGAATACCTGACTTCTTTGCAACAATAAAGTGCCCCCACTCATGCACCAGCACGAGTACGAACAGAATAAGAAGAAACACCAAAATCGCCATACTACTCGTTTATTTCTTTTTCCTTACGCTCATACAACGCATCAAGCGCTTTGTTCTTTTCATCGATACGCTTTTGTAACTGCTCCTTTCCGGCAAACCGTTCATCTTCGCTCATGGTGCCACTCTTCTGTTCGGCATCCATTTCTTTTCCTGCGTCGTCACGCGCACTACGGAGCGATACGCGCGCCTCCTCGAGCTTTGCCTTAGCAACCTTAAGGAGTTGTATGCGACGTTCGCTGGTGAGTTCGGGAAAAATGACACGAATACCACCGCCATCTACAACGACTGACACGCCGAGGTCGGCATCCACTATCGCCTGCTCTACCGCATGCACATTACTCGCATCCCAGACACTCACCCGAAGTGTGCGCGCATCTTCTGTTCCAACCGAACCAACCTGATTGATCGGCATTTTTGAACCATATGAATCAACCTTCACTGAATCAAGCAATGCAGGCGTCGCTCGGCCGGTACGGACGGCAGAAAATTCCCGTGTAAGCCACTCAACCACATCAGTTGCGCGTTCATCAAATTCTTTGAAATTAAACATCATATGGAAACATAATACCCCACTTGGAGTACCTCTCCAAACTGTGTAGACCGAGATACTGTAGATCAGTGGTGAAATATACCCAATGAACTACCCCGATGCAGAGCATACGGGGTAAGGGTGGAATATATCGAATATAGTGCTACCCGTTAAAGTGCCATGGGTTTGTCTTCTTTCAGTCTGACCAGAGCATCTATTTAGGGGTTAAACCCCTAAATTTTGTTTCGTGTGTGAGATGACAGGAAGCGATAGTGCGAGGTACTCAAACAACATCTTCTTCGATGCACCACGATGTTCGATGTACATGTGTACGAAGACCACTGCCGTAAGTGCATCAGGCGGAAGCGTTTTTGTGTACCCCTCTTCAAGACCACGGAGCACTCCTCTGAACCACGCGTCATCTTTATTTTTTGCACCCGCAGCAACATCGGCGAGTCGTTCTGTGTACGGCGCGGCAAGAAATGCCTGTGCGAGTGCCTGTGCGTTCGGATCAATACCCGTCGCGTATCGCTCGACGCGCATCCGAGAACGGAGTGTCGGGATGAGCGTATCTTCTGATGAGACGATTATATGGAATTGTGATGCGAGCGGTTCTTCAAAAATCTTTAGGAGTGCGTTTTGTGCTTCCACAGTGACGGTGGTGAGTATCAACACAAACACGCGTTCGTCACGCACCACCGGCCGCAAGTTTGCTTCGTGTCGTAATGCGCGCGCGTCATCGATACCAAAGGTTGCGTATTCACGCACTATCACATCAGGGTCAGTCTCTGTTTCTGAAATACCTCCGAGCGCACCGAATGCGTCGGATCGGGTGCCAATGTGTAGTACCGCATGAGACATGCGTCTATACTAGCACTCTTCTACAGACTTTGCCGCTTAAGAATACGCGCTACGACACGACGGAGATAGTGTTCAAATGTCTCTTCTTGACGATATGTAACTCCCTGCTCATATCGCCACGCGTTGACATAATCCTTAAGAGTACGCAGCAGTTCTGGTTCGGATTTTTCGAAGCGACCACCGAGCACCGACGCCATTGGTAACGGTGCGAGTTTTTGATAGAGCTTGTGTTCGGCTCCTGCAGGACCGGTACCTAAGAAACCACTTCGCTTGAAAAGACTCCACTCATTAAGTAGCTGATGGAGCGCTTCGGTAACCTGTGGCGAATGGAACTCATCTTCTGCCGACAGCGAACGGTTCACTGCATCTTGTGAGGGCTTTTCGAGTGTAGGGTCATAGGTGTTCTTCGCAAAAGCAGCTGCTTTTGGCTCTGTCAGAGTCGGAGGTGGTGGTGGTGGCACCGTTGCTGAAGGAGTCGACACGACATTTTTCATTACATCAGGAGCTGGCGCGAATTCTTGTTGCTTTTCCGCCTGCGCACCTGTCTGACGAACCACATGCTGCTTAGCATGCTCTTCTGGAGTTTCTTTCGTATCTGTCGGAGGTGGTGGTGGCTTTTGAGGTAGTGGTGGAGATGGTGGAACAACTTTTGGTTGTACTTTTTCTGCTACTTCCCGCTCTTTGATCATATCGGCAAGTGACGGGAGCTTTGCTGCTTTCGAGGTTGGCATGCGCAGCCCATCTTCCTCGCGTGGCGGCAGCGGAGCCACAGGCACTTGTTTGGGCTTAGGGGATGGCGGAAGTGGGGTCGGTTTGAATATCGGTTTTGACGACGACGCCTCTTTCACTGTCTCTGACACTGACTTAGGCAATATTGGTTTATGCTTCGGTGGGGGTGGCGGTGGCGCAACTGGCTTAGGCGACGGAGGTGGCGGCACCGCCTGTGGTTTTGGAGCAGGGGTTAGTTTCGGTTGGGGTGCAGAAGGCATCTTTTCAGCAGGTGCTTCTTCTGGATGTGTAAGACCACCAGAAGCAACGTGATCCATTACCGTAGTGAATGCTTCCTCAAGGCGAGTCATAGCAAGATCGAGATTGCCAGCAAACCCCCCACCTGCCGCCTTCATCGCACCAAGAAGTGCGTTCATGTACTCTCGACCAATTTTATTATCCGCATCGATGAGCGTGATCGGATTGCCGACTTTGGTATTGATAATATGTTTTATTTCCGCAATACGTCGCTTGTGTTCTTCGACACTTCGTATTGGCGTCGCTGCTGGAGCGGGCTCTGGTGCCGCTGGTTGCGGAGGTGGTGCAACCGATTTAGACGGGAGAGACGACACATCTTCCATCGTCTCCAGTATTGGTTCGGGCTTTGGTGGCGGTGGCGGTGGCGCAACTGGCTTAGGCGACGGGGGTGGCGGCACCGCCTGTGGTTTTGGAGCAGGGGTTGGTTTCGGTGGGGGTGGGGGTGCCACAGGAACCACCTCATCAGCAACCTGAAGCGGTGTCTCTTCCGCAACAAACAAATCGTCTGGGGGTGGCGCGGTCTTTGATGGACGATCTTTCGGCACACCTGCAGACGCTTCTTGTTTCTCCTCTTTTACTACCGGTACACTGCCTCCGCTAGTAGACGCTCCGAAAATTGGCACACTACGTTCTGTACGCAGATCGGTGTGCACCGGCCCGTTTTCGGTCGGTGCCCCAGAAAACGACTCTTCCAAGGGTGGTACTACTGGAGCCGGAGCGGCGTCTGCCTTTGGCGTAACCTTGAGCGTGGCGAGCGTGTCTGCAATCTGTTTTTTGAGTGCGGAATCTCCTCCACTTTGTGCGTACGTAAGCACCGTATCACGAAAGGTCGCATACGCAGCATCATCAAGCCCTGCAGCTCGTGCAGTTTTGAGAACTTCGGTCAAACCCCTCCAACTCGTAAGGTCGAGTGCGTGACCGCCCTTTCCTGTGCCGTGGTCGGCAACAGAATGTGCTGATGTACTCTTGGCAGATCCCATAATCTACCTGTTTATTTTATCACTAGTATCGTTCAAAAGTGTGCTCGCAACGACAGCATACGTTGATAAACTGCACGCGCTATTACTGATACCGCGCAATGATCTTTTCTTCGACTTCAGCACGTGGTCGTGCGTATCGTTGGTATGCATGATCAATTATTTCTGCTGTTGCGGCCGGGTCTGCCGGTTCGGGCGCGAGTGTACGGATACTAAACGGCTGTGTCGGAGTACCGTCGCTCAAAATACGCACACATGCGTTGCGATTTTCAATATTCATAAGATTGCTTGCACTAAAAATCGGCTCAAACTGCTGTTCCAAGAACTGCGCGTCTTCTGGACCAACACGGAACACTGCAAGTGAACCGACGTTACCGAAGACCGCATCACGAATACGCTCATCAATTTGCGCAATAAACTGGTGCGCTATAGTGAGTCCTAGTTTGTACTTTCGTGCTTCGGAAAGAATTGCGGCAATTGAGTCGGTAGTGACGTTCTGGAACTCGTCCATATAGAGATAGAAGGGTGGGAAACCGCGCGAAGGATCATCAACACGTGAAAGAGCTGCCATAAGAATCTTACCCACCAAGATCATACCGATGAGGTTTGCGTTGATTTCACCCAACCGTCCTTTAGAGAGATTCACCAAAAGAATCTTCTTGGTATCCATAACTGAACGAAGCTGGAATGATGACTGCTGTTGTCCAATAATCGGCCGCATGTAGTCATTGGCAGTAAAGACATCGAACTTTGAAGTGATGTACGGAACAATATTTTCAAGCGCCGCCTCCCCTCCTGCCTTGGTTGCAATATCACGCCAAAACTGCACCACCACCGGGTTGCGCGCACGCTCAAGCTTGAGTGCGCGATACTCCGCATCAGCCATCACCCGGGATACATCGAGAAGTGTGTTACCACTGTCTGGATCTTCGAGCACCAACTGTGTCGAGTTTCTAAAGTACTGCTCGAAGATCGGCCCCATGCTCTCTGGGTTGCCGCCATAGAGCTTTTGGAATATAGAAAAAAGTTCATTGACCACAAATGTCTTCTGCTCAGGAAATGCCGAGTCGTACTCCAACATATTAAGCCCCATGACCATATCAGTACGCGCAGGATCAAAGTAAATAACATCATCCCAACGTTCACGTGGCACCGCCGCAAGTACGTCTTGAATATCTGAACCGTGAGGGTCAATAAAACAGACGCCCGCGCCTTCCTTGATATCCTGCACAATCATATTCTTAAGCAGAGTCGTCTTACCAGTACCGGTCTGTCCAATGACATAGAAGTGACGTAAACGATCTTCGGCAGAAAGACGAACTGGTGTTACTTTGTTTTGGAAGTGGTTTTCACCAAGGAGCGTTCCTTCCGTTGGAAGCGAGAGTGGTGCCGGTGCCACCTTCGCGTGCGACTGCTTAAACTGTGGCGACGACTCAAGCCCCGCCGCCGGGAAGTGCAAGATGGTCGAGAGCTCTGCAATAGAGAGAGGTAACACACGACTCTTGAGCATCTCACGAAACGAGAACGCCTTGAGCTCTTGGCGTTTCTGCGAGCCAGAGAGACGCTTAAACTTAAACTGGTTACCTTGGGTATTCTCAAACTGGTGAAAGCCTGATTCAAGCTCGGTCAAAATCTGTCCCACGCGAGAAGCGTTCGTTGCCGACACCACGAGTCGTATATTGGTCGAAAGTATTGGAGTCGCCATTTTTTCTTTGCAACGCTCGATGGTGTCGGTATCGATTTCGAGTGTTGGCGCTGACTCACCTTCCTTGGATTTCTTACTTCCCATAAAAAGATCGCGCGCAGACTCAAAGAGCTCACCCCCGATGGTGCTTTTGCGAATCGCAATGTCTTTTTTATCACCCTTTTCAAGGCGATTAATAATGGAGACCACCGTACTCTTGTGTTTGCGTGCATCACCACCAACAATGAGTTGTACTGCCGCGCCGCCACCCTCCTTCTCGATACGTGAGAATGCGTTGAGGATAACGTTAATGGGATCATTTTTAAATGATTCGTACGTATGGAGCGGAAAGATGAAGTGTTTGTCGAGTGCACCAACTGCAACACCACTTTCTCCGCCATCAACAAAGATGTTGTAATCATTTTGTTGGACAGTGAGCATTGCGCGCGGAAAGAGTGAGAGTATTTGCTTCTCAAAGAGCGCAATAAACGCAGTTGGTACCGCGACATAGAAAATAATGTCATCTCGTTTATCGGAGACCGCGATCTCGATGGTGTAGTAGAGATTTTCTTTGCCCTGACTGATAGTCTGCATGCCGGCGTAAAACTGGTCCATAGCAGAAAGAAGTGTATGGAGGTCGGCTTCAGCATCGTCGGTACCGTGTTCAGGCAGCGCAATCTCAAAAAGGGTCATGTCGAGCACACGCCACAGCGGCGCGCCCTCCTTAAGGTCAGCGATGGTGTGCGCCGTCCTAATGTCCTCTACCAATTTGCGGTGCACTTCGTCGGTAATAAAGGCATCATCGAGCTTCTCAAGTACAGAAAGTGAGTTTTTAATGCCCCGCTCACGCGCAAGTGAGAGAACTTCCTCGATTTTGTTCTGTGAACCAGAGAGCTGCTCAACAGAGGCGACCACCTCTGCTTCTTGCATCGCCTGCTCAGGTGGAAGCACTGTTTCGGCTGGTACTGCCTGGTACTGTCGCAACACTTCAGTACCTGCCGCTTCCGGTGACACCTCTGAGTTTTCGGTACCAAGCTCTTGCTCACGTTCGGCAATACGCGCACGCAAATATGCAATCTCCTCCTCTGGTGAGGAAAATGTTTCTGTATGGAATTGTTCCATACCTCTAGTATAGCGAAGAGTTGAAGGAAAGTATCACACCTAACGTTGAAAAGTGTTTGTGCCCTAAGACAACCTCACCGCTTTGCTGTTATGGTGCGCTTGTAGGTATCGAGGTGCTCCAGTGCAATACCCGTCCCTTTCGCGACACAAAAAAGTGCCTGATCAGCCAATACTGCTTTCACTCCGGTGCGCCGTTTAATCAGTTCTGGAAAATTGCGCAGTTGCGATGTGCCACCAGTCATGATGATGCCGTGGTCGATAATATCCGCTGCGAGTTCCGGCGGCGTATTTTGAAACACGTCCTTAATCGCTTTGATCATTTCACGAAGCTCGCGCGAGATCGCACGTACGACTTCGTTGGTCTTAATTTCAGTGCTGCGCGGCAAACCGGTCACAAGATCGCGTCCCTTAACCATGAGCCTCAGCTCTTCCTCAAGCGGAAGCGCAGAGCCAATGTGTATCTTCATATCTTCTGCCGCCTTCTCACCAATAGCGATGTTATGGTTCTTCTTTACGTAGTCCATAAGTGCACCATCTATTTTGTTTCCGGCGCACTTCACTGAGTTTGAGGCAACAATACCTCCAATCGAAATGACCGCGACATCGGTGGTACCACCGCCAATATCAACGATCATATGTCCCTGTGGTTCATAGATGGGCAGCCCGGCACCGATTGCCGCGAGTATTGGCTCCTTCACCACGTACGCATTCTTCGCACCCGCCTTTAGTGTCGCCTCTACCACCGCACGCTTCTCTGTCGAGGTGACACCGGCAGGAACCGACACCATGACGTCCGGTTTAAAAATATTCCACGGACCGAGACCCTTTTTAAGGAAGTAGCGGAGCATCGCTTCTGTCACACGATAATCAGCAATGACGCCATCCTTCATTGGTTTGTATGCACGAATATTTTCGGGTGTACGACCGATCATTTGTTTTGCTTCACTTCCAACCGCGAGTATCTGGTTGGAATCCGATACCGCCACCACCGACGGCTCGTTTGCCACAATACCCTTCCCGGGAATGTATACAAGAACGTTGGTTGTGCCGAGGTCGATACCCACCTTTGGTGTGAAGCGTTCAAACATAGTGCCTCAATGGTACCCAACTTCACAAAATTCGCAATAAACCGCCACTCACTGTGTCCACCTTTCCAAATTGCGACACATAGCACATATGCTATAATACATAGTGTTATTCTATCATCACAATTCTATGCACATCGGCACACGCATTACAGACCTCCGCGAAACACAAGGCCTCACCCAGTCAGAGCTCGCCAAAAAGCTCGGCACCACTCAAAGTGCCGTGGCGCGCATGGAGAGCGGCAAGCAAAATGTGAGTTCTGATATGTTGAAAAAACTTGGTCGGGCCCTCGGCAGAAACCTGGTAACACTCTCCCCCGGGACTCTCAATCTCTCTATCAATGGTGGCAAGAAACTCCACGGAACCGTCACCACAAACACCTCGAAAAACGGTGCCGTCGGTCTTCTCTGCGCGTCATTACTTAATCGCGGCACTACTACACTGAGGAGAGTGCCCCGTATAGAGGAAGTACACCGCCTCGTGGAAGTACTCGAAAGTATCGGTGTACGCGTGGATTGGGACGGAAGCGACCTACGCATCACCCCACCAAAGAAACTGTCCCTTGCGAACATAGATATTGAGTCGGCACGCAAAACACGGAGCATTATCATGTTCATCGGTCCAATGATACACCAACTCAAAACATTTGCCCTACCACAGTCAGGCGGCTGCAAACTCGGAAGCCGCACCGTGCGTCCGCACTTTTATGCGCTTGAGAATTTCGGTACGACCATCACCGCTACTGCAGATTCTTTTAAGGTACGTACACAACATCTCAAGAAGCCAACCGAAATAATCCTGTATGAATCTGGAGACACCGTCACCGAAAATGCGCTTATGGCAGCAGCACTCTCACCGGGTATCACGACCATCAAGTACGCGTCTGCAAACTACATGGTGCAAGAACTCTGCGCTTTCCTCGAGATACTTGGGGTTACTATCAAGGGCATCGGTACAACAACGCTCACTGTAACCGGGGTTTCCACCATCCACCAGGACGTTACCTACACCCTCTCGGAGGACCCAACCGACAGTATGTTCTTCCTTGCTGCCGCGATTGTGACTCACTCACGCATCACTATCACACGTTGCCCGATCGAGTTTCTCGAGCTCGAGCTTCTCGTTTTGAAAAAGATGGGTCTCAAATACAAACAGTCCAAAGTCTATCTTGGTGAAAACGGTCGAGTGAAACTTGTCGATATCACCACCGAAACATCGACACTCAGCGCTCCTGCCGACAAAATACACTCGCTCCCCTATCCGGGTATAAACGCAGACAACCTACCGTTCTTCGCGGTCATTGCTACCCAAGCAAAGGGTCAGACGCTTATTCATGACTGGATGTATGAGAAGCGCGCTCTGTACTTTACCGAACTCGATAAGCTGGGTGCAGAAACCGTTCTTGCTGATCCACACCGCATCTATGTACATGGTCCAACAGCACTGCGCGCTACGGAACTTATTTCTCCCCCCGCACTCCGTCCAGCGACCATTCTCCTCATTGCGATGCTCGGAGCCAAGGGTGCGTCGGTACTACGCAATATCTACAGCATCAACCGCGGGTACGAAAAGCTCGTTGAACGCCTCTCATCCCTTGGTGCCGAGATTACTTACCTTGAAGAGTTTTAGGTATCGCCATAGTGGTTACAGTACACCAAAACAACTACCCCACACGAGCCAATACCGTACCGTATGATATACCAGTATATCATACTGTATTTGATACGCTGGCTGTTGAAGCGTAGTGTGTGGTCGAATAACCGAGAATAGGCATCTGCTACAATACCTCGATGCACGTCATTGAGGTTATTCCGCTCAAAAAAGGTGTCCGTATTGATACTCTCTCCTATTTCTCTCGTACCGCGTACCCGCCCGGAAGTATTCTCACCATACCGGTACGAACAAACACCATTCTCGGAATCGTCGTGGAATCACACGAGGTAACTCGTGCCAAAGCCGCGTTGCGTGCTGCTACTTTCTCACTCAAAAAGCTCCCCGAACAAAAAAACATCCAGTCACTCTCACCAGCACTCATAGAGACAGCGCGCGCACTCGCCGAACAGCACGCCGCAACAGTAGGAGCGATACTCTTCACGCTTCTTTCTCCAGAACTAAGGAACGGCGAGTGCGCACCACCACACACACACCACACTACACCTGCCGAGACTCATGCGCCCGAAGTGCTCCAAGACACCAAAGAGGAACGACACCGCGCCTACCGTTCACTCGTGCGCGAGACCTTTGCGCACAGCGGTTCGGTGCTGTGCGTAGTGCCAAGCAGTGCTGAAATCGAAGAAATTGAAAAAGCACTCTCACCAGGTATTGAAGACCGGGTGATCCTCCTGAGCAGTGCGCGCACCAAACGACAACAGGCCGAGGCGTACGAAGCACTCGAGGATTATCGTAAACCAAAACTTATTGTGGCCACGCCGATATACGCATGTATAGAACGGCACGATATCACCATAACCATACTCGAATACGCACGATCCCCACACTACAAAATGCGTACACGACCGTACCTCGACTGGCGTGACGCACTCATGCAATACGCGAAGAAGAAAGGCCAGCGAGTGTTACTCGGAGACCTGATGCTTCGTACTGAAGACGAAGAAGGGCGACGCACCGAACGCTACCATACCTATGGGGAAGCGCATCGACGCATCGCTCTGCCAGGAGATCTCACTATCGTGCATCAGAAGGACCGCCCCGATGGTATGATCCCATTTGCACTTTTTTCGGAACAGACTATCGACGCAATTAGAGACACTCGAAGACGGCGGCGGCGCACCCTACTCTTCGCACCGCGCCGCGGACTTGCTCCGGCAGTAGCGTGTATTGATTGTGGACACATCTTCCGCTCTCCCGAAACAGGCGCACCATATTCACTACTTTCGCTCAAGCGCGGCAACACTGAAGAACGATGGTTTGTATGTAGTAGTTCCGGCCACCGCGAGAGAGCAGCCGATACTTGCCCGGATTGCGGTTCGTGGCGACTTCGTGAGCGCGGCATTGGAATACAGGCAATACAAGAAGAATTTACGAAACAATTTCCGCATATACCACTGGTCGTCTTCGATCACACAACCGCAAGCACTCACAAGAAGGCGTGTTTTCTTCGCGACACTTTCTATAAAAACAAGAACTCGGTTCTTTTGGGAACGCGTATGTGTCTTCCATATCTGCATACACCAGTCGAAACAAGTGCTGTTATCAATATGGATGCGCTCTATGCCACCCCCACCTGGCGACTCCAAGAGGACAATCTGGGCTTGCTCCTTACGCTTCGCGAACTCACTGTCGGCAAACTCTATGTGCAAACACGTACCGACGAAGAGGCACTACTACAACACGCCAAGAAGGGCTCGATACAGTTGTTCTATGACGAAGAACTCACCCTACGAAAGAAATTCCTGTATCCTCCGTACAGCACCTTCATACACCTCACCTGGCAAGGTACACCCAAAGAGGCCGATCGTATCGCCTCCTTCGTAACCGAAATACTCAAAGAGGTTGACGCAACGTACTACACCGCACCACCGTCGCATCCCGATACTAAAATCATGTACGGGCTCATTCGGGTACCTGAGGGAATATGGCCCAAGCCATCACTTTCCGCCACACTACGATTGTTGCCGCCATCGGTGCGCATCATGATAAACCCGGACCGGATTGTATAGGGTTCTCACGCTATTCATTTTTTAGGTGAGCTGCGCTATAGTGACTTTATACCTATGGCAAAGCTCGTCGAAGAAAAACACCCAGCGCTCCACCAAATAGCCGAGGAGGTGCCGATCGAAGATATTACCTCACCCAAAATACAGAAGGTGCTTAAGGATATGCGCCAGGCGCTTTTGTCATACGAAGTCGATGGGTTCACTGGTGTCGCTATTGCTGCGCCGCAAATAGGCGTAGCGCTTCGTATCTTTTTAGTACACGATACCAGCACTACGCGTGATCCAAAAGACGCGCTACCCGATATTGTTGCAATCAATCCGCAAATCATCAAACTCTCCAAGAAGCATGCGGTCGTCGGCGAAGGATGCCTCTCGGTACCCGAACGTTATGGCGCCGTTGAGCGTGCGAAGAATGCAACTATCCGTGCGTATGACGAACACGGAAATGAATACGAACGCGGTGCCGGAGGACTGCTTGCACAAATTTTCCAACATGAGGTTGATCACCTTGATGGCACACTCTTTGTCGATCGTGCCGTCAAGCTGTGGCGACACGACGAAATCGAACAACATAATCTTCGCGAAGCAGAATGAACACAACACATAAGCCACTGAAGGTAGCGTTTTTTGGTACGCCACAGATAGCTGTGTGGGTACTTGAGGAGCTAGAACACGCAGGCATTGTACCAGCACTTCTCGTTACCAACCCTGACGCACCACAAGGACGCAAAAATGTCCTTACCCCGCCGCCGGTGAAGGTGTGGGGAGAAGAGCGACATATTCCGGTACTGCAGCCCGAATCGCTTCGCGATTCGGGCCTCGCCGAACGTCTCTCCATAGAAGGTTTTAATCTGTTCATTGTTGCCGCCTATGGCAAGATCGTCCCCAAAACATTTTTAGATATTCCGACGCACGGTGTTCTCAATGTGCACCCCTCCCTCCTCCCCCACTATCGCGGCGCAAGTCCGATACGTTCGGCAATCCTTAACGACGACCGGGACACCGGCGTCACCATCATGCTTATGGACGAAGAGATGGACCATGGACCCATTCTCGCACAAGAGCATGCCGCGATAGCCGAAACAGAATGGCCCATTCCAGGAAATGTACTCGACGAACACCTTGCACGCCACGGCGGTGCACTCCTCGCACGCACGATTCCGCTCTGGATAGGTGGCGACATAGCGCCACAAGAACAAGACCACGGTGCTGCGACATACTGTGCCAAAATCACCCGTGCTGACGGTGAAATCAATTTGGACGATGACCCCTACCAGAATCTTCTTAAGATTCGTGCGTACGACGGATGGCCGGGAACCTTTTTCTTTACAGAAAAAGGTTCCCGGCAAGTACGCATCAAAATTACCAACGCAGAGCTCGCTACAGATGGCTCACTTCAGATTCTCCGAGTCATCCCCGAAGGAAAAAAGGAAATGGACTACACAGACTGGGCTCGTCCCAAGAGCACTTGACGCCAGATGTGGCGGTGGTAGCATTGGTTTGTAACGCTCCCCCTCCCGATGGGAACTGGCTGTAGAGTACCACCGTGTCTCTTGGGGGGCGTTACCGGCAGCGCCGGAGTGGTTGTGGTGAACTGCCAAACAACTCCGGGTATCAGCGCCCGGAATGTCTCGAAGAAACCACTCCGGCGCACAGCCGTCAAAACAAAAACCCGCCTTCCGCGCGGGTTTTTTATGCCTATTGCTAGATTTTCCGGTGCGTGCTATAGTCTGTATCGGCGTGGTGGTCGTATTATCGTCTGGTGGTGGGTCGTCCGAGGTCCTTCACCGACGACCCACCACACATTCCAAGGTGCAAGCCTGACACCACCTTGGAAATCGTGGCCACCACGCCTACCACACAGGGATTGTGTGCGAAACCAGAAGCCCCGAGACACGGATGTGTTCGCGGGCTTTTTTCATGCCAGTATCAATACTACAACTTCAACACATGCACCATGTTCGTGCCACCCACCTTCCCAAACGGAATACCGGCAGCAATCACCACCTTATCATCTTTCTTGGCAAGCTTAAGATCACGTACCGTCTTCTTCACCGTATCAACTACCTGATACAGGTGGGTGAACTTTCGAATCTTTTCTGGACGACAACCAAAGAGCAATGCGGACTGTAGCACTACCGTATCGTCGTGCGTCATCACCAACACCGGCTGCTCAGGTCGCCAACGCGACACCATACGCGCCGTAAAGCCCGATTCGGTGAGGGCAATAATCGCCTTCGCATCTACCATTTCGGCAATCTTCACTACCGATGTACTCACTGCATCAACGGTGTGATAAATATCAATACTCTCGGACCGCGGCTGCAGTACAGCACCAAGATTTTTATGAGTGCATTCGTTCTCTATCTTTTGTGCGACACGGGTCATGTACTCAACCGCCTCCACCGGATATTCACCGAGTGCGGTTTCTCCCGAAAGCATCACCGCGTCAGCACCGTCATAGATAGCATTGGCAACATCGCTCACCTCGGCGCGTGTTGGAACCGCTGCGGTAATCATGGACTCCAACATCTGGGTCGCAATAATAACCGGCTTCCCCGACGCGTTACACATACGAGTAATACGCTTCTGGAGAAGCGGCACATCTTCATGATTAACCTCAATGGCAAGGTCACCGCGCGCCACCATGACTGCGTCTGTCGCCTCTACGATTGCGGGAAGGTTCTCAACCGCTTCGAGGGTCTCTATTTTGGCAACAATATGTGCACGTGACTTGCGCGCCTCGAGCTCTCGGCGCAACCGTTCGATATCTTGTGCACGGCGCACAAATGAAAGTGCCACATAGGCGAAATTGTTTTGTGCGATGAAGTCAAGATCCTTTTTATCCTTTGCAGTAAGTGACGGAATGGAGAGATACGCTCCCGGAACATTCACTCCTCTCCGTGACGCAATTGTGCCACCAATACGCACCATACATGTGACATCTGCCCCCGATACTGCTACGACCTCAAGCCGCACCTTTCCGTCATCAAGCAAGATATGGTTACCTTTCTTCACTTCATCAGCAAATTTAGGATAGTTTACGTACATACGCTCGGCTGTCCCCAGACACTTGGCGGTAGTGAGGACCACCCTCTTGCCTTTCTTGAGAGTGACATGACCTGTTTTAAAATCACCAGTACGAATCTTAGGGCCCGCAAGGTCAGCAAGGAGTGCTACTGGTGCCCCGACGCGACGTGCAGCACTACGGATAGTGTGTATTTTTGATTGATGTTCTGTATGATCGCCGTGAGAAAAGTTTACCCGTGCAACATTCATACCACTCTTAATAAGACGTACGAGTGTATCCGAACTACTACTTGCCGGGCCGATGGTTGCGACTATTTTTGTTTTCTTTTTCGTATCCATAGTGTGTGTTACTGTGTTTGCAAAAAGGAAAGCCCGCGCGCCCTTGGCGCGCGGGCTTTCCGTATCAACTATTCCCTCTCAAAGCGGAGCATCTCCTTGATCTTCTGTCCGCCACGACGAAAGAGGCTCTGTGCTTTGTTGTGCGCACGCTTCACTTCGCGCTTCACTTCGTTGCGCACCACATCAATTGCCTTCTCGACCTGCTCTTCGGTCGCTTCTGCACGATACAATTTTCCAGCGATGAAGAGATTGACTTCCACACGGTAAATTTTACCCGACTGATGTTCTGCAATCTTCTCTACCTCAACATCACAACGCACATCTGTCTCACCTTCCGGCAAAAATTTATCGAGGTGTGAAAGCTTTTCATCGACCAACGCACGTTGATCGGGGGTGAGTTCGATATTAGTTGATTTGAGACTGATTGATGGAAATGCCATACGTGCACATAAATTATACTGATATATCAATACTGAACATTTTAGAGGAAGATCGATGTCCTGTCAGTAGGCGTACATTGGACACGCTAACAGAAAATATCTCCGCGAGCAATATTCGCACTCGCATATTAGCAAGATTGCGCTCGGCCGGCTCTCTCACCGCTACGTGGTACTCTGTGTTGGAAACCTTCAGAAAACGTTCCTTGCGTGCACCAGGAGTAACATGGACACGGACAAACATACCTACTCCTGCACCCTACTATAACGGCCGGTGAGTGTCGTGCTCTCTAGTGCCATACTGGCTGCTGCAGTCTCGACCTCATCAAGCGTCGGTGCCACAAGGAAGTTGAGTGTGCCCGAGAGTGCATAGAGGCGAAAGATGTACCGGTGTTCTCCATCCGGCGGACACGAACCGACGTACCCCGTCTCGCCGCGTGATGTGAGACCCTCATTCCCCACTGACGTATTTTCTGCAATAACACTCGTGTCCGCCGGGATGTTATAGAGCACCCAGTGGTCAAATTTTTCTGTACCCAAACGTTCTTTGACTGCATCAGGAATATCCGGATCATCCATAACCAACACAAGTGATGCAGCACCCTCGGGCACACCGGCAACATGTAGTTCCGGGTTCACGTTGTCGCCGTCACAGGTGTATTTTGATGGAATGATGCCCCCCTCTTCAAATGCGGGCGAAGTAAGAGTCATAATTGTGTGCGTGTTAGTGTCTGGTAAGTCCCCTTCAGTCGTCGGTGCGTGTGCTCGATCAAACGCCACATATGCCCCAGCAAAAACAAGAAGGAATATGGCCCCAAGAAGCGCATAGGCATTTCTCATAGTATATGCAGTATACCACGTTGAAAAACCCTGATTTTTCTGTACAATGCTCTCACATTCCGCGGTAGCTCAGTTGGTGGAGTGAGAAAGCGAGGGCGCGTAGCTTTTGCAAGGCTCAGTGAGGACTTTTGTGAGTTTACAAAACAAAAGACCCAATGAGCTGACAGCTCCTGTAGGGAGGTCGACTCGTCGGCCGCTCACAGAAGATCTCACACCATCTATTGAAATACTGGGAATAAAAACACCATTCCGCGGTAGCTCAGTTGGTAGAGCGGTCGACTGTTAATCGATTGGTCACAGGTTCGAGTCCTGTCCGCGGAGCTTTTGTAAAGAATAGTCAAGTGAGAAATCGCTTGGCTTTTCTTTTGATATACTTCTAATCATGAAAGGTATAGAAGTTGGCAATCAGTCAAAAGAAAATATTCAAAATCCTGCAGATTTAGTTATGACTGCAGAAGAATATGCAGAATCAAGACATGATACTCCTTACGTTTACGAGGTTTCCGAAGGAGATGTAGATATTCTGTACTTTGGAGCAAACCATTCCAGCACACCCGAAGACCCAATGTTTGATGAAATCGAGGAAAGATTTAAATCATTCAATGCAGATATTGTGCTAGTTGAAGGGATGGGCTCTCTTGAGGAGAGAAAGGAGCAAAAGGCACAGCGGCTTCGTGATCACTCCAAAGAAGATGCTATTGATATGTCTGGAGAATCTGGTTTTGTATTGAAACTTGCCGCTGATGAGAAAATTGATTTCATCTCCCCAGAGCCAAAACCGAAAGATGAAATCGACGCTCTTGAATCACAGGGATTCAGCAGAGATGAAATATTTGCTTATTACTTTTATCGACTCATACCCCAGTGGCATAGACAACCAAACAAACCAGACATAAAGGATTATGTAGAACCACATCTACGAGGCCTTGCTGAAGATTCAGGATGGGATGACTATGACTTTTCATTTGATCATGCAGTAAAGATTGGTGAAGAGTTGTGGGGAGAAGATATAAATCTTGAAAATGAAGGTTACTACCACGACAAAACAGACCCCATACCATGGGAGGAAGCTAAAGACTTGCAAGGAGTTATCAATCGTGTGTCTAGGGCATGTAGTCGATTTAGGGACCAACACATGATTCAGAGATTGTCAGAGGTGCTAGAGACCTATAAACGCCCATTTATTGTTTTCGGGGCAAGCCATGCTTTTATGCAGGAACCAGCAATAAGAAAGTTAGTTTCAACTAAATCTAGCTAGTGTTAATTCACTCATATTAAGAAGATACTCAACTTCCTTCCAATTCATTGTTCGAAATGCATCCAGATGGCTGAGCATTACTTGACGCAGTTAAAATACTGTTGTTATTATATTTTCAAATCAATGTTCCTTGGAGGTCAAAATGAAAATCGCCTACATCATGCGTGGCGTCCCTGGAAGTGGGAAAAGCACTATTGCTCGTCGGCTTGCTGGCGAGAACGGTGTCATCCACTCCACAGATGATTACTTCATGGTCGATGGCGAATATCGCTTTGACCCTGAAAAATTGCGTGAACATCACGACGCAAACCATAAAGCATTCTGTGAGAGCGTCATTGCTGGATTTGAGGTTGTCATTTGCGACAACACCAATACCCAGCCGTGGCACTTCAAGCGGTATGTCGAGTCTGCTGAGAAAGCTGGCTATATGGTACCTAGTTGTTCAAACCAGATGTCGTAACGTTCTGTGATCTCGCTAGCAATTTCTCTAATTGCTTTCGTGATATGTGGTTCTAATAGCGCTTTACGATATTTGACGGGAAAGACTGTGTGATAGTGGGTATCGTATACGCAGTGGTTACTTTTAACTATGCTCATACCCCAAGCATATTTGAAAACCTTAGGTTTTCAAGCTTTCCGAAGCGGAAACCCCGCGGCAGAGCCGCGGGGAATGTGGGGATTCAAAAATCAAAGGTTCAACAAGGTCAAACCTTCAATCCTCAAAGATCACTGCGGAAAGAAGCCAGACACAGAGCCAAAGTGGCCGTGGGCATTGCCAACGTGGCGCGCGCCGAACTTGACCCCGCCGTCGTAGAACAAGAAGTCCGGGGCGCGGCCAAAGGGATCATCGGCATCCGGGTCATCGAACTCGTCGCCCGGGAAGTCCATGTCCAGTTCATCGAAACGCACGATGCGGTTCGGATGAGACAGGATCAGACATCCGCCAGCCACCGAACCGTGACCGAATTCGCCTTCGTCATACGACTCACGAACTTCCTTGACGGGGTAGTTACCCCAGCGGTCGCCCACTTGGCTCGGGACGATCAGGAAGTCACCGGGCTGGTCGGCTTTGAGCTTCAGCTCTGCTTCGCGCGTTGCTTCGCTCTGACGCAGACGTTCCGGCGTCAGCTGACCGTCACGGTAGTTGTAGAACTTGCGTTCCTTGGCGATGGCCTTGAGGATCAGATCGAGAGCATTGTGGTAGCCACCGAGCGATTCGTGCCAGACGTAGACGAGAGGGTTCTCGATCCAGTCAGGCAAGTCAAGGTCGTCATACCATGCCGGCGCTTCGTTGAGCGCCCAGGCCGCGTCCAGTTCGGCGAATGCCGGAACCTTCTGCAATACCTTGACCTGCTCGACGATGCCAAGCGGTTTGTATTCGGGCGGATAGACGTGTCCGGCACGCCGTTGGTGCACACTCATCGCTTTGACGACAGCCGCGGCCACCGCGGGGCTGGTCCTGATGTTTTTCAAGCCAGCGCGATTTGCACCAGCCGCAGAAAGCACTTCCCAGGTCGCATGCAGTTCGCTCCCTGGCGTTTCAGTCAGTAGGCTCGTCATAATGACTCTCCTCGTATGTATCAGATCTCGCTCTGACAATTGCGGTCTGTGCTCGAAATGAGACAAACACGCTATATTCCATTTGGTGGAAGACAGGGTGTTTGTCTCATTTTTGCAGTGATTTTAATGAAAAGAACAAGTATTCTATGATAACACGGATTTGAGTAAAATTCAATTCAAATTCTTGTGCTTCGAGCGAAAGCACTTGGCGATTGTCCTCGTCTGTAGATTTGCGAATGTAGAGAAAGAATTTTTTCATATCGCTTTTGGGTTAAATTATCGCTTCACTTTTGCGAAGTAAAAGAAAAAAGATTGGCTCACTCTGCAAATGCAGAGAATGTTCGGAGAACATTGAACCCGCTTTTGCGGGATCGGGCGCTTGCCGTTTCTTGGCAAAACCCGTGGAAAATCCTTGCTGATTTTCCGCTCCCTGTCGCCGTAGGCGACCGAGAATTTGATGGGTGTTCTGTTTGGCTCCGTCTATATGATGAAATCCGAACTTACTTTCAGTCGCGAAGCGATTGATCAAAGTGGTCACGCGCGGAGCGCGTGGTGACGCGATACTTCCGCGTACGCTCCGATTGCGTGGTGATGCGATACGCGCCTCCTTCCGCCTCCACTGTCGTTCCGGCGGTACGCCCTCCAGAAAAATCCTTTTCCATATCCAAAAAAGTATCCCCCGCCAAAAAAGAAAAAGGAATACTGCAAAGGATTTTTCTGGAGGGCGTACCGCCGAGGTGACGAGGCGGAAGGGCGCGAAGCAATGGGATTGCTTTGCGCCGTTGTGGGCACTACCGCGAACGCCAATGCGTACGCGGAAGTATCGCGTCACCACGCGCTCCGCGCGGCCAGCGTTAGTCGCTTCGCGACTGAAAGTAAGTTCGGATTTCATCATATAGACGGAGCAAATACAGCATATTGCTATCTTTATGATGTCACACGGATGATTCAGTGATAGAATTTTTGTATGGAAAAAATACCAAGTTTCGAAGGTGAGAAGCCAGCACGATTTCGAACTATTGAAAAAATAGTAAAAGAAACACTCCCTACAGGTGAAAGTATTGAGGAGGTGGTTGAATGTAATGGCAAACACCACAGACGGTGTGTTGATAAAATCACCTACGATTCAAACGGTGACATAGATTTTGTTGAACAACTTTCTCGAGAAGAACTTGGTGCGTGCGACCGCAGTCATTCCTGATACATCAAAACGCCATCACTTCGCCAGTTTGGTATTGTCACTTTGACATCATTTTGCATAAACCATGTTCTAACAGAGTTAAATAATCGGAGCATTACTTGACGCAGTGTAAATACTGCGTTATTATGAGTTTGATTTTAAATACGCAAGTAATTAAATCAACACAGCATTGGAGCTAGGTTGTATCGGGAATTTTACTGGTACAACGACTCGAAAAGTCCTTCGGGACGTCCTCCTGACCCCTTTGGGTAATCAAGGTTTTGAGGAAGTACAGTTCTCCACCCTTCTCCCCCTCGAAAGAGGTAAGCGGGTATATGAATCTCCTTGCGAGCAATCACGCTCCATAAAGGAGAAAAGACTATGTCACACTTCAACGTTTGTATCCTAGTAAACCGTGAAAACGATGAGTCAGACCATCAGTTGGCAGACAAGGCCGCTGACGTGATGACCAAGTTCGACCTCAATCGAGATGTGCCGGAATATAAGCGACGCTTTGATGCGGATGAGGTTGAGAGAATATCGAAACACTACAAAACCACCGATCTTCAAGAATTGGCTACCAAGCTAGAGGACTGGAACGGTGATGCGGGAGGTGTCGACGAAGAAGGGCTGTATGCTCTTTCGACACAAAACCCCGATGGCCACTTTGATTATGGCAATTTAGTTGACCTGATACCTCGGAACCGATGGGAGCATATGTTCCTCTCTGGTATTGAAGAGAAGGTCTGTCGGGCAGTTGTAACTCCTGATGGGGAGTGGGTAGATGGGCCGTGGCTTTACAGCACGTCTGACCCTGAGAGCCAGCGTAAAGCAGATGAATGGGAGCGGAAAGTTCAAGAACTCTTCCTCGAACATGACAATGCTGCCGCATTTCTGGCTGACCTCCACTTCTAAACTCTTGGGCTCCGCGACACTCTCGCGGGGCCCATTTCTTTTATAGATTCAAAATAGCCAACTCTTTTTCAATACTCAACCAATCCAAGGTTCGCACCACAAGAGTATTTCCATTTTCATAGTCGCTCCACTCCTTGAAAATTAGATCAAACTCGTCCAGCGGAGCAAAACAGGAAACCCTTTGACATTAGTGATAGTGTTCGAAAGTACCAGTTTCAGGATGTGAGGACAGATTAGTCCCTACCCCAATACATCTTTCGCGGCAGCAACAATATCGTCGAGGGCAACATTGCTTTTGAGGAGATATTTGAAGCTCTTACGATTTTCTAGTTGTTTTATTTTGGTCGTGTCGTCAATATTGGTCAGCGCAATCACCGGCACCTCCTTGCCCCAGACATCTTTCCGCAGCACCTCTTCCATTTCGAGTCCATTCATGTTTGGCATGACGATGTCGAGGAAAATAAGTTCAGGATGTTTCGCAAGCGCAAGTGTGAGCCCTTCTGCCCCGTCTTTTGCTTTGAGCACTTTTGCACCCTCTTTCGATAGTCGTCGGCGCAGTGTCGTGCGCTGTGTTGGTTCGTCCTCTATTACCAGTATCGTTCGCCCTTTGAGTGGTGATGGTGCCACTACCTTTTTTTTCTTTGTGATCTGCTTTGCCTTTGTCTCATAGCCGGGTGTTGCATCAAGCATCTTCGATCCGGCGCGGTGTATCATACCCTTTTCGGGAAGAGTAATAAAGAATGATGTCCCCTTCCCTTCTTCTGACTCAAACCGAATGGTGCCACCCGATTCTTCGATGACCGACTTCACAATATAGAGCCCAAGACCGTTACCGTCAGTCTCGGATGCGACTGCGTTGTCAGCACGAAACAGCTTTCCAAATATCTGCTTCTGTTGCTCTGTTGGAATACCGATACCGTTGTCCGCTATGGTAATAGCGACTCGTTTATTCTTAGTATCTTTCTTTATTTCAAAGGTGAGTTGGCCGTTGTTTGGCGTGTATTTCACTGCGTTTGAAACCAAGTTTTGGAATACCATACGCAACAGCTTCGTATCAACATTCATGGCTGGTATTCGCTTGGCAAACTTAGTGGTGAAGGTGTGCCCCTTTTCTGTGATGCGTGGTCGCTGTTCGTCAACAACTGATTCCGCAAGCGCAACAATGTCAGTGGCTTCTGGCTCAATCATAAAGGTACCAAGCTCAAGTCGCGAGACATTGAGAAGACTATTGACCAAATCAACCATGCGCCGACTCCCCTCTTTCACCTCTGTGAGAAACTCTCGCTGTTCCTTATTGATCTTCCCCGCATCGCCATCAAGCAACATTTCAGTATACCAGTTGATCGAAGAGAGCGGTGTGCGCAGCTGATGTGACGCGAGCGAAACAAACTCCGTCTTTGCTTTATCTATTTGCTTCTCCTCAGTGATATCGCGTTCGATACCAATGAAGTACTGCTCGTCGTCACCCCCTGAAGACACCGGCGATATCGTGAGTGCGGTGATATACTCGGTCCCGTCTTTTCGTTTGTTAGTGACTTCCCCTGTGAACGTTTGCTTCTTTTTCTTGATTGTTTTCCATAGGTTTGTATAAAACGCACGATCCATCGGCGACTCCCAGAGCTCACCGTTCCATACCGTATGTTGCAGCACTTCGGAGAGATCGTATCCGGTAAGGCGCGCGACGCCTTGGTTTGCATACAATACCTTGCCATCAATATCGGTAATCATGACCTGGTCGGATGTTTGGTCGAGGGCGAGTTTAAATTTGCGCAAATCGTCCGCTTGGATTTTTGTCTTTTCATAGAGCTCGGTGATACTGCTCAAGAAACCGGTAAGTACGAACACGTACGAAAGTAGCTTGGCGACTTTCGCCGCAATAAATGGTGCATCAAAAAGTACAGACGAGAACGGCATAAGGAAGAACTGCACTCCAACGTTGACCAGAAGCGCTACCGAAAGCCACTGGTAGAAGCGATCTGCTTTCCAAGCATCGCTCCGCATCAAAAGCACAAACGCTCCCACAAAGAGCACCCCCGGAAGCAGCTCCCACGGCCGGAAGATAAAGAAGTCAGGATAGTATGCGCGCGGGATTGGGAGTAGTGTGTAGTAGCTCAACACGAAGACAGTGAGTACGATGGTGACGAAATACCACACTATCGGTCGGACCCGCGTTACCGTGCGATGCTTTACGAGGTAGACCATTGCAACAAGGAGGAGTGCGCCAAGGACAATTCGTGATGCAAACCAGCTCCACGGTAAGAGCGCGTTGGTGCCGCGTGTAAAGAAGGTATTGAAGGACGGATTAACAATAAGCGCGTTCGCTAAGTCGAGAAAGAAGACTGCCAAAAAGCCACATCCGATGAGCAACAGCGGTACTGATGCCTGCGCATAGTATCGAATGAGCGCCATAATACCCACTGAGAGTGCGGTGAAAGCAGCAGCAAGTTCCACCATGCCATGTATCTCCTTAGTGCCTAACCACCCCACCTGGCAGAGTGCTGCTGCCCACAGCGCGAGGTTCCCACCAACAAGCATGAGGCGAACAATGTGTGGTGCGTATGTTGTTACGTGTCGTTGTTCCATATTTAACGTGCGTGGGTAAGAAGTGCCTCGACAATAGTTGAATTAAAACTGACCAATTTGTACACATCCCCCGGTACAACAGCGTTGCGACCAAATTCCCAGTTCAAATACTTATCAACCAGCTCACTGCTCGGCGGTGGCGCTTCACCAACAAATCGTTTGAGCTCACTGAGAATGATGCGGGTGAGATCGAAGACGTCGCCTGGCTCAATGGTCCCAAGCTCTTCTACTGAATGAAATATGACCGGCTGATACTCAGGATTGTCCCGTACAATAAGCGCGGTGAGGCCTTCATAGAGCTCGAGCTGTACTTGGTACACGTGACGAGGTTGTATATTTGGCTCCGGCTCCTCTGGGAACGTGAAATCGGGCACTGTCACACCCTCTCTGTCGGCGTAGTATTTCAAAATAGTGTACATCTCAAAGAGATTTGTTTCGTACACGCGTTTGGGTTGATTCCACGGAATGGCTATGCCTCGATCGAGAATTTCAACATGGTGCGCAGATATTTCTCGCAACACCTGAAACACGTCCGACGGCTGTTTCGGCGAACGTATGCCGTCGTATTCTACAAACACCCCCCGATCTTCAAGGGCGGTACGCATCAGATTCAAGACAGAATAGACGTGTTTTGGTTGTGGCTCTGCGTAGAGTGGCACATCCTTAAATGCCACCAGCACCTCTGGATCAATCGCTGTTTGACCAAGAACACCTCGGTGCACCGTATTAAATTCTTCAGCCAACAACACCACGCGCTCAAACACGTCTGGCGGTCGTATCGTGTCGCTAATTCTTGGTTTGGTAAATTCAGTATGTAAGTTGTGGAGAGTAACGAGTGCCTCATCGACCGCAACAGCGAGATAATATACATCTGTTGGAGTCACTGTGTGGCCATCAACAAATTCAACGACCGGGAGCGTTACTTCAGTATCTGCACGTGCTTGCAACAACACAAGCACACCCCCCGCACAAACTAGAGAACAAAAAAGAAAAACGTTGAAGGTTGTGAAGAACCGACGCATCATCGATACTACGATTGTATCATTCAAGCTTCTGCACACGGTACGTTAATGCACAGCGTGTGTGGTACACTAAAAATACCTATGCTGCGTCGTTTTTTGTTTGTTCTTTTTTCATTCGTGCCAAACCTTGCGTTTGCACACGAGGTGTACGTCCTCCCGGAGGACGTACGCGAAGCGGCGCTCCAAGCACCGAGCTTTTCTTTTCTCGAAGTCATACAAGCAAACCTCACTGACTTTCTTCTGTGGGGTTTCGTTGCATTCTTGGTCGTCTTTTTGGTTTTCTTTGCATCTATTTCTCGATTCCTGGAGCACAAACTTGATCCGTTCCTTGCAAAGCTACCGCCGTACGCACCGGTAGCGAGCCGTATTGCTATCGGCGCTTCATTTCTTGCAAGTGCATACTACGGCGCACTCTTTGGACCAGAACTCCCCCTTGACGACACTTTTGGTGCATTCTCACCCCTAGTCACCGGACTCCTTGTCGTCGTTGGTATCATGACGATGCTTGGCGTGTACGCGCGCATTGCCACACTCGGAGCACTCATGCTTTTTATTGCAGAAATTACGACACACGGTTGGTACATGCTCACCTATCTCAATTACGCTGGCGAGCTCGTCCTCATCGGTCTTCTGGGTGCGCACCATCTCGCCTTTCACCACAAAGGTCACGACGCTGCGCGTGCACCACACTGGTTTCTTAGACTCAAGACAGTCCTCGCACCATACGCATTTCTCATACTACGCATTGCATTTGGTGTATCACTCATCTTTGCATCACTCTACGCAAAAGTATTTCACAATGAACTCGCACTTGCAGTGACCACAGAATATCCCGATCTCCTCACCTTCTTTGGATTTGAAGCCCACTTCTTGGTACTCGGTGCTGCTATTATCGAGATACTCATAGGCCTCTTCTTTATCCTGGGTGTGGAAATACGCTTCACCGCCCTCTTCATGCTCTTTTGGCTCTCACTTTCGCTATGGTACTTTGGTGAAGCGGTGTGGCCACATCTTATTCTCATCGGTATTCCAATTGCATTTATCTTTTACGGATACGACCGCTACTCACTCGAGGGGTACTTTTTCAAAAAGAACGGACGCGAACCGGTGTTGTGATTGGTGCGGAGTACATATTGACTAGCGTTTCTTCTGGTAGTATAAGATAAATTGGAAGTGCCAAAACCGAGGAGGTAACCCATGGCAAGAATCCGCACCATCGAAGCAGCTGGGTACAGAACTACCTGTGTCGTCCGCGACGGTAAGGATAACGTGTGGACGTTCATGCAGAACGTGTGGACCGAAGCCACAATGGAACATCGCGATGGCGTGAACTACTACCTCACGTGGCCATTTTTGTCCGATATTGACACAGAACAGGTCGGATATCTGACAGCTGAACAAATCGCGGACATCTTCGCGGAAGAGCAACGACAGTCCGGCCTGCACACATGAACTCCCCCAGCCACAGAGGCCCCACCCAGGGGCCTTTCGTTTTGGTACTATAGTGGTATGTCGATGCAACGACCGAAAACAGTTGTCGCGAGTAACGACCTCCAAAAAAAGTACCGTTATACCCTCACCGAACCCATAGGGAAACATTTTGACCCACGCTTCAAACCGCAGCTCACTCCTAAAGAGATGCTTGCGCTTGGGGTCTTTGGTGGCGTCTATCTACGCGACTCAAAAGACGAATTCCCTAAAGACTGGTTTGCGCATGCCAAACTGCAACCCGACGATGTCAGCACCCAAGATAAACACCTCAATTTCTTCGGTGTACTTGCAAGTCAATCACTTGCAGTGTGGCGACAGAAAGGGTGGATCCATCGTGATGACCCACGAGGTTGGTTTCAGTGGTACTGTCGTTACTATATGGGTCGAAGGCATCAAGACGACGAGCGGCAAATTAAACGTTGGGTCAATATGCGCCGTCACCTTATGCAGATAGCAAACAACTGCCGATCCGGAGACATCCTCTGCCGCCCCCGCCAACGCCAGACACTCCTCCACTGGGCCTACGATACACGAAAGGTGTAGTGAGTATTTCAGTAATTAATTCATGAATTAATTACTGAAATAAACACCGGTTATAGACATACCACACATAGGTGTGGGAAAAAATTTGATACTATGAAACCATATGGCACGAAGGTCTCTTAAAAACCGTACGGTACGTAAACTCACGAAAACCGGTGCTGGTAGCATATCGGTCACGCTTCCGATTGAATTCGTACGCGCACTCAAGTGGCGCGAGAAGCAAAAAGTCGTCGTCAATAAGGTCGGTTCTCGTCTTATCATTGAAGACTGGAAACGCTAATTACATCCACCCGAGGACAAGGGCATTGAAAACACCGTGTAGCAAAAGCGCCCCAACAAAGCCGAGAAGTGGTCGGGAACGCGTGAACGCAAACGCCATGCCAATGGCCGTTGCTGCGTGCATGGGGATGGTGAGCAACGTTCGAAGTAGTACAACCACTCCACTTCCGAGTAGAAAGAGATTTTGGCTCAGGAGAAGCGTTTCCGATACACCAAACGCAACCCCCAAAAGGAACGCCGCCACGCAGAGGTCTTTTGTACCTCGTACCCCGAGTGTTCGCCATATACAGTAGATCATTCCGAGTTTCACAACCTCTTCAAAGAAGAGCGTATGTTCTGTAAAGGTCGTCACCGGCAAAATCAGAAGCGGTGCAACAAATCCGAGTGCAACACTTGCCAAGTATGTCGGGAGTTTGAGCATTTGCATAGCTACTCTTCCCTATCGATTACGGTTACATATTCCCCTGACACCCATCCGGTAGTACCGCCTTCAAGTATCACGTTGTACCAACCATCGTGCTCCAGTACGTACTCAACGACTGCACCCGAAGTGAGCCGAGTGATTTCATCTGCAGTGATGCGCGGCTCAATACGCACCCGAAGCCAACCCGTTTCAGTATCCTGCACAACAAGCGTGCGTACCTGCGGGGCTGTATTTGCTGCATCTGTCACGATCACCTCTGTATCTACCAATGATGGCGTGCTGCGCTGTTCTTCTGAAACAGTCGGTGCTGTGTACACCTCAACCGAACGATCTCCAAAGAAACGGTGCGCGAGAAGCACGACTCCAAGCGCAACCAGCCCAAGAAGTACCAACGTTATCCTCGAGGACATAAACAGTCCTGCACGCTCTGGTACATCAGAGATATCAACAATCTCCTCTTCCGTCGAAGGGACCTGCGGCTGCACCGGCGGTGGGAGTTCTTCCGCATCGCTCTCGCCATCACCATACTCAATAACTGGTAGTTCCTCGGCCGATTCTTGCGCCACCGAAGGAGATTTCTTCCTTGCCTTCAACGTACCCGATGAACCCTGTGTGGCCGGCACCACTCCCCCACCCACACCAGCGACAGCAAGTTTCGGTCCACCAATTTGCTCCGCTATGAAATTGATCTGATACTGCCAGAGACGCACAGCAAGAAATGCGAGGAGTGCGATCCCGCATACCACCGCAAGAATTATTCCCCACGTACCGATAGTCTGAATACCGCCAATTCTTCCCAAGAGACCCTTCCCGACACCTGCATCTATGGTGAACTGTTCCAGCTTATCAATGTTCTTTTGTATTTCCTCTACCAAGTGCGCATTTTCACGATAGACGAGGATGTGTTCCTGCGGCGACGTATAACTATCAAACTGGGTTCGTGAAATAGCCCGTACTCGCTCATCAATATCGGCCAACAAAATCCCCGCCTGCGCTCCGTACTGAGTGTCAACGAGCAAACTTTCGAATTGCTCTGCCTTTAACACCATCCCCTCGAGCTCCTTTTCCTCAAATACCCAAATGTCTTTAAGTTCGAGATAGTGCGTCACACTTTCGTGAGGAGGAATAGTCACTTCTTTGTAAGCAACGTATGCGTCTTCCGCCGGCTCGAACTCAATCGTAAAGCCATTCTTCTTCATGATGTGTTCCGGCTTCACTTCTCTTGGCAAGACTGAGCGTAGCATTGTGGTGGTCCGTTCATCGGTTGGGTTTGATGCTAAGAAATGTATTTCAACCGAGTTGAACTTCATAAATTGCTCAACAAGTGTTTCTTCTGCACCACTTTCTGCAAGACGACGCACTAGGTTCGAAACTGCCGCAAGGTCTGCGAGTTTGTTTTGAATATCATGGAGATCCTCAGTATTCTCTTCACCAATAGTAAGCACTGAACGAAATCCGGGTGCGTACGGATCAACGTTGCCGATGAGATCAATGACGCGCTGTATCTTGATTGATTCAAGACTAAGCTCGCCGCGCAGTGTACTGATAGCGTCATAGATATCACGGTTGCTTATAGATCCCCCACCCGATGAGCCGCCCCCGCTTCCTCCACCACCACTTCCGACAACAGTAAAACTCTCTGACGCACCACTTGATTCAGTGCCGTAATAGACAACCAGTTTGAAGTAATAATCACCCGAAGCGGTAAGATTTGCCGGAAGGTTGGTGGTGAAGGTGTCACCGACAGCGATCAGTTTCGCAGCACTACCATAATGTACATCATCACCTCCGCCACAGGCATTGGTCTCGCTTGAGACCACACACCACTCATACTGATACTCAAAGTCTGCGTTGCCCTCATTCTGTATAGACACGTTCGCGGTCATACTTCCCGGAAGATTGAATGGGAGTGTTAGGCCATTGATGATTACCTGCGCCGGCGATCCGGTAACCTGGAAGAAGTCACTTCGTCGCAACATGTCTCCACCAACATCAACCATAATAAGGGCTTCATACAACCCCGCCGGACTTGAAGTGGCGGTGGTGTATGAATACTGATACTGTCCTTGGCCAATCCATGTCAGTGAGGTGGTCGCCACCTCAACAGCACGCACCGGATCGTAGATAATCACCTGTGGCGTTGAGTCTGCATCAACCGGGTCTGTTTGAAAATCTTCGATAGTAAGCTTCACCCAGTACTCTTCACCCGACTGAATCTGCGATACATCTGACACCGTAATTTGGTACTGTTCTTGTTGTGCCGACCACATATCATTGGCCGTGGTCTGCAGTGCATCGATATTTGCATCGACAGTATCGAGTGTCGCGATAATACTATCGAGTTTTGCGTCAAGCGCATCAATCTTACTGCCCAGACTTGAAGAAGCATTTTCGATTTTCGCACCAAGGCTGCTTGAAGCGTTTTGTATTGCGGTAAGGTTTACACCTATTTGAGATGAGAGACTGCTTGAGGCGTTGCTGATGGCTGTCGCGTTGCTACTGATGGCAGTCCCTAATCCACTAACGGCACTACTCACGCCGGAAATACCGCTGATGGCGGTGCCGATACTTGTTTGGTTTTCATTAATTTCAGCAACAATGGTTGAGGTGGCGGTGTTAAGATCGCTACGTGTCACCAGTGCATCTGCCACCTGAAAATTCGTTGCAGCGGAGTAGTCACTGCCGTCAATAGAGACCACGATGAGTGCCTGCCAGTTGCCAAGTTCGGGGGAAGAACCGAGGTCGTAGTCGTAGTAGTATGCACCACTTCCTATTTCTGTTGGTTGATCCCCGTTGACGATAGTGGTGTTGTCCGCATCATAGATGTACACCGAAGTACTTGCTGTGTTGCCAGTAAGTACGGTTGCATCGAGGTTTGATTCACGAATAGTAAGTCGTACCGTGTCGCCAGCAGCCGCCCTTCCCGGAGATGCAGACACGGTAAGCGGATCGCCAGCGACGCCGCCTGCGGCGGCGTCAATGACCGCAAATTCTTTGAGTGTGGCCATTTGAGCACCAGTGATACGTGCGTTGAAAGAGACGGCGTACTGCTTTCCTATCTCAGCAACATCGTCAGGGATGTCGTAGCTCCCCTCCCATGTACTGCTTGCTGTTCCAGTCACCAGAGACAGTGAGGTGCTCGCAAGAGCCGTAACCCATGCACTACCCGACCAATAATTGACATCATAGAATGGTGTCGTACCGGTATCGGGAGCTTGTGGATTCCACACATCGTCGGCGTCTTTTTTAATAATCTGCACCGTAAAGGTTGCAGTATCTCCTGGGCTGTACTCCTGATTCCACCCCACGGTACGCAGACCAAGATTGGCGGTGTACGGACTAATGAAGTACACCGGCTCGGTAGTTGTGGCAGCATAGTTTCCGTTTGCGTCCGTTGCGGCAGAATTGAGTGTCCACGCACCCGCCGGCGTCTGCGGTGATATGGATTCATACGCAGTATACCCATCACCACCAGTAGTACCCGTCCATGTATCAACAACCGTATTGCCGGGGCTTTTGAGTGCCGAGGTAATACTTGCGCCCACTTTAGTGTCTCCACGCACCGCAATAACGTGTGTCTTGATCACAACATTGTCGGCACCAATGATGAAGTTTTCGGACTCATCGACACTCGTGGTGAACTTCGCATGGAAGATGTCGTCAACGGTAAGCAAACTTGAGAGCGCCCACTCACTCCCCGTCGTCACTGTGTTGCTTGCGGTGTCTGTGATGTGTAGCCGCTTCGGGCTTCCTGAATTGTCGTTGGTATCTTTATCAGCAGCGACAGTGAGGTAGCTCCACGCAAGATTTCCCGAACCGTCGGTGTCTTCGTTGATGATGGTTTCCTCCGTACCACCCACATCATCAAGTACCACAAGTGTGTACTCGTTTGTCTGGCTTGCCAGGATCTCATCTCGCGCATTAAACAGATAGAGGTCACTCACGACTGTCTCGCCCTGATTGTATACGTCATAATCGGTGGTAATCCCATCGTCAATACTGAGAGACGTAGTAGAGACTTGGAGCAAATCAGAAAGCCCCCACTCATCACCGGAAGTGACTGTATTGCCGTCGTTTTGATCAATCTTGAGACGTTTTGGACTTCCTATTTGATCAGAAGTGTTCTTATCCGAGGCAGCGGTCACGTAACTCCATGCCACATTTCCACCACTATCGATATCTTCGTTATTAATCGTCTCTTCGGTGCCTCCCACATCGCTTAACACCGTGAGTGTCAGTGAATTTGCCGGCTCGCCTGTAATGAGTTGATTACGCACGTTGTATAGATACACATCACTCGTAACCGTCTCGCCTTGGTTGTACAATTCGTGGTCTGTTGTCACACCGTCATTGATCACTGTATTTGAAGTGGACATTTGATACGTATCTGAAAGCGTGATGGACTGATCAGAAGAAAAACCAGAAATATTCGTCGCTGCGGTGACGCTGTCTCTGCCTATACCGGTCACACTAATACTTCCCGCACCGACATTTGCTACGCCGGCAGGAATGGTGGTCGTCGCCCTAAGTAAGCCGCTTGCGCTATCGTAGATCAACGGTACATTTGCAGGTGGCGAAGTTACATTCCAAACCGCTTCAAGACCGGTGAGATTGGTACCCGCGCTATTGTTATGCGGGGTCACTTCTATAAACACTGGCGCACCGAGGTTTGCGACACCGGAGTCGGCAGATTCTTTTGCTGCCGTTGTATCGTCTCCTGTAAAGAGCTGGTAGTTGATACTTGAAATCGCAAGCAACATATCGACATTCACCGAGTCGGTCACTGTATCTCCGTCATGAGCAAAATCTACTTGAATCGTCCACTCGCCGTTCTGTTGATCGCCCTCTGTCGGAGTAAATGTATCAGTGAAATCACCGTCTGCCTCAATGGTCGGCGTAAGTGTCCCCACCACACCGCCATCAGGATCATAAAAAGTTATCGTTACGTCATCACCAGTACCACCAAAGTCACTCGGTACTGCGCCATACTCATATCCAATCGTACCGCTTACAGTAACGGGGTCTGTGGTTGCCCCGTTCGTTGGTTCATACTCGGTATCATCGGTGATAGGACCAACCGTGAACACCAAACCAGACTGGTTTGAATTTGCGTTCGCACGCATGTCGGCGCTTGCCGGATCAGACTGGTCTGCCCCCTGAGCGTCTTGAGACCAAGCAAGCACAGAGTAGTAGGTAATATCACCCGAAGTGCCAAGAGCGATTGTGTTGCCAGTATCGATCCACCCACTATCAGTTTCAGTAAGCGCTATGGAGACCGGGGTCGTAACATCGGAACCTACCTGCGACCAGTTGCCAGCGGAACCACAACTTGAACTACACTGATAGATGCGCGTGCGCACATTGTGGGTATAACCACCAGATACGACACCGCCGGCCGTAGTAAGGCGTACCTCGACAGGGAGTGTCGCACCAGGGTCTGATTCGTTGTCGATACGTACATGGAGTGTCTCCGTGCTGTCACCTATTCCTCCTGTGTTTGGGTCTAGCTTGTTGGCATGTGCTGCGTTGGCAGCACCTTCAGTGTTTGTGTCCGTGGTATCGTCACTTGTTTGTGTGTTCTTTACTCCAGAGGTACCCGGCGCCGCTTCTATCACCTTTGTGTACATAAAGAACCCGCTAAAGGCGAGAGCAAAAATGAGCCACACGGTGAAGGCCCTTCTAAAAAAATGGAACACCGGATGGCGTCGTACTATATGCGTGTTTTCAGAAAGTGACGGATGCGGGATAATGAAATCCGGCGTAATGAGCTTCAAAAACCACACGAAGCCATGTGCAGTTTGGTGAGCCCTTGATTTCTGTGAGACACGCAAATAGTACTCCCTGCGCGCATCAGAAACATGGAGCATATACTGTTTGTCGTTGAATGTTGACATACAGACAAAGTGCCGGTGCACTAAGGTGCAGGCGTCACCTCTATAATACCACCGACAAACGCCCCGTAATTGAATTATCCTACCCTGTCACCTGATACAATAACGCCTATGCAGCGATACGCGACGATAGAAAAACGGATTGGTGAGACACCACTTGAGGCAGCCGAACGACTGCGTGTAACTCTTGGGCTTTCGGCCGATATACCCCTCGCCTATGCAGGAAGGCTCGATCCGATGGCTTCGGGGAAATTGCTAGTATTGATTGGTGATGAATGCAAAAAACAGGAGCAGTATCACACTCTCGATAAGGAATATACGTTTGAAGTATTATTCGGCGTACGTTCCGACACTGCGGATGTGCTCGGGATT
>JAGQLY010000006.1 GCA_020428905.1 Candidatus Kaiserbacteria bacterium | reverse complement strand
TGGAAGCGGTCCACCATACTATGTTGCGTGTATATCGCATATACATATCGTAGCGGAAGCGGTTTTTGTAGTCAAGCGGTAGAACAAAACCGAATTGACCTTTGGCCAACTCGGTTTTGTGTGTTCGGTTATGGAACTGGGTGATTATTGCATCGTCGGGTAGGTAAATCCTTCCGGCATTTGTCCCTGCATCATTGCTTCGATGTCCATGAATGTCACACTGCTTGGTGGCACAAAGAGAGAAGGATCTGCCGCCCATTTGGCACACGTATACATGACGTTTGCGTCTATATCAACTACAGACGTGTCGTTCGTGCTGCTTGGGGGGTGTGCTTCGGCAACGCCCGCCATGCCAGTCCGCATTTTAATAGCAAACTGTCCTTCGACTGATGATCCCCACGTATACGTATACTCACCGTTGTTGATGATATTTGAGGTTAGCATTTCGCCATCCGCTTGGTGTGTTGCGTCGACGCGGAAATGGTCGCCGTCAGTATAGAAGACCCCCTGTGAAAGTTGTCCATCCACAGAACTACTGAACTCACACCGTACTCGTTCGCCGCGTCCAAACAAACTTGCCAACGAACCCGAACCCGATTGTGGAGATGTTGCTGTGTACTCCTGCTGCGTGTTTATTCCCTCGTGTTCATCGCCACCCACATTCGTATATGCATCGTCAGTATGGTCGCTGATTGTGTACCAGATACCTCCGCCAATGACGATAATTCCGATAATAATCCCGATAGTCTTGGTGCTTAACATAAGTCTACGATTAGCTGATAGTATAGTATGAGTATACCAAATTGCTTTTGGGTTGGCAGAGTGGTTACAATTATTTACTTAGGGCTTTCTTATACTTATGCAATCATTTATTACAGAGTTTAAGGCGTTTGCGATGCGCGGCAACGTGATCGACCTTGCTGTCGCAGTTGTTATTGGCGGCGCATTTGGAAAGATCGTGTCATCGCTTGTTGACAACATAATTACTCCAGCTATCGGACTTTTTATGGGTGGTGTGGACTTGAGCGGTCTCGCAGCTGAGGTAGGAGACGCGTCTATAACGTACGGCGTGTTCATTCAGTCAATCATTGATTTTGTCATCATTGCACTCGTGATTTTTGTGGTGGTGCGCATCATGAACACACTGCATCAGAAGGAAGCGGACCCTGAAGAAAATAAGAAATCTGAGCCGAGTGAGGAGGTGGTGTTGCTTCGAGACATACGCGACCGACTCCCCAAAGGTTAAAAGTAGGACTGGAATACGAATTTGAAAAGACCGCAAGACTTGCGGTCTTTTATGAATGTTGCTATCCACAGTCTGCCAAGGTTCAAGCATTTCAAAAAGCCTTGCAGTAAGCCACTCCGACGAAAATAGGCGGTATTTTACATCTCAACATGCGTGCTACTATACGAGTAACACACGCTCCATGCTCTTCGTGTGTCATCTGGAGGCACCACTATTTTCTAGTCACGTTAGACATTCGTGGCGTGCTTTTCAGCTCTCTCAATTCGCGTCGCAGTGCAACCTCGGAGTACTTATAAGCTAGATGAGATTGGTAGTATGATCACCGAAATTATAAAGCGAAACGGACAGACCGTTCCTTTTGACGTAAATAGAATTGGCGTTGCGATGAAAAAAGCATTCGCAGCAGAAAGTGTTGTAGTAGACGAAGATACACTACGTCAGATGACTGACCGTGTTGTTGTACGTCTACAGACTCTCTGTGAGGGAACGTCGCCGTGCCCGACCGTCGAGCAGGTTCAGGACCTGGTAGAAAACACGCTTATGGAGCGCGGGTACTATACCGTTGCAAAGGCGTATATCTTGTACCGCTATCGACAGACTGAGGTTCGCAAACAAGAGGTGGTCAAAGAAATCGAAGAACATCGGCTTACGGTAAAACGCTCTGACGGCTCCATCGAACAGTTTTCTCGGGAAAAGATGCGTGCTTACATCTCTGTGTTCGTGGTTGGTTACGAACAGGATGTGGCCATTGATGACATAGTGCTCCAGGTAGAACGTGAAGTGTACGATGGTATCACCACCAAAGAGATGGCAAAATTAGTGACGCTTATTTTGCGCGCGCGCATAGAACAAGATCCCGCATATGCAGTTGTTGCAGCACGACAACTTTGTGCTCGGATACATGACGAAGCGGTGGGTGTTCAGGTTGGTGCGACAGATGAAGAACGGGACCGTGCGTACCGTAGCGCATTCGTACACAACATCAAGCGCGGTGTTGAAGCAAAAGTGTACGATAATGCACTTCTTGATTTCGACCTTGAGAAACTTGCTAGCGCACTTAAGCCAGAACGGGACGACCTCTTTCGATACTTGGGCGTTGAGACCTTGCATGATCGATACTTTATGCGGGTAAGGGGGAAGGTCATCGAGACACCTCAAATGATGTGGATGCGTGTAGCGATGGGAATTTCGCTACAAGAACAAGACAAAGAAGCGCGTGTAGTTGAGTTCTATAACGTCATGTCCGAACTTCGTTTTGTCCCTTCTACACCGACTATTTTTCACTCGGGCACCCTACATCCGCAACTTTCGTCTTGTTATCTCAATGTGGTCGAGGATGACCTCAACCACATTTTTAAGGTGTACGGAGACAATGCACAGCTCTCAAAGTGGGCGGGAGGAATCGGTACTGCGTGGAGTAAGCTCCGTGCCACCGGCTCTTACATAAAAGGTGGTGGTATGACAAGTCAGGGAGTCGTTCCGTTTCTCAAAATTGCAAATGATGTAACCGTCGCTATTAACCGATCCGGTCGTCGTCGTGGCGCAACAGCAGTGTACATGGAAAATTGGCACTACGATTTCGAAGATTTTATAGAGCTCCGGAAGAATACCGGTGATGAAAGACGACGCACTCACGACATCAATACGGCTGCGTGGATTTCTGACTTCTTTATGAAGCGGGTAAAAGAGGACGGGGACTGGACCCTCTTCTCTCCAGACGAAACTCCTGAGCTGACTGAAACGTATGGAAAGAAGTTTGAAGAGTTTTACCAACAGTACGAGAGTAAAGCTCGTCAGGGGGAAATAAAACTCTTCAAAACCCTCAAGGCGCGTGCGCTATGGAAGAGAATGCTCGGTATGCTCTTTGAAACCGGTCACCCGTGGATCACCTTCAAAGACCCCTCAAATATTCGTTCGCCACAGGATCATGTGGGTGTGGTACACAGCTCGAACCTTTGTACCGAAATCACTCTCAATACCTCTGCCGAGGAAACAGCCGTATGTAACCTTGGGTCCGTCCACTTCCATACACACGTGACAAATGGGGTGTTCGATACGGAGAAAGTTCGCGAGACTACCCGTATTGCGATGCGTATGCTCGATAATGTCGTTGATCTCAACTTCTATCCGACAATTGAGGCGCGCAATTCAAATATGAAACATCGCCCCGTTGGACTTGGTGTTGCAGGATTTCAAGATGCGCTCTACATGCTCAATATTCCATTTGCCTCGGAAGAATGTATCGCATTCTCAGATACTTCCATGGAGCTTGTATCACACGCCGCAATTATGGCGTCGAGCGAGTTGGCAAAGGAGCGTGGAGCGTACCAATCGTACCAAGGTTCAAAATGGGATCGAGGGATTTTCCCGGTTGACACCGTCGCACTGCTTGAAGCGGAACGGGGCATTGTGACAGGTATTTCGCAGGACGCGTCACTTGACTGGGAGCCGGTACGCGCACATGTGAAGCAGTACGGTATGCGTAATTCAAATTGCATGGCTATTGCGCCAACCGCGACCACAGCCAATATCTCTGGTGCCATTCCTGGTATTGAGCCGATTTACAAAAATATCTACGTTAAATCAAACATCTCCGGCGACTTTATTGTAGTGAACTCGTATCTTGTGCAGGAACTTAAAACGATCGGATTGTGGAATAGGGAAATGCTTGAAGCGATTAAGTACAACGATGGGAAACTCACAAATATTCCAAATATTCCTGTAGAAATAAAAGCGAAGTTCAAGGAAACATTCGAAATTGATATGCGTTGGATTATTCGTGCAGCAGCTGTGCGAGGTAAGTGGATTGACCAGTCCCAGTCACTCAACATCTTCTTTGGAGGCACATCTGGTTCAGAATTGTCAGAATTGTACGTATATGCATGGGAGATGGGACTTAAAACAACGTATTACCTTCGATCGCTTGGTGCAACGCAGGTAGAAAAATCGACAGTTGGGACAGAAGGGACCCACCTTCGTAAGAAGGGGGACAGCGCTCCTGCAGTGGCACCCGTGTCGGCTGCTCCGGTAGCAACGTCAGCACCAGTTTTGTCACCGCTGCCTACACCGTCACCGATCACTAAAGAAAAAATAGACGCAGAAAAACAAGTAGTAGCCGCGCCAGTCCGTACTGCCGGGACAGCGCCACGATTGCACATCGCAGGGGATGCCCTTTGCGAGTCATGTCAATAATCCCTGTCTTAGAGTGAGGATGTTATACTTGTCAGTCCTAAGGAAGTTACTATCAACTAACGTGTCGTAAACACTATGCCAATCAAAAAAGGAGCCGCACCTGTTGATATAAACAAACGGCGCGTTATTAACGGGGAAGATGCGGATGTTATTCAGCTGTATCCGATGAAACATGCGTGGGCGTGGGATTACTACAATGCTGCTAACGCAAACCACTGGCTTCCAACGGAGATTGGTATGCAACTCGACATCGAACAGTGGAAGAGTACCACCGCACTCACGACCGATGAGCGACATGCGTTTGAGACAGTGCTTGGATTTTTCACCACCGCCGACTCCATTGCTGCGAACAATATTGTAATTGCGACCTATCGACACATTACAAGTCCAGAAATTCGCATGTACCTCTTGCGACAGGCGTATGAGGAAGCAATTCACACGCACGCGTACCAATATATTGTAGAGTCGCTTGCTATGGACGAGTCGAAGATCTTCAACATGTATCGAGAAAACAGCTCGATTTATGCAAAGGCAGATTTTATCTTGAGTTTCAATGAAGGAATCTTCGATAAAGACTTCAAGACCGGAACCTTCGAAGCGGATCAAAAATTCTTGGAAAACATGTGTGTGTTTTCGCTTATTCTCGAAGGCATCTTTTTCTACAGCTCGTTTGCGGTTGTGTTTGGTTTTCAGCGACAACACAAACTTACTGGTTCTGCCGAACAGATTCAATACATCATGCGGGACGAATCGATGCATCTCAACTTCGGTTGCCAGCTCATTAATGCTGTTAAAGAAGAGCAGCCGGAGCTTTGGACGAAAGAATTTCAGGAGAAAATCATAAATTGGATCGTGGAGGCAGCAAAACTCGAATACACGTACGCGGCAAATGTTTTTCCAAGTGGTATTTTTGGTATGAATGCCCAAGGATTCAAGCAGTATATCGAACACATTGCTGATCGACGTCTTGCGCGTGTCGGTCTTGCGCCGCAATTCAATGTTGAAAATCCATTTCCGTGGATGAGTGAGGCGATTGATCTTCCAAAGGAAAAGAACTTTTTCGAAACACGTGTGACGGAGTACCAAACCGGCGGCGCACTCCAATGGTGAAGTGAATAAAGGAGCATAGCAACTAGTGTGCACTTCAACAGAAAGACGTAGGTGTGTGTAGGTGCTTGTCCAGAGAGCTGCTGTTTTTGTTTGCCAGAAATATTTGCTCGCTCTTTTATTGTGGGGTGGCATTTTCTCTCGAGTGCGTGTAGGATTTTATATACTCTATGAGAAAAAGACTCGCTATCATACTCATCGTTGCCACACTCTTCGGTGCTGGCTACTGGTACTATACCGCTCAAGCGGTGTGTGCGGTACCGATTGTCTACCATGTGGGAGCCATCCCAGCGAGCTTTAGTCTTGCTCCTGATACGGCCCGAAATGCTGCACTACAGGCGGAGGCACTGTGGGAGGACGCTACCGGGCTCGACTTGTTTACCTATTCTGAGACAGAGGGACTACCAATTGATTTCGTATTTGACGACCGACAACAGAATACTAACGCTGAGTTGGTGCTTCGAGAGATCCTTGAGGCAAAGCAGGATCGCAGTGATGATGTGCAAAAACAGTATGCGGATCTTCTCGCCAAGTACGATACGCTAAAGCGTTCGTATGAAGAGCAAACACAGGAGTATGAAGAACGTCTGAATGCTCACAACGAAGAGGTTGAAGAGTGGAATGAGGCGGGCGGCGCGCCAGCCGACATCTATGGGCGTCTCAATAAGGAACAAAAGGTACTCAAAGAAGAGCAGGCTCGACTTTCGGATATAGCCGATCAACTTAATACGCTCGTAGATCGTATGAATCAAATCGGTGCACGCGGAAACTCGATCATTGGCGACTACAACGAGATTGTTGAAGAATACAATAATCAGTTCAGTGAAAGCAGCGAGTTTACACAGGGGGACTATCAGGGAGACGCTATTCATATCTACCAATATGATTCGTATGCAGAGCTGGTGCTGGTCTTGGCGCACGAATTCGGACACGCACTTTCGCTTGGTCATGTTGAAGGGGAAGACGCTATCATGTATCATTTAATGGAAGAACAGTCGCTCAACACTGGTGTCACGCTTTACGACACTGCAGAGTTTGAGCGAGTGTGCGGGACTGACCGGGTTACCTGGTGGTCTGCGTTTACGGGATTAGCACAAGGTTAAGTTTTAAGTACAACACTATGGAAACAACAGAGAATCAGAAGGGGGCGTGTGTATCGTGTGATACGCAAGGATGTCATGGATGTTACGGACATCACGGATCACACCGCGGTCTTAAAAAGGTTGTCCTTGTGATGATTGCTGTTGCGCTTGCCGCGTACACGTATCTGACACTCAAAGAGGCGGATCATGTAAGTATGAACGAGGGAACCATCTCAATCACGGGTGAAGGGGAGGTGATCGCCCGTCCTGACATCGCACAGTTTTCATTTGGCGTCAGTGCTGAAGCCGAGGATGCTGCGACAGCGAAGCAAATATCGGCCGAGGCAATAAACGCGATCCTTGACTACCTCAAAGAAGAAGGAATAGAAGATGCGGATATCAAAACGCAATATTATAATCTCAGCCCTCGATACGACTATCTGCGGCCGGTGTGTCCGAATGGGTCGTTTTGTCCGGGAGCAGAGCAGGTGCTGCGAGGATACGAGGTCTCACAATCAATCGAAGTAAAGGTCCGTGATATCGACACTGTCGGTGACCTCATTTCCGGTGTTGGTGAACGCGGCGCGACCAATATCTCTGGTGTGCAGTTCACTATTGACGATGAAGATGTGCTGCGTGCTGAAGCGCGTGACGCCGCGATTGTTGATGCTAAAGAGAAAGCAGAAAAGCTTGCCGACGCGCTCGGTGTCCGACTTGTGCGGGTCATTAGCTTCTGGGAAGATAGTCCGATGTATTACGGTGGCGAAATGATGTACGACACGATGAGCATGAAGGCGGATGTTGAAGAAATTGCCCCGCAGATTCCTGTGGGGGAAACCACGTACACCTCCCGAGTGACCGTGAGTTACGAAATCCGATAACGTAGCGAAGTATGAGGAACGCCCGCGGCCTTTGCCGCGGGCGTTTTGTGTCCCGTAGAAAATTCATGAATTAATTACTGAATTAATTCATGAATGTAGTTACGCGGACGTCGGCCAATTGACAGTTGGTCTAGCTTCCTATACTATGTTCTCATCGCCCCTCGGGGCGTTTTAATTTGGCTAATTTTCTCGAGATCATGGCAAAATTTATCAACTATCTCAAAGATACAAAAACCGAACTCAAGCACGTGTCGTGGCCTTCGTACAAACAGGCGGCAACGTACACGGCGCTCGTGATTGGTATTTCGATACTGGTTGCACTCTTTACTGGTGCATTCGACTACCTCTTCAGTCAGGGTCTCGATTGGTTTATCCAGTAGTCAGTTGTACTTGTGGCAATACAATCTTATCTACCACTAACCACCCACTACTACCTACACTATGGCAAAACAACAAACAGGCGGCGAACGTCAATGGTATGCAATTCACACCTACTCAGGATATGAAAACGCGGTTGCGCGTAATTTGAAGCAGCGTATTGAATCTCTTGGTATGCAGGATCGCATTTTTGATGTCGTGGTTCCAACTGAAAAGAAGATTCGTGTAAAAGGAGGAAAGCGCGTCACCGAGGAAGAGCGAGTGTACCCGGGGTACGTTCTCGTGGAAATGATTGTAACTGATGATTCGTGGTACGTGGTGCGCAATACGCCACGAGTGACTGGATTTGTTGGTAGTGGTACGCAGCCGGTACCGCTTCGCCAAGATGAGCTCGACGCACTCATGAACCGTATGCAGGACGATGCGCCGAAGCACCACATGGACCTCTCCCCGGAAGATATGGTCATCATTACCGACGGTCCGTTCAAGGAACTTGAGGGCAAGGTGGGCGAAATCGACGAAGAGCGCGGTAAGGTCAAGGTACTTGTCTCTATGTTTGGACGAGAGACACCGGTTGAGCTTGATTTCTTGCAAGTTAAGAAGGTGTAGACACTTCGCGTTTTATAGGCGGACAAAAAGACCCCTGTGGGGTCTTTTTCGCTACGTGCTTTCTTTGGTATAATACAGCCGTATGAGTTTGTCTTCTTTTGAGTCAGCGAATCTTGGGAAACAGTCCGAGAGGTTTGTCGAGTTCTTGCGAGGTTTAGAGGTAACTGCGAGTCAGGCATGGGAAGCATACGAACTGTTACTTGGTACGGCTGATAAACCCGCCACAGACAGAACAGTGATTGCACTTGCTGAAAAGATGCAGAAGCTTGAAAGGGGGGGTATTCCGGTGAGTGAGTTTGCTCGGATAATTGAACGATTACGAGATGAAGAAGCGTCACTCAATGGTTTTAAGACATACCTGGAGGCGTCTGCACTATCGGAAAACGAGAAACACATGTTGTGGTCGATCCCGACCAAGCGCCGTTGTGGGATATTGGAGTGTTTTGTGGACGGGACATCTATTGGGGTGATTAGTGTGGAAAAAACGGGTGCCGAAAGTCACATGGCACATGAGCTCTTTGGCGCAATTAAATCAGTCATGAGCAGAATCAAGGAGATGTATGGTGAAGAGGGATTAAAAAGCGTCACGTTCAGCTTTGAGGCGAAAGAGTAAGATTTATTTTATATACTTGCAAAACTAATCCGTTTTCTGTACTATCAGCGGGCTTCTACTGTGTCGAGCTGGCTATGGAACGGCTTACACATCACAATCTATAAGCAACATTTAGGATGGCAAAACAAATATTAAAAAAACTCAAGGTGCAGGCGGTTGGTGGCAAAGCTACCCCAGCGCCACCACTTGGTCCGGTGCTTGGTCAGGCGGGTATTAACATTGGTGAATTCGTCAACCAGTTCAACGAAAAAACACGAGAGCGAATGGGCGAAGTGGTTCCGGTAGAGATTACCGTGTACGAAGATCGAAGCTTTGATTTCATTACCAAGACGTCACCGGCATCACGACTCATCTTGAAGAAGATCGGTAAGGACAAGGGGTCAGGCAAAAATGTCTTATCGAAGGTTGGCGACATTACTCGCGCACAAATTCGCGAGATTGCCGAAGAAAAAATGCAGGACCTTTCCGCAAATGACATTGACGCTGCAATGAAAATCATCGAAGGAACCTGTCGTTCGATGGGTGTACATGTGAAGAACTGACTCTCTGAGCTAAGAATAGAAAAAGCCCGTCCGCTTAGCGGACGGGCTTTTTCTATTCCCGCTCTAGCGTTAGCCACTCGTATTCCAGTCCATCCTGGTCTCGCAACTCTTGCGCGATTACTTTCGTAAACGCAGCGTACTCTGGAAAGAAAGCATCAGCATTAGGGTCAGTGTCATGAATACGGGTGAGATAGAGTCTGTCTACCATGTCGATCGTTTGGGTGTAGACATATGCTCCTCCGAAGATGAAAATCTCCTCGTCTTCAACTTCCTGAGCTTTTGAAAGAGCCTCTTCTAGTGAGAGGGCCATCACGCACCCTTCTGGCCGATAGTCTGGGTCTTGGGTGAGGACGATGTTTGTTCGGTTGGGGAGGGGGCGACCAATCGATTCATAGGTTTTCTGTCCCATGATGATTGGGTGGCCGGTTGTTAGGTCTTTGACACGCTTTAGGTCGTCTCGAATCCGCCAAATAAGCTCGTTTTTCTTGCCAAGCTCACGATTTTCTCCAATCGCCGCAATGGTTGATAGTCGCGGTTTTTTAACATCCCCTTTAAACATCTTTCTTTACTGCAAAATCTTTTTTGAGCTCCCGTATCTTCCCCTGAAGAACCAACTCCATTTCGTCACTCTTTTCTTGTTCGCCCTTTTCCACGACATCTTTCTTGTGCCACCGACTTTTTCGGGCTTCTACCTCGTGTGAAAGTTTTTCAAATACAACCTGGCAAAATCGCTCTCCTGGATATAGGCGGATAATTTGAGATGCTGTGTTATTCCGCACCGGCAGAGTCAATACACCTTCGTAACCGGAGTCGATAATACCAGTTAGGTCCACAGACAAGCCTTTTCTGTTTACGGAAGAGCGTGGGTATAGTATCGCCATCAGATCATTTGGTACTTTTATATTCTCCAGAGAAGACACCAAAACATGTTCTCCTGGCAAAAGTTCAAAATATTGTCCTTGCTCAAGCTCTATTACATCAAAATACTCAGGACCATGATTTCGAAGAGGGTCGATTCGCAACGCCTCGCGACCCTCTTTGGTCATAACGTAGTGTTTAGGAATCATGAATGTGAACCCGAGACGCAGATCGACAGAGTGTGCTTGTAATTGGAACACATCGATGCCGGGTTCAATAGCAATATCACCTGCTTTGACTCGTTCCAATATTTCCTGCTGTGTTAATACTGACATATTTTTACAATACTATTTTAATGCCCTTAATTGGATCGAGGGGTGTATATTGTTTCATGATATCTTCCATAATTTCCTCCACAAGTGCACCATCTTTCTTTTCAGAGCGTATAAAGGTATTTGGGGGTAACTGAAGTGTAATTGCTTTCTGTGTACTCTTACGACTAATAACTTCCCGTGCAGCTTCGTAATGGATGTCGTATATATGGGCATTAGAGATTGAGTGAGTATATATTCCTGGTCGCACGCCGAGTCTCTGGGCAAGGATACATTGCAAAAGTGCAAAACCTGCAACATCAGCAGGGTTGCCGAGCATCATGTCGTTAGAGCGGACAATATTGTGAAGGTGAAGTTTCCCCCCAACAATATTGACGGTAAAGGCAAAAGGGCAGGGAACATTTGCTCGTTTCGTCCCCCCTAGGCCATCGCTGCCCGGGTCCCATGCAAGCACAACACCATGTCTTGAGCTTGGTTCATTCTCAAGCAGTTGTACCAAGTCTCCAAGTTGGTCGCGCCCGAAATGGTGTCTCCAGCGGTACCCATAGGCAACCGTGACAGTGTCTCCGGGGTTTGTAAAACCATCCCAAATCTTTGTATATTCTCGCAAAAAATCGCCCGGCTTCCGAAGGCCAGCAATAAACCATACTTGTTCCGCAACAAACATCTGTACCGGAATCTTTCTAAGAGAAAGGAGCGGAAAACCTTCCTTTTCAATATCGATACTAAAGCTCACCCCTGGAAGGGTTGCTGTCTCATGCCCGGTGCGTTCATTCACTTCCCGGATACCATTTTCGAGGATATTTTCTAGTGTGTTTTGGTAAATTTCATCAAAACGGCTCATGGTGTAATTTTACAGGAATCAGAGAAGGTGAACAGACTCCGTTACTTGTATTTGTGTGGTACAATTCGCAAAATCAGTTAAGCATTGATTGTATGGAAGGAGGCGAAGGGCTCAAAAAGAAACCGATCGAATATCCCTATATTCCTGAGGGACGAAAGATAGAATATGTGCCTATGAATAATGAATTTATTCAGGCGGCTAAGAGGTTTGCCTTTGAACATTCTTTAGACAGGCACATGCCCACAGGTTCTGTGGTGGTAGTAGAGGGCGAAATCGTTGGATTTGGTGCCAACGGTAGTGACTATCATGAAAACAATGAATGTGAACGAAAAAAACTGGGTAGCAAAACGGGCACAGATTATGATAAATGTGAAGGGTGTCATCCTAAAAACCACAGTGAGCCTCGGGCTATTGCCGACGCTCTTTCTAAGGGTCAGGATATAGAAGGTGCAGATTTATATCTGTGGGGGCATTGGTGGTGTTGCGAGCCGTGCTGGGACAGTATGGTGGACGCTGGGATACAGCATGTGTATCTTGCGGAAGGAAGTGAAGAGCTTTTTAATAAAGAAAGTGAACGTAATATCGTCAACCATCAGTTTGACGATGTAGATGAATCATGGAAGTAGGAAGACTTATAATTCTCGAAGGGGGCGAGGGAGCCGGTAAATCAACGCTGGTAAAAAATTTAGAGAAGGAGCTTTCAGGAACGGGTCTGCGGGTTGTTTGTACTCGTGAGCCGGGGGGTACTCCATGGGGTGAAAAAATAAGATCTCTCCTTATTGAGAAAGATAGCAATATTGATCATCACCTATCTCCTGCTGCCCAACTACTTGGTCACTATATGGCACGTTTTGAACACTTGGAGCGAGTGATTTTGCCAGCATTAAGTAGCGGCAAGACGGTAATCAGTGATCGGTTTGAAATTTCCTCGTACGCATACCAGGTATATGCTCTAGGGGACACGTTGTTGGAGAATATCTTCGCTGACCTCCACAAATATGTAGTCGAGCAATTGCGGCCGTATCAATGTATTTATTTTTTTTGCGATTTGGACCCAGCCGCAGGACTCGCTCGTGTTGATGGTCGAGGTGAAAAGAAGACAATCTTTGATGAAGCAGCAATCGAGTTTCATGAGAAAGTAAGAGAGGGTATGAAAAAAGCACAGGCACATATTGATTCACACTTCACTTGTCACACGATAGATGCCTCTGATAGTGAAGAAGGCATGTTGCGTCAAGCGGTGAACCTCTTAAGATAAGACAAACTATACGCTTTTTATTGGTTTGGTATACTGGTCCCATGGAGTTTTCTGAATATCAAAAAAGGGCCCGTGAGACAGCCATTTATCCGGATGTTGGAGAGAACTTTATCTACCCGGCACTGGGACTTGCTGGCGAGACTGGAGAGGTTATTGAGCATGTAAAGAAACTTATGCGAGATGCCGCTGTTTCAAAAGCGAGTGACATTCCGGAAGATCGCAGAGACAATCTTGAGAAGGAGATGGGTGATGTAGTGTGGTATCTCGCACAGCTTGCAAGTGAGCTTGGACTCGAGCTTGAGACCATTGCTTCACGAAATATTGAAAAATTACAGTCTCGAAAAGACCGAGGTGTGCTGCATGGAGACGGCGATAATCGGTAATGTAGCGTATGTTGTAAATAAGGCACAGTTCGTTTTTTATTCAGACTAGCTTTTTATTTATGCAGGACTACAACTACATTCAAAAACAGGACAAAGAAATCTACGATGCCCTTATGGGAGAGGAACAGCGTGAGGCGGAAGGGCTTGAGCTGATTCCGAGTGAGAACTACATTTCGCGAGCCGTTCGCGAAGCGAACGGCTCAATCCTTAATAACAAGTATGCTGAAGGGTATCCCGGAAAACGATACTATGGGGGGCAAGAATTCACCGATGCAGTAGAGCAGGTGGCGATTGACCGAGCGAAGCAGCTGTTCAATTGTCAGTTTGCAAACGTGCAGCCGCTTTCGGGCGCGCCTGCAAACATGGCGATGTACTTCGCACTCCTTGAGCCAGGTGATACGGTCCTTGGGATGCACCTTGAGCATGGTGGACACCTGACCCATGGGCACCCAACAACGTCGATCAACAAAGTGTTCAATTTTGTTCGGTACAAAATGAAAGATGTCGATACTGGAGAGATTGATTATGATGAACTCCGCGCAGTCGCACACGAACACAAACCAAAAATCATTCTCGCTGGTTTTTCTGCGTACAGTCGAGAGCTTGAGTACACAAAGTTTGTCGAGATCGCGAAAGAGGTAGGTGCATACACGGTGGCAGATATGGCGCATATCGCAGGACTTATTGCTGCCGGTGTTGCACGAAATCCATTCGACGATGGGTTCGATGTTATTACTACCACGACACACAAAACACTTCGCGGTCCTCGTGGAGGGATGATTCTAACTAATACCGATGAGGAAATCGCAAAAAAAATAAATCGCGCAGTATTCCCTGGGCTTCAGGGAGGCCCACACGAACACCTTATTGCAGGGAAGGCGGTTGCGTTTGGTGAAGCGTCGCACCCGAGTTTCAAGGAGTACGCACTGCAGATATTGAAAAACGCGAAAGCAATGGAAGAGGTCTTTCGGGCGGCAGGTATCCGTATGCTTGCAGGTGGTACCTCAAATCACCTCATTCTTGCTGATGTCTATGGGTCGCTTGGTATTACCGGCCAAGAAGCAGAGACTACCCTTGATGCAGTGGGTCTCACGGTGAACAAAAATATGATTGCAAACGATACGCGCAAAGCACTTGATCCATCGGGGATACGCTTCGGTACACCGGCAATTACCACACGCGGTATGTACGAGGGGGAGGCGACGCGTGTAGCTGAGATCATGGTGGAAGTGCTCAAGGACATCAACAACGAGACAAAGAAAAAGCAACTCAAAGAGGAGGTCGTGGGACTTGCGACAGCGTTTCCGGTTCCAGAGTCGTTCGTGTAGGAGTGGCAACTGGGAAAACTCACGCGGCCCCTTTGGGGTCGCGTGAGTTTTTCATCGGTGACAAGTCCTGTACAATAACAGACACATGGTACTCCGCTTTTACAAAGTGACGAAAGAAAAGATGGTACATGTGCGCAAGCACTGGTTGACCATCGCATTCCTTCTCGGGTTTGTTATCGACAACATTACACTTAACCGTGTCGATCAGGTTTTTGATAACGTCATTTTGTTTACGTATGTTGTGCTCGCGATGGCCAGCTTGCTTGCGCTTTACGCCGGCACCGCCAATCGTTTTGGTGAAGCGACGAGCCAACGGCTGCGCATGTATGCACCGCTCGTGGTGCAGTATGCTTTCGGAGGTTTGCTCTCAGGAATGCTTATTTTCTATAGCAGAAGTGGCACACTTTACACGAGCTGGCCGTTCCTTCTTTTAATACTCGTCGTCATATTCGGAAACGAGACCATTCGTGATCGTGCGCGACGGCTGGTATTCAATCTCGCGGTCTTGTTTGTGGGACTCTTTTCGTACTTAGTGCTGGTGATTCCGGTCCTTACCGGAAAGATGGGTGCTTGGGTCTTCGTGGGGAGTGGTCTCTTAGCACTCTTCATCATGTACTGGTTTTTCCGACTCCTCATACGTATCGTGCCGAACTACATTATGTTCCAGATGCGTTCAATTGTGTTTACAATCGGTATCATCTTTGCGTCACTGAACTTTCTTTATTTTTCCAACCTTATTCCGCCGATTCCGCTCTCACTCAAAGACATTGGCATGTTTCATAACGTGGAGCGATTGGAGGACGGATCGTACGAACTGACATACGAAAAGACACACTGGTGGGAATTTTTCCGTGACTCAGACACACACTTCAACTATGGGGAGGGAGACAGTGTGTATTGTTACGCATCAGTCTTTGCTCCGGCACGCCTCGCAACCGATGTGTACCACCGCTGGGAAAAGTATGATGAAGAGAGTCAGACATGGGTCGAACACGACCGGCTTTCATACTCAATAGCGGGTGGTAGGGATGGCGGATATCGTGGGTATACCGCAATCAATGCGTACTCGGAAGGATTGTGGCGGTGTACGGTGGAGACTCCACGCGGGCAGGTTATTGGCCGCGAAACCTTTGAAATAGAACACAAAACACCGCGTGGCTTTGAGACAAGGATTGATTCGGAGTAGGTAATTGGGTACTGTAGATATCGTGGAAACAGAAATTAGAGAAGCATTACACACAGCACTCCGTGAGCTCGGTGTCACCGACATTTCTTTTTCTGTTGAACATCCTGCTGATACCGCACACGGTGACTATGCGACAAACATAGCACTAGTGAGTGCGCAGGCATTAGGCAAAAGTCCGCGCTCCTGTGCAGAGGAGATTGTCACATTTCTTGGAAAGAAAAAAATCCCGCAAGTGGAACGTATTGAAATTGCTGGCCCCGGGTTCATAAACTTTTTCCTAACCCGCGATTTTTTCGGAGAAAAAATCGCGGAAGCTCAAAAACTAAAAGGAACGTGGGGCCATAACGACAGTCTCAAAGGGCAGACAATTTTGATTGAGAAAAGCGCTCCCAATTTGTACAAACCATTTCATATTGGGCACCTACTCAACATTACTATAGGGGAATCGCTTTCACGCTTGATGCAAAGCGCCGGCGCAGTGTCTATAGACATGGCGTATCCATCAGATATCTCCTTGGGTGTCGCAAAAGCCGTATGGTCCCTTGTGCAAACAGGGGCGGATCCGTCAGACATACGGACGCTCGGTGATGCATATGTTGCCGGCACGAAGGCATACGAAGAATCCGCCGAGGCAAAAGAAGAAATCATTGAGATAAACAAGAGTCTCAATATCAAACATGAAGGAGAGGTGTGGGATGTGTATGAAAAAGGACGAGAGACGAGCCTGAACTATTTCCGAGTCATGACGGCACGTCTCGGCTCTGTCTTCTCGGATACCTTCTTTGAAAGCGAAGCAGGTATCCTTGGTAAGGAAATCGTTGAGGCAAATATGCCGGATGTCTTCAGTGAGTCAGAGGGAGCTGTCGTGTTTAAGGGTGAAGACTATGGCCTACATACCAGAGTATTTGTTACCTCTCTTGGTCTGCCACTCTACGAAGCAAAAGACATTGGGCTTATAAAATGGAAGTTTGAAAAATACAATCCAGACCTGTCTGTAGTGATTACTGACATGGAGCAAAAGCAGTATTTTGAAGTTATCAAAAAAGCTGCTGAGCTTGTGCATGGAGAGTGGGGTGAGCGGTCGGTATACTGGCAGCACGGCAGGTTGCGTTTTGCAGACGGGAAGGTGTCCTCTCGCCTCGGGAACGTACCGCTTGCTGAAACAATGCTTGAAGAGGTGAAGCAGATCGCGCTTCAGAAGATTACAGAGACAAATCGGGATATTCCGGATGGTGATATCGATGATCTTGCAGAAGATATTGCCGTTGGTGCGATAAAGTATAGCTTCTTGAGGGTTGCTGCCGGTCAGAATATTGTTTTTGATTTCGAGAAGTCACTTTCATTTGAAGGAGATTCAGGGCCATATTTGATGTACACGCATGCACGCATTCAGTCGGTGCTGGAGAAGGCGGCTGATGCAGGCATTACCCCGTCGGTCAAAGGTGCTCCTGAACAGTCGTACGGGGTTGAGCGACTGCTGTACCGCTTTCCAGAGGTGGTACGCACTGCGGGTGAGGAACGCGCACCGCACCTCGTCGCCACTTTCCTGACCCAGCTCGCGGGGGCCTTTAATACATTCTACGCGCAAGAAAAAATCGCTGATGCGAGCGACGAATATGCGCCATACAAGACGGCACTTGCTGAAGCGGCGGGAATTACTCTTAAAAACGGCCTTTGGATGCTTGGTATCAAAGCGCCTGAGAAGATGTAGCTGAAAGCATGTCCTGAACCTTAAACGACAGCTTTACAACTATCCGGCGGTGTAGTACCGTGCTCTGTTGAAGACGCTGCCGCGGTGGTGGTGTCAAAAAAAAGAGGTGTCCTATGCGACGTAACAGTCGTGCAAGAAGAATGAAGGGAGTCAAGAGGAAAAGGCACGAATGGCATATTGCCAGACGAAGTGCTACAAAACTTCGGCGGGGTATGCGCGCGGGCCGCGATCATGGCCACCATCGACCACCATCCTCCGTCTTCGTGTAGTCTCACACGAAGCGGCAAATCCGAGGGCCAGCAGCGCAAGTTGCTGGCCCCTTACCTTTCCCCAGGAAAGTTTTGCATGAATAGCAGTGTGGGTGTCTAATGAGGGAAGAGGGTACATTACGTACTCTCCTAAAAAATCCAAAGATGAAGAATCCGGAGGCACATACCATGAACAACGATCAAGACGGGGAGGAAACCTCGTCTCACGACCATCTCGGAGGCATTGAGTTTCGGAGCGGGAAACACCACCCTGCCGTTGTTGGGAAGCGGACGTTGAGAAACACTGAAGAGAACGGACTGCGAACGGAAAGTTATACAAACACGGGCGCAAATGAAGCGGGTGACTATGATATGGACTTCTGAAGGGGTTGAGTAGGAGAGGACGAATGGGGGCGCAACATCAGATGCGCCCTTTATCTTGTGTGTGGAACGGCGTGCGTGTAGGACAGGGTTGGCGCAACTGAAAACACCTTTAGTATGATATACTGGTATAGCATACTATCTGGGTATGTTGGGGTGTGTAGGTGCAGGGGCGGCACTCTTTTGTTTTGGGGACTTCGTGGTAGGATGGGTGGCGTACCTTAGGTGCGCCATTTCTTTGTATACTACCGAGAAATGGTATGTCTGATATACATACCACACCATGAATACAACACACGGAAAAGAAAAAACTCCTGCAGGAGTCACCAAGAGCGAAACAGCATTACGTGAAGAAGAAGTACTGGCATTTTGGGAGACAGGAGACATTTTTACTACCAGTCTTACGAAGGAATCACCGAAGGGTGATTTTGTGTTTTATGATGGGCCGCCCTTTGCAACAGGGTTGCCACATGTAGGGAGTCTACTCTCATCGGTGATCAAAGACGTCGTCGGCCGGTACTGGACTATGAAGGGCTATCATGTCGAACGACGGTGGGGGTGGGATTGTCACGGACTGCCGATTGAAAACATGATCGAAAAGGAGCTCGGGCTCAAAAGCAAAAAAGACATCCAAGAGCTCGGCCTCAAGAAATTTAATGAAGCATGTCGTGCATCGGTACTCCGGTATGCAGACGACTGGAAACAGTATGTGAACCGCATCGGACGGTGGGTTGAGTATGATGATGCGTACAAGACCATGGACAACACGTACATGGAGTCGGTGTGGTGGTTTGTGAGCGAGATGCACAAAAAGGGCCATCTCTACGAAGGGCGCAAGGTGCTTCTGTACTGCCCACACTGTGAGACGCCACTCTCGAAGGCAGAAATCGCGATGGACAATTCATACAAAGACGTGAGTGAAGAATCAGTGTATGTGAAGTTTAAGGTGACGAATGCAGAAAAAATCGGATTTACGGGCGACGTGTACGTGGTGGCGTGGACAACGACTCCGTGGACACTGCCTGGGAACGTTGCACTTGCAGTAGGGGAGGACATTTCGTACAGCATCGTTTCGATCGATGGCACAGCACACATTGTCGCTCAAGACCGCCTGTCAGAAGTATACGGAAGTGTGGGAAATGATACTGGCACCGATTCTAAACAGACCGTTCTCGGAAAGGATTTGGTCGGTCTTTCGTACGAGCCACTGTACGACATTCCAAAAGTCACCGAACAGGGGAAGGTGTTCGCACACCACATACTTCCGGCGGATTTTGTCACCACAAGCGATGGTACTGGTATCGTGCACACTGCCGTGATTTATGGTGAGGATGACTATCAGCTTGGTCTTATACACGACCTGCCGATGGTGCCGCTTCTCGATGCGGCGGGACATTTCACATCCGATGTGCCGGCGTTTATTGCAGGAAAATATTTCAAACAATCAGAAAAGCTTATAAAAGCGGATTTGGAAGATCGGGGGCTCCTGCTCAAAAAAGAAATGTATACACACAGCTATCCGCACTGTTACCGCTGTGGCACTGCACTTCTCTACAACGCGATCACCTCGTGGTTTATCGATACCCAGAAAATCAAAGCGGCGATGCAAGGAACCAACGAGGATATTAATTGGTATCCCGAGCACCTCAAACATGGCCGCTACCAGCACATTCTTGAGAGTGCGCCCGATTGGACTATTTCACGTAATCGTTTTTGGGCAACGCCACTACCGATTTGGAAAAACAAAACTACTGGTGACGTGCGGGTGTTCGGCTCTATTAAGGACATTCGTGAACATGTACAGCGTTCCGGCAACACCTACTTTTTGATGCGACATGGTGAAGCAGAATCAAATGTTGCCAATAGAGCGAGTAGTAGTCGTGATGAAGATAATCCGCTGACTGAAACAGGCCTGAGGCAGGTCAAAGACGCTCTTCCTGGTCTCCTCGACAAAAACATTGATCTCATTATTGCGTCGCCATTTCAGCGCACTCGGATGACGGCAGAACTGGTTGCAGAGGGTCTTGGCATTGCTACCGCAGATATCGTATATGACGAACGTATTGGTGAGTTGGGGACAGGTTCCTACAACGGCGGTCCGGTTTCCGAATACCACGCCTTTCTCGACGCGAGCGACGACTGGAGTACCGTGCGTCCGGAAGGGGGTGAGTCGTGGGATGACGTGAAGCGTCGCGCTGGGGATTTCTTGTATGACACAGAAAAGATGTACCACGGCAAAACCATTCTCGTTATTGCGCACAACTGTCCGCTTCGGATGTTTGGTGCTCTTAATGACGGTCTCGCGCTTGCCTCCACCGCGTTCGATCATGATGAAGACGGTAAGCGGTACGGCAATGCAGAGGTTCGCGAACTTCCATTTGTACCATTGCCACATAACGACAACTACGAGCTTGACCTCCATCGGCCGTATATTGATGAGATCACACTCGTCGATACCGACGGTGCGCCACTCGAGCGCATTCCTGAGGTAATTGACTGTTGGGTGGAGTCGGGCGCAATGCCGTTTGCAGCGCGCCACTATCCGCACGAAAATGAAGCGGAGTTTCAACACGCCTTTCCAGCGGACTTCATTGCTGAATACATTGCACAGACACGCACCTGGTTTTACTACATGCACACGGTTTCGGTGTTGCTCTTTGGTAAGCCGAGTTTTAAGAATGTGGTAACAACCGGAAATGTGCTCGCTGAGGACGGCGCAAAGATGAGTAAGTCCAAAAAGAACTACACCGATCCACTCATCAATCTCGATCGGTATGGTGCTGATGCGATGCGGTACTATCTTATGAGTAGTGTGGTGATGCAGGCGGAAGATGTATCATTCAAAGATGATGAACTCAAAGAAGTGCACAATCGACTCATTAATATTCTTTGGAATACGTACAAGTTTTACGATCTTTACAAAGCAGAGTACGACGGCACCGCCGACCCTCTTGCGAGTACTAACGTTCTTGATCAGTGGATTCTCGCACGACTCAACCAACTCATCACAGAAGTGACCACGTACATGGATACCTACGACATGACCCGTGCCTCGCGACCACTCCGTGGTTTCGTGGAAGACTTTTCGACGTGGTACGTGCGTCGTTCGCGGGATCGCTTCAAGGGGACTGATGCAACTGACAAGCAGTATGCGCTTGCGACGACGCGGTATGTCCTTGAGGTATTTGCGCGACTTAGTGCGCCAATGATGCCGTTTATTGCGGAGAGTGTGTATCGGGGGGTGACGGACGAACGTCGGAGTGTGCACCTTGCAGACTGGCCGCAAGGAGCGGCGGTGGACGATGCGGTGATCATGACGATGGCGGTGGTGCGAGAGGTCATATCAAGTGCACTTGAGGCGCGCGCGACCAACAATCTTAAAGTGCGCCAACCACTCAGTCAGTTGAAAGTGAAAAGCGAAAAGCTAAAAGATGAGGCGTTTGCGCAGCTCGTGAAAGATGAAATTAATGTGAAAGAGGTTGTTGTTGATGACAGTCTCTCTGAAGCGGTACTGCTCGACACCACCATCACTCCTGAATTGAAACGGGAGGGCCAGGTACGTGAGTTGGTGCGCGCGATTCAGGAGAGTCGCAAGAAAACAGGTCTTGATCCGCACGATCGTATTGTGCTCACGCTCGATGCAGCCGCGTATGCGTTAGTGGAGGTATTTCTTGGGGACGTACAGCAGACTGTTGGTGCGGAATCTGTTACGGAAGGAACGGTGTCGGGAGGGGAAGTGGTGTCTATTGACAGCGAAGAATTTCGTTTTGATATAGAAAAAGTATAGAGAACTTACTCGAGGAATATGGCCTACCAAACCTACATCACAGATGCGCTGGTGTGTGCTAGTTGTGATCGAAACACCGCTGACCGCGCATATCTTCTCTTTACTCGTGAGGCGGGGATGGTCTGGGCGAATGCGCGCAGTGTTCGTGAGGAACGATCAAAGCAGCGCTTCGCACTTCAGGACCTTTCGTATGCACGGAGCACGTTGGTACACGGCAAGACCGGTTGGCGCGTTGCTGGTGTCGAACCTATTCAGAATTTCTACTACACCGCTCCTTCACGAGAGGTGCGTGCCTTTCTAAAAAAGAGCGTACGTCTGTTGCGTCGTGTAATGCACGGCGACACACCACATCCGACGCTCTTTGATCGTACTATTGCAGCGTGCAGAGAAAGCGATACGCTGGACCCTAAAGATCTTGAGCTTATTTTCTCCCTTGGGGCACTGGCCGAGCTTGGATATGTTGACCCGACCGCTACCATCGTCCCGCTTTTGCCGCCCGCAGCACTTGCCGATGCGGTTGGTGAACTTACGGACGCGACACGCACTGAATGTGAAAAAGTGATTGCGAGCGGTCTTGCACATAGTCAGCTCTAAGCTGGTGCATGCCCGCATGTTATACTGGTCACAATGAGCACATCCAAGAAGAAAGCTGATACAGAAGCCGCTGCCAAGAAAGCGGAAGAACGGAAGAATGCACACATGAAAGAAGTGCGTGAACATGTGGACGACTCTGAAAATATCGACGAGCTGCGTACGCGGCTCTATGAACGTGGTGTACAACATGAATCGTACCAGCGTCATACACTTGAATCAGCCGAGAGTAACGTGCGGGCAGCAGCGGTTCCACGCGCGTGGCATGAGGAGTCGTCTGTCTCCGCCCACGATGTGGCACCGTCTCCTGTTGGTCCTGCGCCCGAGGCAGCGGTTTTGATAGAAAAAGAAGAGACGCATTCTCACCGAATGAAGTTTGCCTTCGCAGGAGTGATTTTTCTCATTTTTTCTGTCGGACTCTCAGTGTTTTTTCTGCTGTTTGGCAACAACACTATTTCCGGCAACAACATTGCGGTCAGTGTCTCGGGCCCTTTTGCGGTGGGTGGGGGAGAAGAGTTGCCAATACAAGTTGCTGTTGCAAACCAAAATACCATTCCTATTGAAGCCGCGACGCTCATTATTACCTACCCTAGGGGCACACAGTCCACAACCGATATTGGAAAGGAGCTCTATATTGAGCGCACACAACTGAACACTATCGCTCCCGGAGAAGTGATCAATATTCCGCTTTCTGCACGGGTCTTTGGTGAAGAAAATGACAAGGAAACCATTACAGTGGCGGTGGAATACCGTGTTGCGGGTTCGGGTGCAACTTTCTCGAAAGATGCCGAGCCGTTCCGATTCAAGATAAGCTCCTCACCAGTTGTGATCAGTATCGACTCCATTGAGCGCATTTCTTCTGGCCAGGAACTCGAAATGAAAGTCACTGTTGGCTCAAACGCACAGACACTACTCTCTGATGTGCTCGTTAAGGCGGTGTACCCGTATGGCTTTAGCTACGTGGGTGCAAGTATCGAGCCGATATCGGGTCAGGATACTTGGCGTATTGATGCACTCAAGCCAGAAGAACGCATAACGTTCACTATTCGTGGCAAGGTCACCGGCGAACAAAATGACGATCGCGTCTTCACTTTTTCGGTGGGTGTACCGAACGGCAGCAACAGCGTGACCCTTTCATCTATTTTCGCAGTCCTTGAACACGAAGTATCCATCGAAGCACCGTTCTTGGGGGCGACCATTCGCATCAATGGCGACACTTCTGAATCTGTAGTAATCAGCGGGAAGGACCATGCGAGTGTTTCGATTATCTTTGCCAACGCGCTTGATGCGGTGTTGTATGACGCAGTGGTAGAGGCGCGGCTTGACGGTAGTGCACTCAACGAGGTCGCCGTCGAAGCGCAAAACGGATTTTATAATTCGAACACCAACATCGCCCGCTGGGATTCTGTGGATGTTGTAGATCTCGCTGAAATACAGCCGGGAGAAACCGCGACTGTTCTGCTTTCGTTGAGTCCAGAAGCACATATTGGAAGTCGGCCTGAACTCACACTCGAAGTCGGAGTGAAAGCAAAACGTGTCTTTGAGGACAAGGTACCACAAGAAATTGTCGGTGCGCTCTCACGCACGATCAAGATAGAAAGTGCTGTTACACTTGACAGTGCAGGCCTCTATTCTGAAGGACCCTTCACCAACAGTGGTCCTGTGCCACCGATTGCTGAACAGGTCACTCAGTACACCTATCTTCTTCGGGTGGACAATGGCAGCAACACACTTTCAAATGCACAAGTTACTGCGATCTTGCCGCAGTACATGACTTGGCTCGACATGGTGACGGTGGGAGACTCGGTGACCTATGATGCAGTGACACGCACGATGACATGGAATATTGGCACGATGGCTGCTGGTGCGCATGAAGAGGCGTGGGTGCAGGTGTCGTTCTTACCGAGTCTTTCCCAAGTGGGTACCATACCGCCAATTCTTGAAGAGCAGCACTTTACTGCGACAGACCAATTTACCAAGACCACGATCACCGAACAGAGCATCCGATTGACCACTGCACTCGAAGATGATCCGAATCCGGCCCTCATTGAAGGACGAGTGCGTAAGCCGTAACGGAGCTTGAAACCTACGCGACTTCGTATATAGTGATGGTACCTATGGAATCGACAGGAGCAACCACTATGGAAAAAATTGTCTCGCTTGCAAAACGGCGGGGCTTTGTCTTTCCGGGAAGTGAGATTTATGGGGGATTGAGGGGGACGTGGGATCTCGGTCCGCTCGGTGTTGCACTTAACAACAACATCAAACGAGAGTGGTGGAAGATGTTTGTACTCGACCGCGAAGACATGTACGGGCTTGATGCGGCTATTTTGATGAATGAGAAAGTGTGGGAGGCGAGCGGTCACACCGGTGCGGGCTTTTCTGATCCGGTGGTGGAGTGTATGAAGTGCAACCACCGGTTTCGGGCAGACCATCTTGAGAACACCGAAACCTGTCCCGATTGTGGGGGTACTCTCGGTGACGCAAAGGACTTTAACTTGATGTTTGAAACGAAAGTCGGAGCAGAAGGCACCGCAAAGTCATATTTGCGACCGGAGACAGCTCAGGGTATCTTTGTGAATTTCAAAAACGTTGTGGACTCGATGAGTCCTAAAATACCCTTTGGCATAGCACAGATTGGTAAGGCCTTTCGAAACGAGATCGCACCACGGGAGTTCCTCTTTCGTGTGCGTGAGTTCGAGCAGATGGAGATTGAGTATTTTGTGAAAGAGGTTGAGTGGGAAGATCACTTCGAAAAATTACGATCAGATATTCAGACGTGGCACCGACACCTCGGTCTTTCAGATGGAAACGTACGAGAATATGAGGTGCCGGAAAACGATTTGGCACACTACTCGAAACGTACTATTGACTTTGAGTACAACTATCCGGGCAAGGGTTTCGATGAGCTCGCGGGATTTGCGTATCGGACCGATCATGATCTCAAGAATCATCAACAGCATTCGGGTGTTTCAATGGAGTATATTGAGCCAGATGGATCTCGCTTCATTCCTCACGTACTCGAACCAAGTTTTGGGGTTGGGAGGGCGCTTACGGCTGTGTTGTGTGAAGCATATCGAGAAGATGAAATGGGAGGAGAGACACGAACCTACCTGAAGCTTCCGGCACACCTCGCGCCATATCGTGTCGCAGTTTCGCCGCTCCTTAAGAACAGACCACCGCTGGTGGAGAAAGCGCGGGAAGTATTTACAATGCTCAAGAAAGAATTTGGTAATGTTGCGTGGGACGACAATGGCAATGTGGGGAAGCGGTATCGCCGTCAGGACGAGATCGGTACGCCGCACTGCATTGTGATTGATTTTGAAACACTCGGCGAAGAACAGCCAGGACTCAAAGACACCGTGACGGTTCGCGACCGCGACACCGGTGAGCAACAACGAGTACAGATTAACGAGCTGATTAACTATCTGAAATAGAAAAAAGGGGACACATCCGGTCCACAAGGTCGGGCGATGTTCTTGATTTTTACTGGTAGCCATAGTATAAAGTTGTAGTTAGTCACGTTCCTCCCCAACACCCTCAATCAACGGAGGTGTCAATGGACACAAGAGATAAGGGGGGCGTTCGCGCCCTCGGAACTTTTTTCGTTCTTCTGGTCGTTGCCCTCGGGGTGACGTTCCAGGTGCCAGAGGAGGGACACGGGGCCGTGTACCTGGGTGCGCTCGCATCCTGGATACTGATCATGGGCCTCGAGATCTTTCTCGGGGAACGTGTTGCCACCGAGGGCGGTGGCGACAGCGAGAACAACATGGACTGGCTGCCGCCAGCGGTCAGAAACCCTCGATGACGAAACGAACGCCGGTGCGGGTCCCAACCCCACCGGCGTTTTCTCTTTCCCGCCCTTACGAGATCACTTTGTGCCATTTGTCTTCGCGTGTGCTAGAGTAGTCTTCATATGAGTGAACATACACCCAAATACATCACGACGACCTTGCCATACGTAAACGACAAGCCACACATGGGCCACGCACTCGAATTTGTGCAGGCGGACAGCTTGGCGCGGTATTGGCGGCTCATGGGTAGAGAGGTGTTTTTTAATACTGGTGTCGATGAGCATGGACAGAAAATAGCCCGAAAGGCAGATGAGGCGGGTATTCCATACCAAGAGTACGTCGACAAGTATGCAGCTGAATTCAATAAGCTCAAAGAAGCACTTGACCTCAGTTACGACGCGTTCATTCGTACTACCGATCCGGCGCATGAAGCGGCGGCACAGGAAATGTGGCGACGTTGTGCGGCGCGGGGTGATATTTATAAGAAGAAGTACAAAGGTCTTTATTGTGTGGGTTGTGAGGCGTTTAAGACCGAGACCGATCTCGTGGATGGTAAGTGCCCCGACCACCAAAAAGAACCGGAAGAAATTGAGGAAGAGAACTACTTTTTCAAACTTTCAAACTACCAAGACTACCTTATTGAACACCTTTCAAAAGAAGGTGTGGTTGTGCCAGACTTCAGACGACACGAAGCGATCAATTTCGTACAAGGCGGACTAGAAGACCTCAGTATCTCACGTGAGAAGAAGCGGATGAGTTGGGGGATCCCGGTACCGGGTGATGATGCACATGTGATGTATGTGTGGTTTGATGCACTCACCAACTACATCTCTACTCTCGGCTGGCCGGAAGACACCGACGGCATATTCAAAAAATTCTGGGCCGGTGGCGAGACGTTGCAGTTTGCTGGGAAGGATCAAATTCGCTTCCAATCACTCATTTGGCAGGCAATGCTTCAGAGTGCTGGAGTGGAGGCGACGGACACGGTGTTTTATCACGGCTTCATCACTAGCGGTGGACACAAGATGAGTAAGTCAATTGGAAACGTGATTGATCCGTATGACCTTGTCGCTCGGTACGGTACAGATGCCACGCGGTACATCATGCTTCGGCATGTGCACCCTACCGACGACTCCGACCTTACCTGGGAAAAAATGGACGAGTACTACACCGCCAACTTGGTCAATGGTCTCGGAAATCTTACGGCACGCATTATGAAGATGGCCGAGACACATCTCGATGAGCCGGTTGCAAAACCGGAAACGAGAACGTTTGATGCTGAGTTCTACCAGATGCTCGGTGAGCTCCAGTTTCAGGCCGCGTGCGATATTATTTGGAAAGCGATCGGCGAGCTCGACGAACGCATCACGAATGAAGAGCCATTCAAGGTGGTGAAGGAGGATAAAGAAAAAGGACAACAAATCATCCGCGAGCTCGCCACAGGGCTCTACAATGTTGGCCGCGTACTTCACCCAATCATGCCTACAACGGGGAAGATCATTAAAGAGGCGGTTCTTGCGAACAAAAAACCGGAAAATCTCTTTGGGCGTTTAGATGAAACGGGTGGCTAGTATGAAGGGTGTAAGAAATAAGGTGCTTCTTATTCCACTAAACTCAGAAAATAAAACCATCATTGAAGATTGGAGAGAGTCGTGTGTGACACGCAGACTCAGTTACACAAGTATATAGAGAAGCGGGGGCTGGCAAGGGTTTCGAAGCTCTGAAGACCATGAAGTAAAACCTTCCAATCAATTGGAAGGTTTTACTTCATATCCTGTAACGATCGAGACCATTGTAGTGGGGAAGAATACCACCGAGATGTAGAATATTGTCGAGGGTATCAAGAATGGCAAAATAATCTTTTTTGTTCCTGCACAGCGCAGCGACAAGTTGGGTATAGTGTCCTGAATCTAATCGACGCTTTATGTTTTCCGCTGTCGAAGGACTTACTTTTACAGTTCGAGATATGCTATAGAGTGACTTTTCTTCAATGAGTAATACAACGATCGCTAATCGTTTTGCGATCATTATCTGCTCTTCTTTTCCTAATAATTCTGAAAGAAAGCCGAACGGTTCCTCCTTTGAGAGTTTAGTGAGCGTTTGGTTGAGTTGACTGAAGAGCGCCTTTTGTTGCGTTCCCGAAAGCTTGTGTCTGTTGAGGTGGACCATAATGATAGTATACGTATAGTACCAAACCTTCCAATTGATTGGAAGGTTTGGTGTGGTACTATTGTGGGGATGGGTGTGAGTATGGAGAGTACAATTGAAAAAGTACGAGAATGAAACCGCTGGATTGAAAAACTTCACGGAGGATAATACGTTTTTGCAAGATGAAAATTACATACATTGATATTCATACTCATCTCAATCTTAGTGCTTTTTCTGAGGATTGGAAGGAAGCAGCAAAGCGGGCGCAGGAAGAGGGTGTGGCGCTTATTAATGTGGGGACACAGCGAGATACGAGCGCGGCTGCGGTAGAGATCGCCGATGCGACCGATGGAGTGTATGCAACGATTGGAATTCATCCAGTCCATGCGACAAAGTCATATCATGATGAACAGGAGCTTGGTCCTGAGCAAAAAGGATTTACTTCTCGTGGCGAGGAATTTGATCATGATTATTATGCTGAGCTTGCAAAGAGTCCTAAGGTAGTCGCAGTAGGGGAGTGTGGACTCGATTACTATCGTGTCGATAAAGACGCGAAAGAAAAACAGGAAGAAACATTCATTAGACAAATTGAATTTGCGAATGAAATTGAGAGGCCGCTTATGCTTCACGTGCGAGCGAGTCAGGGCACAATGGACGCATATGAAGACGCGCTTGTTCTGGTGAAGCGGTATGCGAAGGTGCGTGGGAATGTACACTTTTTTGCAGGGTCACTTGAGGTTGCGAAACAGTTTTGGGATATTGGCTACTCGACCTCGTTCACCGGCGTGCTTACCTTTACTCACGACTACGATGCAGTGGTGCAGGCCGCACCGAAGGAACTCATCCATGCAGAGACGGATGCGCCGTACGTGGCACCGGTGCCACATCGAGGGGAGCGCAATGAGCCACTCCATGTTCGTGAGGTGTATAAAAAAATCGCCGAACTTCGTGGCGAAGATGAGGAGGTAATGCGTGCGCAGTTGGTAGAGAACGCCTCTAACCTTTTTGGTATTTTAATATAAAAGCAAGGGGTCGCGTTGTGTGGGACCGGTTATTTGTGTTCATTCTCGAGGCAGGTCCACGAGGTGTTCTGTGACTGAGCTAGTCAAAAATCGAAACAAGGTAGGTGTCTATTTCGCGCTGGTCGAGATCGTAGAAGTATTTTTTATCATCATGGAGATCGTCTGCAAGATCGGTTCCAACAAAGCGCCAGTGCCACGGCTCGAAAATATAGTACGCATTGTTTTCAGGGTAGGAGAGTACGAAGCCGTATCTGTACGCATTCTTGGTGAGCCATGCGTATGCCGGAGTGTTTTGGAATCCGTCGAGACCGCCACCTAGATTTGTGGTGGTGAGGTCGATGGTGGTGCCGAGCTGGTGTTCAGAGTAGCCCTGGTCTGCAGAGAAGGCATTTGCGCCACTACCGTACGTGACTGTGTATGCACCCTTGAGACTCGCTTGTGTATCAAATGAGCGGAAGGCCGATACGATCTTGAGCTCGACATCATCGTCTGCCGCATCATCAATCATATCTTCAAGGAACGATTCCACTTCCGCGTGTATGAACGTTGGTTCAGCGGGATCAGAGAGGTACTTCTTGGCAAGCGCGACAAGTTTCTCGGGCATGTAGTGTTCGTTAAGGAAGAACACCTTTGAATATTTTTGGAGAAGCTCGGGGTCGGTCTTTGAGAGCTTGTCGAGTTGGCCGACAGTGCCGGTTATTTTCTGGATCTGATCCTCAAAGTCTTCGTTGCGATTTTTTTCGTCACGCAAGTCGTCACGCAAGTCGTCGTTTTCTTCCTCGGCTGCTTCGAGTGCGGCTAAAGTGGTGTCGAAGCGCTCGTGAAGTGCAGCAAGCTCAGACTGCGCTTCTGCAAGTGTTGCGCTCGTCTCTGCGAGAGCTTGGTGTTTCTGGTAGAGAGAAAAGCCGAGATAGAGTGCCACAAGGAGCAGTACGATGCCCGCGCCGGCAGTAGCGTAGTAGAGTCGGAAAAAGGTGGTTTTCGTTTGCATCGTGTCTCGATTGTATCATGAGTTGTACACATTGACATACTCGAGTACGTCTATTAAAATCGTGGCTTGTCGCTTGGAATACTAGGCGATATGTACTCCGACTCGGGGCGTCCCGGGCCGGTTTGTTCTTTTTACCACCAAATTTCAGCCCTGAAGGAGGGGCTCAAAATGCAAGAAACAGAAACACGGGCAGAACGCCCGGCCGGAGGAGTGATTGGAGGTGGGTTTGTGTGGGGGGTGTATGAGGCTGTGGGGGGTAGCCTCGATCGGCTATATCCAGAGCGCATCTTCCTCTCACAGGAAGCTGAGAGGGTTCTGGGCATGGATGTGCTCCAGGATGAGAGATTTGTAAAGATGTGCCTGGAAGGATTCTCGGTACATCTCAACCAACGGATAGTCGGCCAAGAAATATCGAGCTTGCTCCCACGTGAGCATGGACTCTCGAACACGGAATTGTTTGTGCGGTTTCTCAGACTGCACCTCCTCCTCGATCTCAAGGCCGAAACGGAAGGGACCAAGAGTCCATCCATTCTTATCAGAGACAGACGTCCGAACGTCTTCTGCTTGGTGAGGGCGGATTCGGAAGAAAAGGATGCGGTCTTAGTCTCTTGGCACCACATCGAGAAAAACTGGATAATCGATGTGGGGAACAAGGATCGGTGTGTTCTCGCAGGAGGGACACATGTCCACTGGATTGTGTCCTGCGAGGAGACGATCCACTAAGGACTGATGAGGTAGAGGACCCCGCAGCGCGTGCGCTGCGGGGTTTTTCATGTTGAAAGGTTTGGCTATATATGGTACCGTGCTCCTTGCCATTACCAGGTAATTGTTTCAAACACATGGCAGAAACAACGATGCCGGTAGCCGAAGCGGCGGTAGCAACTCACAATGATGAGCAAAATAGCTACGAATTCGCTTTCCACGTACTTCCAACGGTTACTGAAGGGGAAGTGTCTGGTGTATTTGATACACTCAAATCACTCATTACTAACGCGGGCGGAACACTAACGGCTGAAGAAGCGCCTGAACGTATCGATCTTGCGTACGAAATCGTGAAAGCGATTGAGGGCAAGAACCGAAAGTTTGGCAGCGCGTACTTTGGTTGGGTCCGTTTTCAGCTTGCGCCGGAGGCGCTTGGTGCGCTTACTGCGGAGGTTGAAGCGCAGCCGCAGCTGTTGCGGTTTCTCGTCCTCAAACTCTCTCGTCTTGAGGAGGAGAACCCGTTCCGATACCATGAGTATCGTAATTCTCAGAAAATGGTCGCTACCGTCGATATGGAGCAATCTGCTGATGACGAGGGGAAGTCGATAGGAGAGTCTCCAAAGGAGGTGGAGGAAGCTCACGAAGTTTCTGAAACTGAACTCGACGAATCACTCGAAAAAATTACGTCGGACAACGAAGAAGAGAACAAGGAAGAAGCTTAGTCACTAATTACGCATCTACCATGTACCTTAACAAAGCAATGATTTACGGAAACTTGACCCGCGACCCGGAGCTCAAGAGTCTTCCAAGCGGTATGCAGGTATGTTCGTTCTCACTTGCAACCAATCGTGTCTATAAGGATCGTGACGGGGCTCGACAAGAGCAAACCGACTACCACAACATTGTGGTCTTCGGACGTCAAGCCGAAACGGTTAACCAGTATCTCAAGAAGGGGAGTGGTGCGCTCGTTGAGGGTCGCCTGCAAACACGTAGTTGGGAAAAAGATGGTCAGAAGCAGTACCGAACCGAAATTATTGCTGATCGCGTACAATTTGGTGTGCGTGTTGGTAGTAGCGCACCAAACGGTGATGCGCCGGCAACCGCACCAAAGGATGCCGCACCACAGGACGGAGCGCCGGAATATCCAGAAGAGGATATTAATCCGGAGGATATCCCTTTCTAGTTTTAGAACTCTACTCAACTACATTTAGCAACCCTAGAGAAATTATGGAAAAAAAGGAAAACAACATCATCGAGCACTTCGACTACAAAGATACCGATCGTATCATGGCCAATCTCAATCCGCATGCGCGTATCTTTAATCGTCGTCGCACTGGACTCTCTGCGCACGGTCAGCGCGACCTCGCACGAGCAGTTAAGCGTGCTCGCTTCATGGCACTGGTGTCATACGTCTCTCGATAGTTACTGGGGCAAAGCAAAACCCCGCGGCCGAAGGCTGCGGGGTTTTGCCGAGATGTTCTTAACACCCTACGCCTTTTCCACTCGCTCAGAGTACAGTCCGGTCTCGGTATTTACGGCGATCACATCGCCCTCATTGATGAACATCGGGACCTGGATGGTTGCGCCCGTTTCAAGGGTAACTTCTTTGGTTGCGCCGGAAGACGTATTGCCTTTCACTGCGGGAGCCGCCTCCTTCACCATCAGCTCGGCTTTGATAGGCATCTTCACACCGATAATGTTTTCATTGAACACGACAGCATCAATGACGCTCTTGGGCTTGAGGAAACGCACTTCGTCTCCCACGATGTCGTGTGAGAGAGAGAACCGTTCGCTCGGCTTATCTGGGGTGCAAAACCAATATTCGCCCTTATTTTCATAAATAAGTTCAATCGGTCGAGATTCGATGTCGGCCTCCTCGACCGTCTCATTTTGGTGGAAGGTTTGCTCAATAACGCGTCCGGAAATCAAACTTTTGAGCTTGGTGATGTTGACCGGCTTGCGCTGCTGCTTGCGAAACACGTGTGACGCAACCACGAGACAGGGCTCATCGTTCCAGAGAATGACCTTCTTAAGGGTGATTTCATTATATGAAAGTACTGACATGTAGATTGTGTTGGATTATGACGCCATTGTTATAGCAAACTGTATAGTAAAAGGCAAAGTATTCGTATGTATTAGAACGGGTATAGGAGCGGTGCGCAACTTCCGAGAGGGGTATTTGGTGTTAGTATGTAAGCATGCTCGGATTTACCTTGATAGATGATGTGCGTAAGCTTTCTGATGAAGCAATCCTTCAACGTTCGCAGAGCGAACCATGGCTGTTTAGTGCGCTACTAGATCGGTATCAAGATGCATTTTTGCGCAAGGCGCGATCAATTATCTTTAGTGAACTCGACGCTGAAGAGGTGGTGCAAGACACTTTTACCAAGATATACATGAATGCGCACCGCTTTGAGGTTCGTGAGGGGGCCAAGTTTTCTTCGTGGGCGTACACTATTCTGGTTAACACGGCGCTCACGCGTTACCACAAGTGTGTGAAAGAAGGGAAGCGTGTCGTGCTGCTCGACCCAGAGTATGAAGACATGCTTCCCGATACTGCCGCGACACTCTATCTTGAACAGCATGACGGTGTTGCGCGTATTCTCGAGAAGATCCCAAGCCACTTTGCACGGGTGTTGCGCCTCCACTATCTGGAGCGGTGGTCCCATAAAGATATTGCCAAGGAGTCGGGAGAGAGTGTTGGGGCGGTGAAGGCGCGCATTCACCGTGCAAAGGCGTATTTTCGGAAAGAAAGTAAGAACGAGCAGGCAGAGGCGTCACTTTTTTAATAGAGGCGGTGTTATAGAATATAGTCATCATGCAGCACAGACTACACAACAAAATTATGCGCCGTGTGTACTATACGTATGCACTACGCACGGCGGGTGATCCGCTCCTCCTTCACGGCTTTTTGGCGCTCGGCATGTTAATTGCGCTTTCGTATTTTGTTTCGATTGGGGATGTACTGCACAATCTTGCTGAAGCAAAAGTGGGTCATCTCGGTACGTATTTTTATAATGCCATTACCAATACGGAGGCGTGGACACTGATACTGCTGGGAGTGTTTATTTACGCCGTCATCTCAGTTCGTTTTTCGTTTCGGACCGCGCATCGTCGTGGGGTCGGGGTAGTGCAGGTAGGATAATTAAGGTAACGAAAACCCCCCGCGAAGGCCTACGGCCTTCGCGGGGTTTCAGTGCGAGCGTTACGCGTCCGTTTTCAGTGCACTTCGGACATGCTTCAGGATCTCGTTTGCCAGTTTTTTGTCTTCTCGGAGTGTGGTGCGTGATGCATCGTAGCCGCGACCAAGTGAGACTTTTGCAGAGTCATCTCCGCCCGGGGGAGTGTAGCTGTACGATGCTCCGGATTTTGTTACAAAGCCGTACTTTTCACCGAGCGCAAGTAACTCGCCTTCACGACTGATGCCCTCATTATAGATAAGGTCGAATTCTGTTGTGCGAAATGGTGCGGCGACTTTGTTTTTAACGACTTTTACACGGTGGCGACCACCGACCACCTCATCACCCTTTTTGATCTGCGCAATGCGTCGGATGTCGAGTCGGACAGAGGTGTAGAACTTAAGTGCTTTACCACCCGGAGTCGTCTCTGGATTGCCAAACATCACACCGATTTGCATACGGATCTGGTTGATGAAGATAACCACAGTCTTTGATTTTGCGGTAATAGCAGTGAGTTTACGGAGCGCTTGTGACATGAGTCGTGCCTGCTTACCTACGTGTGTTGCTCCCATTTCTCCCTCGATCTCATCTTTCGGAGTGAGTGCGGCAACAGAATCGATCACGATTACGTCAATCTTTCCTGAGCGTACCAATGATTCCACAATCTCAAGTGCTTGTTCACCAGTATCTGGTTGGGAAATGAGGAGTTCATCGAGCTTCACGCCGATCTTTCTTGCGTACTCGGGATCGAGCGCATGTTCCGCATCAATAAAGGCACAGATACCCTTCAATTTCTGCGCTTCAGCAATGACGTGTAGTGAAAGTGTCGTCTTTCCCGATGATTCTGGTCCGTAGATTTCTATGATGCGTCCGCGAGGGAGGCCGCCAATACCGAGGGCATCGTCAAGACCGATAGAGCCGGTGGGTACCGCATCCACACTTACTTTCTGTGTATCGCCAAGGGTCATGATGGCCTCGTCGCCAAACTTGGTCTTGATACTTCGAAGAGTCTCACTAATATCAACCGTATCGTCTTTTGGGGCCGTCTCTGATTGGGGTTTTACTTTAGGAGCTTTTTTCACGACAACCTTCTTTTTTGCGGGCATACTGAATTATTTGATTACTTATAGTGCTTTGGCGGGGGAATACACGAACTCGCGTTCAAGGGACGTGTATCGACCATAGCGGTCTTTGGCTGTAAGTGTAACCACCGTATAGCCCTCGGGCAATATCAGTGCTCGAGAGAAGCGTCCTTCTTCGTCGGTGGAGAGCGTGTTGCCGTTAAGGGTGAGGGAGACGATATTCTGTGCGACTCCTTCGAGGGTTACTGTCTGTGAGTGCTGAAGGGTGTCTGGCTCATTGATGAGCGTGATTTCCGGCCCGTCCATAAAGATGCGTGCCTGAAACAGGAAGTACCAGATCGCACTACACACAAAGACGAGAATAAGGAAAATACGTACAATTTGGTGTGTGTGTAGGTTGTTAACTAATCGCCGTCCCATACTGAAATATTATACGTCCTCTTCGGTGTTCGCGTCTTCTTCGTTATTCCCAGCCAATATTTCTCGCGGCTTTGAGCCGTCGGCAGGGCCAATGACGCCTCGTTCTTCAAGAATGTCCATAAGTCGTGCGGCGCGGGAGTATCCTACACGAAGCTTGCGTTGAATGTATGACGTGGACGCTTTGCCGGCCTCAATCACCGCTTGTCGTGCATCTTCGTAGAGATCGTCACCGTCTTCGTCATCGACCGCAGACGCAAAGAACGCGTCAGGGCTGCCGCCGTTACTACCATCAAGATCGATAGAGTCAAGCGAATGTGCATCGGTCTGGTCTTTCAGATAGGCAACCACTTTCTTCAGTTCCTCTTCTGAAATAAAGGCCGATTGGAGGCGCAGCGGCTTCGAAAGTTCGCCAGAAAGGAAGAGCATATCTCCTTGTCCGAGGAGTTTCTCGGCTCCCACCTGGTCGAGAATGGTACGTGAGTCGATCTGAGACGCGACCTGAAGGGCGATGCGCGACGGTACGTTTGCCTTGATGAGTCCGGTAATAACATTCACCGATGGGCGTTGTGTTGAGAGGATGAGGTGAATACCGACGGCGCGACTCATCTGTGCCAGACGCACAATTGACGCTTCAAGTTCACGTGGGTACGTTGACATGATGTCAGCAAGCTCGTCGATAATAACGACGATGTAAGGGAGTGATTCCGGGAGATCGTCCGCGTCTTCCTCGGTGCCGTTCTTTTCGAATTCGGCCTTTGTTGGTCCGTAGACTTTCTGGTGATAGGAATCAAGATCGCGTACCTTCTCGGCTTGCAATATGTCATATCGACGTTCCATTTCCTTGGCTGCCCACTTGAGTGCAAGGATTGCTTTTTTGGCATCTGTTATCACTGGGGTGAGGAGGTGTGGGATGTCATTGTAAAGGGTGAGCTCCACACGCTTTGGGTCAACCATGATGAAGCGTAGTTGTTCAGGTGAGTTTCTGAAGAGTAGGGAGGTCACGAGCGCGTGAATAGTGACCGATTTTCCGGAGCCGGTAGTCCCGGCGATCAAACCGTGTGGCATTTTAGCAATGTTTGCGAAGTGCGCATTGCCGGCGATGTCACGACCAAGTGCAACCAGGAGCGGTTTTGGTGAGTCTGTGTATTCAGGAGAAAGAAGGAGGGAAGCGAGGCCTACGGTAGACTTCGCAGTGTTTGGTACTTCAATACCCACCAGTGACTTTCCAGGAATTGGTGCTTCGATACGGACGGGGCTTGCGGCAAGTGCGAGTTCTAGGTTGTTTTGGAGGCCGACAATCTTTGAAATTCTGACACCCTCAGCTGGCTTGAGTGCGTAGCGAGTCACGGACGGTCCAATAGAGACTTCATCCATCTCCACCTGAATATTGAAGTTCTGGAGTGTGCGCTTGATGATGTTTGCGTTTGCTTTCACATCACCGCCACCCGCCTTACCACGGTCCTTTTTAAGGAGACTCAGTGGTGGAGGAGCGTAAGGGCCCGAGAAACTCGATACGGCGAAGTCACCACTCGCCTTACCAAAGCCCATGCGTTCAGAGAGTTTTTCCTTCGGAGGCGCCTCTGCTGTGTCCTCGTCTTCAACAGCTTCTTCAGAGGTGTCTGAAGATTCGTCTTCTGTTTCAGGAAGTTCAATAGCAACAAGATCTTCCTCATCCGCACCTTCTTCGGGTTTTGTGCGTCGAAAGAGGTGTGCGAGGTTGGTGTTGAAGGTAAGAAAGACACCAATGACAACGAGTGCCGAGAGTACAATGCCAGTCACCATCTCACTAAAGAGCCAAGTAAGCGGTACCTTGAGCATTGAACCTACGACCCCGCCGTGCTCCCCCACAAGTGAAAAGAGACCTAAAACGGCAACAAAGAGAACCGCGACCCCGATTGACTTGGAAAGACTGACGTGATTGTCTTCTCGCGGCTTGAGTAGCACATACATATAGAGAAAACACACGACCGGTGCGAGTATAAACCCATATCCAAAGAGGTAGGTGAGCGCACGGTCGGTCATGGTCCCTACTGGCCCAGCATACCCATTTCCAAATGAGGAAAGGATAAAAAAGACTGCAAGAACTGCAAAAATGGTTGCGCCGATAGCTTGCTTTGTGTGTGGTGAGAGGTCGTCGAATATATTCCGAGATTCTTTCTGTTTTCGTTTCTTTGCCATGTGTTGATATAAAAAATAGTACCACAATATACGGCCATACCTCTGTGTATAACGGCGCATGTCAGAGCAAATGCAGATGTGAGAGCGGTACTACATCGCGCCGGAAGAGTGGGTGCTGATACAGCCACAAAAAAGCGAAGGGAGTGTCTTTAAAGGACAAAACATGCTACAATACAGACACCATATATAAGACATTTATTGGACATACTATGGATATCAAAGAGACAATAATTGCTTCTACAAAGTCCGATACCGTCGCTAGAGACGAGTTCTATTATAAATATATTTTCAAAAAGACAGAAAAAATAGTGTGTACAATATTTTATACAATCCGTGTATCGGACAATTCTGAAACCAGAGACATAACCATAAGCGACCTAGAACAGGTCGCACAAAAGACACTTCATACCGTACTTGAGAGTCTCCGCACCCCACAGCAGGAGGCGCTTGTTGCTGTACGGACCGTAAATCAAGCACTCATCGAACTTGAGAGCGCGCTTCGCTTGGCGCATGCCGCACAGAAAGTGCACGCTGATCTCCTTGCGGTATTTACAGAAGAAATAGACCTAGTACACCGTAGTCTCTCACTCTATGTGCAGAAGTACCATGCGGTGATGAACTACCGTACCGATACTGACGACGCCCCGCTGCCGACAAGAAAGAAACGGACACTCGCGACACCTCAACGACAACATGTAGCAGACGTGCGAGAGCCAGTGGCACAAAAGGACAATAGAAAGGACATTATTCTCGATATAGTACGCCAGTATGGGAGCGCATCTATAAAGGACATAGCAGATAAAATAAAAGACTGTAGTGAAAAGACCATACAGAGAGATTTGAACGATTTAATAAAGGACAATATCCTTATAAGACAAGGAGAGCGAAGGTGGAGTCGGTACTCCCTTTCGTAGGTCTTTGGGACGCATTAATGGACGTTTTTAAGTGGTGTGTTGCGTGTGGTTGTGTATCAGAAATAGACCGTAGTAACGGCGTTTATTGTCATAAATTGTTTTTTGTTGCGTACTAAAATTGGAGTGTTTTGGCCGTAAGAAATGTCCATACAGTGCGTCTTAATAGGTAGTCGTGGAGTGTCCGTTTTATTGACTTTAGGATCTAAGAGACGTATGCTCACACGAACTCAAATGTTGCATTTTCGGATACTATATCCACAGCGTTTGGGTAAAACAGTTACAAAATGTTTTGTATACTGTTCTTGTGCGTTCTGACGCACTCTTTTTAAAAAACAAAAATAAAAAGAGGGGTGTTGGTAGGGCACAGTGTTCATTGACAATAAAATATCTGTTCACGAACACGGTGTGTCACAGACCGTTTGCTGTGGCGTATTTTCCGTATTTCCTTGTTCCGTACATTGCTTTCGATACCTTACATATTAACGTATGGGGGAGCAGAAAGGATGTGGTTAGTTAATGGAGGTATTTCAGTTTGGTATGTAACTAACCCTGCTCGCGTGGGTGTCGACCAGAACACGCGTTTCAGGATTAGTGATTCGTGACCAACCCACTTTTACTGTGGGTGCTCATAATATATGTAGTACCGATGGTAAAAGTGGAGTTGGTCGCAAATAAGAATTAATTCTTATTATCAGTATTAATTAACAGTAATTACTTAAAAGTAATATACAGTTATGTCTATTGCACACAACATTGTTGCAAAGCTCTCAGTAGCTTTTGTAGCAGTTGCGATGCTTTTCACGCTTACCGTGCCTGCACAGGCGCAGACAGCTGAAGAGCTCCAGCAAATGATCGACAACTTGATGGCGCAAGTTGCTTCACTTACCGCACAGCTCGGTGGTGGCAGCGCTTCAAGCGTGTGTCCTTACACTTGGACTCGCTCACTCAACGTGGGGGCGTCAGGTATGGACGTTATGAAACTCCAGCAGTTCCTTAACAGCGACGCTGATACTCGTATCGCGGCGACTGGCGTAGGTTCAGCTGGTATGGAGACTGAGTACTTCGGTGCCCTTACCGGCGCTGCAGTTGCTAAGTTTCAGACCAAGTACCGAAGCGATATTCTTACACCGCTCGGTCTTGTAACAGCAACCCCATTCTTCGGTCCATCAACCATGGCGAAGGCAAACGCACTTTGTGCTTCAGCTATGATGGATGACAACAAGGGTCCATCAACTTCATCAGGTCTTGGAAACGATGAGGGATCTATCGAGTCAATCGACGAAGTTTCTTCAGATGAGTCTAACCTTAACGAGGGTGAAGAAGGTGGTGTTCTTGGTTTCGAAGTTGAAATCGAGGGCGATGTAGAAATCAACCGAATCGACGTGTTCGCTGAAGTTGATGATGATACTACCGCTTCAGACAACGCTGACGACTACTTTGTTCGCGCATTCCTTCTCGCTGATGGCGATGAGGTTGCAGAGATCGATGTAGACGACTTCGGTGATGATGATTACTCAGGAAACGTAAGTAACGGTGCTGGTGCTGACACTGAGTACCGACTTCGCTTCTCGAACCTTTCTCTCGTTTACGAGGATGGCGATCAGCCAGAATTCCAGGTTGGTTTCGAGGTTCTTGGCAACCTTGACTCTGCAGACCTTGCAGCAGACTGGTATGTAGCACTTGACTCAATCCGCTTTGTGGACGGTCAGGGCTTCACTGACACTGAGACCCCAGGTTCAACAGTTGAAGATATCTTTGGCTTCCAAGCTGAGGATGTTGCTGAACTCCGGGTTTCAGAGGCAAACAGCTCACCAGAGGGTACAACTCTCGAAGTTGAGACTGATGACGAGTCAGATGAATACGAAATCTTCGTATTCGAAATCGAAGAGAAGGAAGGTGTTGATGCAACCGTCAATGACCTTACTCTAACCATCACCACACTTGGTTCTACAACCGAGTCAGACGTTATCGATGAAGCTATCCTCTACCACGGAAGTACTGAGGTTGGTTCAGAGAACGTACCAAACGGTGGTGCTGTACAGTTCGAAAACATCGGTGTTGACATCGATGGTGACGATACTGAAACATTCACTCTTGCTCTTGTCTTCAAGGGTACAGAAGACCACGGTGAAGGAACAACCGTTTCTGTGGCATTCACATCTATCGACGATGCTGAAGATGCAAACGGAAACGACGAAGGTGATATGAGTATTTCTGGTACTCCATCATCTGAGTCATTCACCCTCCGATCAGCAGGTGTTGTACTTGGTGCAGCTCCAACTGACGGTACTGGTTCAAGTGATTCAACAGCAATCGTTGCTGACCCTATCGACTCAAGTTACGGAACTATGTTCCTCGAATTCGACATTACCGTATTCGGTGATGACGATGTGTGGGTAAAGGCAAATGACGCTCTCCGAGCTTCATCAGCTTCAACCACTAAGGGTGTAACATACCGTATTGAGGACTCAAACGGTACAGCTGTCACAACTGGTACATCAACTGCGTCTTACGACATTGATGGTGCCGACCTTGACAACGGTTACTACGAGCTTCAGGCTGGTGAAACTTACACAATGACTTTGAACGTCACGAGTTTCAACCCAGCAGCAGCTGGCGCGTTCCAAGCCCAACTCCTTTCAGTTGGATTTAACGACGCTGAAGACACCATCGCGGACGACACAGCGACTCCGGATGATGCTGCAGAGTACGAGTCAGACGACGTCTTCGTCCAGAGCTAATCGTAGCTTCGGATGACAGATCAGTTCTGATTTGTTACGCAAAAAACCCACGCGAAAGCGTGGGTTTTTTGTTGTATACTAGGACCTATGTTTAATAGGACGTTCTACAAATTTCTCTTCAGTTTTTTGACGGTTATTGCTGTTACACTTGTTTTGATACTTGTCATTGGTGATGGTTCTCGATAAGGAGAGATAGCGTATTCAGGCAGAATGGTTCTTCCACAGGTCTTTCCTGTGGTTTATTACAGCTGCTTTACTTTTCTGCTCCATCTAGTATAGTATCCTGCAAGCAGGCTCATGACAGTTGGTCGCGAATCGTAAAGGATTCACGATAATGAACCGTTTGGTTCACCAGCCGAGGTCCATCTAGTATTGTGATGTGGTCGAGCCTTTGGAATTATGTATTCCTTGGGCCTGTTTTATTTTTAGATTTCACACGAAATCATGGCAATTACCAAAGAAAAAAAACAAGTAATCCTCTCGAAGCTCGACGAGATCAAGAAAGACGCAAACTCACTCGTGTTTGTTGGATTTAACGGCCTCTCGGTGGCTGATAGCACCACTATGCGTCGTAAGATGCGTGATGAAGGTGTGGGCTACTTCGTTGCGAAGAAAACACTTATCCGTCGCTCACTTGGTGATGCGTACTCGGGTGAGATGCCGGTACTTGATGGTGAGGTGGCTGTTGCGTATAGCGCAGACAGCATTGCACCCGCGCAACAGGTTCGAGATTTTGCGAAACAGCACCAAGATCGCATTGTAATCCTCGGAGGCGTATTTGAAGGAGTGTACAAAAATAAGGAAGAGATGACCGAAATCGCATCAATCCCTGCACTTCCTGTTCTCCGCGGTATGTTTGTGAACGTCATCAATGCACCTATTCAGGGGCTCGTTCTTGGACTAAACGCAATAGCAGAGAAGAAAAACGCTTAATTTTGCCTCATCTGCGTTGTTGAGCTACAAAAAATATGATTCGCTGAACGTCCTGGTTCATCCCATCGTACTTTTCTTGCTCGCCCCGCACCCACGGCAAAACAAATCGTTTTTGGAAACCTAGAAATTAAATTTAAGTTAAAGAATAAATATGGCTGACGAGAAAGACACAGCAGCAGTAGTAGAAGAGACTACTGAAGAGACTGCGACTCCAGAAGTTGCGGTAGAAGAAACAAAAGAAGGGGTTCCGGCTGCGGATGCCGCATCAGAGTCTGATGTTGATGAATCAGTAGAGGTTCCAGAAGAGTTTAAGAAGCTTGTCGAGCAGGTAGAGAACATGACGGTGCTCGAGCTTAACGCGCTTGTGAAGGTGCTCGAGAAGCGATTTGGTGTATCAGCTTCAGCTGTGGCTGTTGCAGCTCCAGCGGGTGGCGACGGGGGTGGTGAGGGAGAGAGTTCTTTCACTGTTGAACTCACTGACGCAGGTGCACAGAAGATCGCAGTGATCAAGGCGGTCAAGGAGGCGTGCGGTCTTGGTCTTAAGGAAGCGAAAGACATGGTAGATGGTGCTCCAGCAGTGGTGAAGGAGGGTCTCAAGAAGGAGGATGCTGAAGCACTCAAGGCGAAGCTTGAAGAAGCTGGCGCGAAAGTGACACTAAAATAATCACTACAAAGATTGTTTCAAAAAACCCGTCAAATTGACGGGTTTTTGCTATGTTCAAGACAAGAAAACATTACTCTTTTCCTGTCCAGACTGTGTATATGGTCACTGTGCTATAATCCGACGTACCGTTAAACCTACGATATGACAGCAGCAACAGATTCTCTCGCAATTCTTTTTGGTAGTCAGGCACGGGTAAAACTCCTTCGATTTTTCTTGTTTAACCCTTCTCGAGAATTTACCTTCGATGAAATCTCTCGGCGGGCGCGACTCGTGCGTCGTACTGCACGTACCGAAATCAATGCACTTGAACGTGCGGGCGTAATTAAGAAAAAGACATTGCTCACTCGGCCGGAAGGGAAGAAGCGAAAGGTGCGGATGCAGGGCTTTACTCTCAATGCTAAGTTTCCGCAGTTGGGGTCACTCCAGACATTTTTCTTTGAGACTGCGCCGATTGATGGCAAGACACTCATGAAGCATATCCGCAAAGCGGGTGCGGTAGACCTTCTTACCGCTGCTGGCATCTTTACTCGCGAGTTTGATCGGCGGCTCGATGTGCTCATTTCTATGAAGAAGCTTAACGAGCACAAGGTGGAGACTGCCATTCGTTCTTTGGAGTCCGAGATTGGTATTGAGATACGATATGCGGCATTCAACACCGACGATTTGCTTTACCGGGTACGGATGTACGACAAGCTGACGCGAGACGTCTTTGACTACCCACATAAAATTCTCATCGACAAGATTGGTGTTCGTGATGAGTTGCATAGAAGTACGTTGTAGCTCGTGGGTGCACCGGCGCGCTTCGCGCGCCGGTTTTTTGTGTATAAACCCTGTGGATTATGGGTGTATAGGTGTGTGTAAAATTACCCCCAACGGGAGGGTTGACTCTTTTTCTGCCCTCGTATATACTAGCGCTCACGTGTTTATGAATTTTTCAACAAGAACCACCTAGCGGGACGAGGGTCTTTTGGCTTCTTGTACCGCCTCGCGCGGTTTTTTTGTTGAAACGTTCAGGGAAACATGCGGTTCATTTACAACTGCATATCTCAGCCGAGCATCCTCCAAGGGTTGTCACTTTGTTTATGGTTGGTTTGAATCATATTGGTTTAGACTATCCTTAGAATGTGATTACATTAAGAGATGCTTGGCAAAAAATCCTATGGGAATCGACGCCCATAGGTGCTTCGAAATATTCGTATAGAATATTTCGAATGCAGGTAAGTGTTTATCGTGTAAAGACAATTGCACAAACGGTGCAGGGTCTTTTCGTCCACGATAAACAAACACGTTGTATCGACAGATACAACAACACACTCACTCGTGTCGTAAGACACGATACTCATGAACTTCGTAGAGGGCCGATGGTCTTCTAAAACTCCCCCATCCCGCCTACGGGCGACGTAAAAACAGAACGGGCACACTGCCCGCCACCACAGGAAGCGCGACGCATTGTCTGGGTTTGGCGTGCTCCTGGCTGTGCGTTGCGCACCTTTGAGTGGTGCGCGGGCAGGACCCACCTGCGCAGGTGGTCGCCCAAACGGCGGGATCGGGGGTCCCAACATTGGTCGGTTCGTCTTAAGACGAACCGACCCTCTACGAAGTTCATGAGTAAAAATTGTACAGCGGTGTACAGCATTCCTTACGGGAATGTAAAAGGGTGTATGGTGGATGCCTAGGTTCGAGAAAGCGATGAAGGACGTGGTATGGCTGCGATAAGCGTTGGGAAGGTGCCAAACAACCGTTATAACCAACGATGTCCGAATGGGGAAACCCACCTATCTTCGATAGGTACCCAGCTCCACTTTTGTGATTTATTGAATCAAGTACCGTGAGATGGAATTAATCGATTTTGCAATGCTTGATTGAGATAGATACCGAAAGTGGGGCTGGGAGCGTACCCGGGGAAGTGAAACATCTCAGTACCCGGAGGAAAAGAAAGCAATATACGGAACTTTCTTTCTGAACAAATGTCGCTGCTTTGCAGTGACGCCATTGTGTTCAGGAAGAAGGTTCTTGCCATTCCCTGAGTAGCGGCGAGCGAAACGGGAACAGCCCAAACCAATCGTGTTTACATGATTGGGGTTGTAGGGTGGTAGCTCCGATTTAATTCGGGAAGAGTTACAAATTGTAGTAATAGCAAAACACGTTGGGAAGCGTGACCCCAGTAGGTAATAGTCCTGTATGCGAAATTACTACAACTCTTTGGTTGCCAATCCTGAGTAGCCCGGGACATGAATAGCCCGTGTGAATCTGCCGGCACTAACCGGTAAGGCTAAATATTTCTCGAGACCGATAGTGAACTAGTACCGTGAGGGAAAGGTGAAAAGAACCCCGGAGAGGGGAGTGAAATAGACCTGAAACCATACACTTACAAGGAGTCACGGCCCTGCGGGGTTGTGGCGTGCCTATTGAAGAATGAGCCGGCGAGTGTATCTTTGCGCTTTGTCTAAGCGGTAACCCCGCGGAGGCCCAGTGAAAGCGAGCATTAATAGTGCGAATATAGCGCAAGGATACGACCCGAAGCGGGAAGAGCTTGCCATGAGCAGGGTGAAGCGGCAGTAAAATGCCGTGGAGGCCCGAACCGGTTGGCCGTACAAAACCATCGGATGACTTGTGGTAAGGAGTGAAAAGCTTATCGAATTCCGTAATAGCTGGTT
>JAGQLY010000035.1 GCA_020428905.1 Candidatus Kaiserbacteria bacterium | reverse complement strand
GTTATTGCGGTGGGTATTATCATCGTAGGTCTCTTGTTTGGTGCGGTAACGCTCAATAATCCACTTGCATTCTTGGGGTATGTGGTGGGGATTGGTGCGGTATTTTCACTTCTTGGTATTTTAGTTGGTCTTTGGGCGGAAGGATTTGAACAACTGAGTGCACTTAATATTTTTGTCATTACACCGCTGACCTATCTTGGAGGAGTGTTTTATTCCATCACGATGTTGCCTGAAAAGATGCAGGTATTTACACACAGCAACCCATTCTTTTATTTTGTTGATGGACTGCGGAGTACGATGGTTGGTGTGAGCGAAGCGAACACTACGGTGGGGCTCGTACTCATTGTCGGACTCGTATTCTTTTTGGGTTGGTTGGTGATGCATCTCTTACGCATTGGGTGGAAAATAAGACCATAGCACTCAAAGGTATGCTACACTAATGGCATTATGGTTCTTCGAGAGATACAGGATTTGAAGCACACTGTTTCCCAGCTCATGCATTCCGGAAAGGGGATTCTTGCCGCGGACGAGAGTGACAAGACGGCCGGGAAACGCCTTGCGATGGTTGATCTTCCCAATGAACCCGACCATCGTCGTGCCTTTCGTGAGCTGCTCTTTACAGCACCCGATATCGAAGAATATATTTCCGGAGTCATTCTCTACGACTCCTCAATAAAAAATACGACGACCGATGGCGTACCATTCCCAGATCTTCTTGCTGCGCGCGGTATTGTGCCGGGTATCAAGGTAGATATGGGCATTCGAGACCTCCCTGGATTTCCTGGAGAAACCGTGACCAAGGGCCTTGATGCTCTCGACGAACGTTTTGCTGAGTACTACAAACTCGGTGCGCGTTTTGCGAAATGGCGTGCGGTAGTGACGATTGGTGAAGAGATCCCGACGGATGCGGCGCTCCGAATAAACGCAGTCACGCTTGCGGAATATGCGGCGCTTGCACAGGCGTCGGGTATTGTGCCTGTAGTGGAGCCGGAAGTTCTGTTTCAGGGAGACCACTCAATTGTGCGTGCGGAAGAAGTGACGATACGCACTCTCCAAATACTGTTTGATACCTTGCGCACGTATCGTGTCGATCTTTCCGGCACCATACTCAAGACGAGTATGGTGCTCGCCGGCGACAGCAACACCGCCGTGTCTTCGCCAGAAGAAGTTGCTGGTGCAACACTGCGCACACTCCACCTTTCGGTTCCGCATGATGTGGGCGGCATTGTCTTTCTTTCGGGGGGGCAAACGCCGGTGCGTGCAACGGAGAATCTTAACGCTATTGCGAAGCTTGGTTCGCAGCCGTGGCCAATTTCATCCTCATACTCGAGGGCGCTTGAGGAGCCAGTCTTGGTGGCATGGCAAGGAAAAGACGATAACATACCACTGGCACAGAAGGCGCTCCTCTATCGGGCGAAGATGAACGGATTAGCGCAGCAGGGCAAGTACGAAGCAAAGCGTGACAAACAGCGCGATAAGAAGAATATAGCGACCGACTCTCAAGACTAAACAGTATAAGAAAAACCGGCATGAGCCGGTTTTTCTTATCTCTTTTCCTTGTAGACAGTGTGTGTTTTCGCGACGGGGTTGAACTTTTTGAATTCAAATTTCTTGTCAGCGTGCTTCTTTTTGTTTTTGCGGGTGTAGTACACATGACCTTTACCAACGCCCTTGGCGTCTCCCACAGAAACGAGCTTTATGAGTTTGTCTTGTGACATAACCCGGCAATCCTACCAGAATGCCGCCCATGCGTCAATGTACCTAGAATTGTTTTGTCCAGAGGCCTACACGCCCAAAAAGCTTTCGATACGTACCCATCTTGGTGCGATGAATACCAAATGCGAGGCCGCAGGTACCGACACGTTTTGCCAATTCTTCGGCAAGAGATCGCATGTAGGTGCCGGAAGAAGAAATGGTCCGGAAGGTGGCGAGCGTGAAGTACTCCTCTTTGCGGTTTTTAAGAAGGGTGTTCCAGGCAGCACGTACGCCAGTGCGTCTGAAATCGCGACCGAGTGCCTTACGTTCGTCGGTCACCGTGGGGAACGAGTCGATTTTTTTGAGCGTTTCTGCGAGTAGTTCTGAACCGCGCAGTGTGCGTGTGTTGAGGTGTATACATACGTACACATGAGAGGTGTGTGTTGGGATTTTAATTTCGTCGAGGCGACCTTCAAGTGTCCACACATGGAGCGGCTTCCCGCGGACTGTCTTTGCAGAGAAGTGCGGGTAGGGAAGTGTTATTTCTCCCACGAG
>JAGQLY010000034.1 GCA_020428905.1 Candidatus Kaiserbacteria bacterium | reverse complement strand
TCATATCCTTAAACGTTGTCCTAAATTCGCTCGCTCCGCTCACTCCGCTTCGTTCATTCCACTCTCGAATTTAGGACAATGCGCCGCGGATGAATCCCGCTGTTGTCCTTCGTCCGTTCGCTTCGCTTCACGAACTTCGGACAACAGCGGGATACGCGACATTTCCTTGTAAAGAAAGTGTAGCAAAGCTACACTTTCTTTACTGCGGAACCGCTCGCATCATCCGCGGCGCATTGAACACGGACTTTTGGCTCGTCAATAGTGGGTATTTTTGTTCGGTGGTATAGTAGTGGGACAGTATGGTCAGAGTCTTTGTTACCGTAATTGACGAACTCTATACCTTTGCTATTCAGTCTACACTGAAGCTTGTTTCGCTTGCGATAGGGAAGGATCATTCTCGTGTAGCGAAGAATTCCGTGGATACAGAGACGATTGAACCAGCGCCAGCGCTCATTGATGAGGAGGAGTTTCTGCCGCTGACGTTTAAGAGTGTGCAGGAAATTTTTGCGAGCACCGCTGCCCCCGCGCTTTCTGGTGTCGAGAAAAACACAGTCATGTACGTCGGTACTGCTGGAGCACACCTCTATGCACAGCCGACGATCGAATTTGATACCGCGCTTGCCTCACCAACATACGGCACTCTGGCAATTGTGCTTTCGCAGAAGGGTCGGTGGGCGGAGGTGGTTATCGGTGAGGCGGTGGGATGGATGTTGCGTGAAGATTTGGTAGACAGGGCGGCATACGTGTACCCACACTTTGTCATTGGAGAGAAAAATCATTCCGACGATCCTAACACCGAAATGGTACGCGCACTCCTTCGAGATATGTTTGGTGGTGACGTCATTGGCGCACCACTGCAATCGGGCGAGTACGTGATGTATCGCTTGGCACGGAAAGACCTTACCATTGATTGGCCAGAAACCCGTCCGCGGCTCCCGGGTCGTTGGCACACACTACTGAAAGGTGTGCCTGGTGTACACATTGATGTGGCACCACAACAGGGAAGTGTGATGGAGTATATTACTGAGCAGGGTGTGGGCCATGTTGCATACGTCGAGGTGGTGTTCCCAGACAACACTATTAGTATTTCTGAGACACACTTCCCTGATGAGGGTATCTACAACGAACGAGTGCTCACCCAAGAAGAGTGGCAGGCACTGAAACCGGTCTTTATTCGTGTGCGGAAGGGACGATAACGCGTATGTACTCAAAGGTTGCGTTTTTTGACATAGATGGAACACTATTTCGTTCGAGTCTTCTGATAGAGCTCGTTGAGGAGCTTATTCGTGCGGAAATATTTCCGACAGGTGCTGAGGAGGTATATCAAGAAGCATACGGACGATGGCTCAATCGAGAGGGTGCCTATGAAGAGTATATTCAGGCAGTTATTGCTGCATACATGCAGCACATCAGGGGGGTCTTTTATGGTGATGTTGCTGATATTTCTCGGGTAGTGGTTGCCACACACGGCAAACGAATTTACCGCTACACCGAACAGCTGATACAGCGCCTCAAGAAAGAAGGGTACTATATCGTTGCCATTTCACAGTCGCCAAAGACGGTGCTTGATGGTTTTTGTGCCGGATATGGCTTCGATAAGGTGTACGGTAGGATTTATGAGATCGGCCCACAGGACCTTTTCACCGGTGTGGTGGTTGACGAACATTTAATACAAAACAAAGCAAACATTGTGCGACGCGTTGTCGAACAACAGGGCTTATCTCTTGCGGGGTCGGTGGGGGTTGGTGATACTGAGGGAGACATTTCACTGTTTGAATTGGTTGAACAGCCAATCTGTTTTAACCCCAACAAAACACTCTATGAACATGCGAAGCGTATGGATTGGAAAGTGGTCGTGGAGCGAAAAGATGTGATCTACGAACTGTAGCGGCGATATGACAGAGCGCGAACAGGCATTTGTGCGCACGGTATGGCAATACTACAAGCGTGAAGGGAGACATACGCTACCGTGGCGCCGTACGAAAAATCCGTATCGTATCCTCGTGTCCGAACTCATGCTCCAACAAACACAAGTAGATCGAGTGGTACCGAAGTATCGGAGTTTTATTCGACAGTTTCCCACCATTCGCACACTCGCAGCTGCGTCACTTGGCGAAGTGCTTCGTGTGTGGCAAGGGCTTGGGTACAATCGTCGGGCAAAATACCTTCATGCGTGTGCACAAGCGATGGTACATGAGTGGGGTGGCGTACTTCCCAAAAACCAGTCTGCGCTTGAGACTCTTCCGGGTATTGGGCCGTATACAGCAGGAGCGGTCATGGTGTTTGCTCACAATACGCCGGTTGTTATGATAGAAACGAACATACGCACGGTGTTTCTCCACCACTTTTTCACAGACGCTGTTGGTGTGCCGGACAGTGAAATCACCTACTACATCGAACGAACACTCGACCGAGAAAAGCCCCGAGAATGGTACGCTGCACTCATGGATTACGGTACGTACCTTAAAAAGGCATACCCCAATCCCAGTCGAAAAAGCAAACACCATACTATCCAGTCGAAGTTTCAAAACTCTGATAGACAGATTCGTGGGGCAATTTTACGCGCGCTTACTGATACGCCACAGAGTAGGGGTGCGCTGAGTACACGACTTGAGTTTGAGGACGCTCGTATCGCCGCACAACTTGCACAGCTAGTACATGAAGGTATGGTGACGCGTACGGGTGGGAGGTACCAGTTACCGGACTAGTCCTATTTTGTATCCTTGATTTGTATCGCAAACGCAACACCAAGGAAGAGCACGATACCAAGTGCAAGAAAAAGGGTGTTCAGAGACATGTACACCAACGCTGCGCTACCAAGAAGCGCGCCGATCAAATATGACAATGGGCGTGTAATACGAAAGAAGCTGATGAGTTGTGCGTCGGCGCTGCCTGTTTGTTTAAAAAAGTAGCTTTCGGTAGTTGTCTCTACTAAACTCGCTCCGACGCGAGTAGCGAACGCAATGGCCATCCATGCACCGAGTGACGCGCCTTCAAGGAACGCAGATCCAGCAACAGAAACAGAAAGCACCACAAAACCAATCAGCATCATTTCTTTTTCTCCCCACCATCGGTCGGCAATAAAGCCGATGGGATACTCAAAAATGACGTAGGCAAGGAGGCCCACAAACAGCACCAATCCGATTTCTTCCCAGGTGAATGCAGTTTGCGTGGTGAGATAGAGGGGAATATAAATGACTGTCCACACAAAGAAGAGTTGGAGAAGTGCATGCGCTCCAAAGACATTACGCAGGTTTTTTCGTCCCCAGAAGACACAGACGCTCCGTAGATAGGCAATTTCTGATAGTGTGGTACCTCCAGTGTGGGCGAAGTAACGGAAGAGCACAAAGAGAAAGAGCATCATGACGACCGCGCTACCGCTGTAGGCGAGTGTAAATGACCCGCCGGCAGCATCGACGAGGTACCCAGACACGAGTGGTCCGAGTGCACCGGCGACACTGGTAAGGCCAAGAAGAAGCCCGCGACGCGTGCCGGTCGTCGCCTCCTCTCCACCGATCATTTCCTCCATGTAGATATCTAGGTTGAAGAGGATGAGCGGTACCACACACTGATGGAGTACAAATAGGGAAAGGACGAGAAATAGCCCAGTGCTTGAAGCAAGGCCAGCGAGAAGCAATAGTTCAATACTACCGAGGAGGAGTGTGATACGGAAGTTTCCAACCCGGCTTAGTATCTTGGATATGTACAAGAAGGAACCAATTGTAAGAAGGGCGCTCAAGCTGTAGAGAAGTCCGATGGTGGTGTTTGAGACGTACTGTTCCAATACGCTTGAGTTGATGTATGCCACCATTGCCCAATGAAAGCCGCACAAAACAAAAGCGGTATAGAGTGCGCCAAAGCTTGTGGTGTAACGCGTGCGGGTACGAATCTCACTTACAATTGGTGTTCCCATATGTTTCTACCAGTGTACTAGAGATGACGGTTTCATATCCAGGGCATACAGCGGATAACTAAACCAAAAACGCCCGCTGCCGTAGGCAGCGGGCGTTTTTGGTTTCTAGAGTCCGATGAGTACCGGAATTACCATCGGTGTCTTACTGGTTCGCTGGAGCAAGAAGCTCGAGACAACATCAGTAATTTGATCTTTCACATAATCGAGATCAACCGGGTGTGTTCCCTCGGTGTATTTCTCAACCGTTTTCTTGATGAGAATACGTGCTTCAGAGAGGAGTTGTTGATTTTCGCGAAGGTACACAAAACCGCGAGAAATAATATCGGGCGACTTGCGGAGTTTACCCGTTTTGGTGTTTACCGTTGCAATGATGACAAACATACCGTCCTCAGCAAGTGATTGTCGGTCACGAATGACGACTTCTTGCTTTGCGCCGACGGTGAAACCATCCACCATCATGGCTGCTGATGGTGCCTTTTCTTTTTTGATGGAAAGCTCGGTACCGTTTTTGATTTCGATAACCATACCGTTGTCGGCAAGGATCACGTTCTCTTTCGGGAAACCGGCCTCAATATTGGCATAGGCATTACAACGAAGCATTGAGTGATACCCGTATGCTGGCATGAAGAAAGTTGGTTTCACCTGCTGACGAATCCATACGATCTCGCCCGAGTTGCCGTGTCCGGTGGAGTGAACGTCGCTTGCGCGGTAGTGAATGATACGCAGTCCCTTGCGGTAGAGGTTGTCTTTAAGTTTCTGTACCGAAAGTTCGTTCCCCGGAATGACTGATGCTGAAAGAAGAATGGTGTCGCGGTCGGTAAGCTTCACAAATTTGTGTTGGTCGGTCGCTGCGCGCATAAGCACCGCAAACTGCTCACCCTGTGCACCGGTAGCCAAAAGTACCAACTTGTCAGATGGATAGTTTTCCATCTCCTGAATTGGAATGAGGATTCCTTTCGGGAGCTTCATGAGCCCAGCAGTTTCAGCGATTTCGATGTTGGTCTTCATGCTGCGTCCTTCGATGACGACCTTCTTGCCGTATTTCGCACACATGTTGATGATTGAAATCATGCGCTCAAACTGCGACGCGAACGCACCAATAATAAGCCGACCGCGTGTCTCGGCGATGATCCTTTCGATGTTTGTGTGTACCGTTGTTTCAGGAATAGAGAATCCACCACGCTCTGCGTTGGTTGAGTCGGCAATAAAGAGAATGTTCTTGTTTGCACCAACACCGCCCCAGACCTTCTTTTCTTTATCAGACGGTTCTTCGCCGTCATGTTCGAGTTTAAGGTCACCGGAGATAACGATATTGCCGTGTTTCGTTTCAACTGAAATACCCATTGAGTCGGGGATTGAGTGAGTAACCGGGAATGGAGTGATGTAGGTATTGCCAATCTTAATACGCTTATCGAGCTCCACCACATGCATGTCGATGGGTGGTAGGTGCGGGAATTCGCTCTGACGCTTCAAGATCATGAGCGAAGTAAGGTAGCGGGTATAGATTGGTGGGTTGCCGATACGCTCCATGAGGAACGGGATACCACCGATGTGGTCGAGGTGTCCGTGTGTTATTACAATACCGCGGATCTTACTCTTATTTTGCTCGAGATACTTGGTGTTTGGAAGAAGGTAGTTTACACCTGGTGCCGCTGCTTCAGATGAGACAAATTGAAAACCAGCATCGAAGATAAGAATGTCTTCATGTGTCTCGATCATACACATATTGTTGCCCACTTCCTCAACACCACCGAGCGGAATGACACGCACGGTGTCTTGATCGGTAAGGGGTGGGATAGTGATCGCATCTACCTGCGCACTCTCACGGTGTGTAAGTGCCGGATTGGTTATCTTGCGTGGGCGTCGTGCTACGCTGCGACTGCGTCTTCGTGATCGATCGCCTCCGCCGCGTGAGGTAGTGCGTGAATTGCCACGCGTCCCATTCTGTGCGTTGGGGCGTGTTGCCGATGTGTGCTGTCCGTCACCGCGACGAGAAACACGTATTTCGCTCTGGCGACGAGGATGTCGTCTGTTAGTCCGTGTTCCTTTGTGAGTAGTTGATTGTTTTGTTGAATCCATACGTGTAGTGATTACTGTGTTGTTATATTGAATGAGTCCTATTCCTTAAAAAATGGCCATACAGAATCGGTATTGATAGACCATGCCGCGACCGATGCGAAACGCTCACTTGGCTCCGCCACACCCGCAAACGCTCCGTTTGCTACTTTTGTTGGGAAGACGTAGAGCAGCTTTGGGCTGTAGAGGAAGAGCGCAGGCACTTCGGCATCCACTTCGTCGATAAATGTGACGAGCGCTTCTTTGTGCACTGCTTCGTCGGTCTCGGTGCGCAGTTTCTCAAGCGCTGCGTCAGTGGTGATGTTTGCGTAGAGTGCAACATTAAGACCGGGGTCGTTGCGCTCGGACGAATGCCAAAAGGCATAGAAATCGAGTGTGCGGCCGAGGTCGGTGCCGAAGAGAAGTGCCTCATACTCTCGTGGACGAATGACTGCTTGTGTGAGGTCTGATTGTTCGAACTGCTTGATGGTAACAGGTACACCGAGTTTCTCCCACTCTGTTTGGAGGAAATGTGCTGTCTCGGTAAAGACCGGCGTGTTTGCTGTTGCAATACTGAACGAAAGGACGACGATATCTTTGTCGATTTCTTTTTCCCAAAGGCCACTATCGACGTTGAGTTTCCAGCCACCGTCTTCGAGTATGACGTGTGCACGATCAAGCGGAGTGCCATCCTCGGTGGTGGCGCTGGTACTCTCCTGTTCTAGCCCAAAGCCGGGTGGTAGTGGTGTAGTAAGTGGCGCACCGTATCCTCCGAGTACCGCTTCGACGAGTGCTGCTCGGTCAATTGCGGCATCAAGTGCGCGTCGTACCGAAAGATCGCGGAGCGCTACCGACTTATTCTGATTAAAGAAAAGTGCAAAAGTTCGTGGAAGCGGGATTTCTTCCACATGATGCGCATTATCTCCAGCAAGGAGTTCATCAATGAGTGATTGATCGACTCCAGCGAAGCTGTCAATTTCTCCGGCACTGAAGGCCTCAAGCAACTGACTCTCGTTGGTGTAGAAGCGAAGAGTGAGTGTCTCTATGTTGGGGATTGTGCGATGATAGTCGGTGAAGGCAGTGAGTTGATATGCTTCGGGGATACCAGAAGTGTCTCGTTTAATTTCTGCGACGCGGTAGGGACCAGTCCCCACTGGCTCACTGTTGTACTGACTAAACGGAAATTCCTCATTGCTTGCGTCTTTCCAAATATGTTTGGGGAGTACGCCGAAGGTGAGACTCTCTGCAAACGGCGCGTATGGCTCCGGCAAGATGAAATTGAGTTCATAGGGAGAGAGTAGCTCCACCCGAACATTCTCAAAACTCGCGCGGAGTGGACTATTGAGCCCCGGGTCCTGGATTTTGCTTATCGTGAAGAAAACATCTTCAGCAGTGAGCGGAGTGTTGTCGTGGAAAGTGACGTTGTCACGAAGGGTGACAGCATACGTCAGGCCGTCGTTTGAGAGTGTCATTGAACGAGCGAGATCGGGTACAAGTTCACCGCTTGGGCCAAGTTTCATGATGCCGTCATAGACGAGCGCAGTCATGTCTTTGTCTGCACGGGTGACGGCCAAGACCGGATTGATAAACCGTGGCGTACCGACGACGCCCTCAGTCAAACTTCCGCCATAAGCCGGCACCGCAACTTGATGTTTGGTACTTTCGCTAATGAAAAGCCATGCAACAAATGCAAAGAGAACGATGAGGACGGTCTTGAGGAGAAACGAGTCACTTGCGTGGAGCGATCGGAAATGCATAAAGAGTCTGTCGAGCAAGGACGTGTTCCCTGACGGGGCAGGGTCATGTGCCATTTTTGGTTAGTGTGTGTGGTAGTGACTAATAAGTAACGTGAACACGGAGTAGGATTCGCGTATAGTGCTACACAATCAAATTGAGAAACGCAGACGCAACAAAGAGTATTCCGACGAAAATGGAGAATCGGAACAAGAAGAGTTCAGCGCCACGGCGTTTATGATAGGTCGCACTCCAGTTATCGCCTCCGAACGCGCCACCAAGGCTCGATCCGCGTTGCTGCAAGAGAATTGCTGCAACGAGCAGAATGGAGAGGATAATCTGTGCGTACGGAAGTATAGTACGGACAAAATCCATGTCACGGATGATAGTAGCACAGCCACCGCAAAAGTTCAATTGTGGAAAATTCGGCGAAGGTGGAGCGGGTGGGTGAGTGTTGGTGTGGATATGAAAAAGGCCGCCCATCATAAGGAGATGGACGACCCAGGTGAGGAGGGTGATGACGAAGATCTGCGGGCCTTGGCCCCGCAGATCCTCGTCGGTGGCGGGCGCGGTGCCTGGCGGCACCGCGCCCGTTTCGACCAGTGCCGCCACCTCTGCGATGGCGGCCTGGTCGAGCGGCAGACCCGAGGGGTCTGCCGCTTGAGCTGTTGATGCTGCTGCAAGCAGCAGCATCAAAAAGGTTTTGCGCATCGGGTACCTCCTGGTGCGCGTTGTGTGGGGTAGTAAGGCCACCCCACGTAACCTATATTTATTATAGCATACTTTATATAAAAAAGCAAGTGTACGGCTTTGACACAGACTTTTTTCGTCGCTATAATACCGCCTCAATTAGGAGTAATTGCATCACATACAACAATGGAACACAAATCTACAGAGGGAAAAGTATCAGTTATACAGCCACTCGGCGATCGCGTTGTTGTCCGACAACTCACCGAGTCAGAGCTCGGGACGACCTCTGCGGCAGGCATTATCATTCCTGACACGGTAAGCAAAGAAAAGCCCGAACAGGGAATTGTTATCGCTACCGGCCCAGGACGGTTTGAAGACGGAGAGCGTGTTCCGCTTGAAGTGCATGAGGGCGATCGAGTAGTGTTTTCAAAGTACGGCTACGACGAAGTGAAAGTAGCGGGCGAGGAGTACTACATTGTGTCCGAATCAAATATTTTGGCAGTGATAAGCGCCTAGGTACAGCGCGTACCGTTCTCTAAACTACTACACTAACTTTACGAAACTATGGCAAAACAAATTATTTTCAACGAAGAGGTTAAAAAGAAGCTCAAGAAAGGTGTTGATACTGTTGCAAACGCAGTGAAGGTGACCATCGGTCCGCGTGGTCGGAACGTGGTGCTTGATAAGGGGTATGGTGGTCCTACTGTAACAAACGACGGTGTGTCTATCGCAAAAGAAATCTCACTTAAGGACAAGTTTGAAAACATGGGTGCTGAAATAGTGAAAGAAGTTGCAACCAAGACGAACGATCTTGCGGGCGACGGTACCACAACCGCAACAGTGCTCACCCAAGCACTTATAAGTGAAGGACTCAAGCAGACCACCATGGGAGTAAATGCGATGGCCGTGCGTGCCGGCATGGAACATGCGGCGAGTGATGTAGTGAAGGCCTTGCATGAGATGGCCATTCAGATTTCGACCACCGAAGAGGTGAAGCAGGTGGCAACCATCTCTGCAGAGAATGCTGAGATTGGAGAAAAGATTGCCGAGACCATTGAAAGGGTTGGTAAGGACGGCGTGGTCACTGTCGAAGAATCACAGTCATTTGGTATCGAGACCGAACTAACCGAAGGTATGGAGTTTGATCGTGGTTACGTGTCACCGTACATGATCACCAACGCTGAGCGCATGGAAGCGGAGATGAAGGATGCACAGATTCTCATTACTGATGCAAAAATAAGTTCAGCACAACAAATTGTGCCGCTTCTTGAGAAGGTAGCGCAGGCAGGAAAGAAAGAACTGGTCATTATTGCCGACGACGTGGATGGTGAGGCACTCGCGACGTTTGTGGTAAATAAACTACGCGGCGGCTTCTCAGTGCTCGCGGTAAAGGCACCGGGCTACGGCGATCGAAAGAAGGAAGTGCTTCGCGATATTGCGATCACCACTGGTGGCGAAGTCATTTCTGAAGAGGTAGGACTCAAGCTTGAAACTACTGAACTTGCACACCTCGGTCGTGCAGACCGTGTTGTTGCGACGAAAGACAATACTGTTGTCGTTGGTGGTGCGGGCACCAAGGAGGCAATTGAGGAGCGGGTGCAGGCACTTCGTGCACAGCTTGCCCAGACCGACTCAAAGTTTGATAAAGAAAAGCTCGAGGAGCGCATCGCAAAATTATCTGGCGGTGTTGCGGTCATTAAGGTGGGTGCTGCAACCGAAACCGAAATGAAGTACCTCAAGCTCAAAATCGAAGATGCTGTGAATGCAACCAAGGCAGCGATCGACGAAGGTATTGTCCCCGGTGGTGGTACCTCGCTCGCTCGCGCGGCGGCAATCGTGGAAGGTAGGGTAGACAAGGGACTTGGTCGTGAAGAACTCATCGGATACCGTATCGTGCTCAAAGCGCTTGAAGAGCCACTTAAGCAAATCGCGCACAACGCCGGCAAGGACGACGGTGCAGTTGTGGTGCAGAAAGTAAAGGACGCGGGCGGCAACGCTGGATATGATGCAGTAAACGGCGTGATCGTGGACGACATGATCAAGGCGGGTATCATCGATCCGGTAAAGGTAGAGCGTGCTGGTGTACAAAATGCAGTTTCTGCAGCGGGTATTCTACTTACGAGCGAGGTTGCGATTGCAGATGAACCGGAACCCGAAAAGTCAGCTGCTCCTGACATGGGTGGTATGGGCATGGGGGGAATGATGTAAGGTGAGTAAAAGAACACAAGCCACTACCGAAAACGTTCACAAAAAAACGTAGATTGCCTGGAAAGAAAAGAGCATAATGTGCTGTGGCGAATCGAAGCAAAAAGACCGACCCCTTGTCGGTCTTTTATGTTTTCTAGTAATCTCGTGCTGTGGTGGTATACTTACGTTCACGTTATTTAGTTAATCTATAATTATGTCAATTGGAGGAATTATTATTGCAGTCGTTGTTGTCTGGGGTATCTGGGCATACAACCACTTTGTAAAGCTCGTACAGCGTACGAAAGAGGCGTGGGCGGATATTGATGTGCAACTTAAGCGTCGGTATGATCTTATTCCCAACCTTGTAGAGACTGTGAAGGGATACGCCGCGCACGAAAGGGAGACATTTGACGCAGTCACCAACGCTCGCGCAGAGGCGACGAAGATACACGTTGATCCATCGAAAATCACTGCGGAACAAATAACCGCGATGGCCGGCGCAGAGCAGGCGCTCACTGGTGCGCTCGGTAAACTCCTTGCGGTTGCAGAGGCGTACCCAGACCTTAAGGCAAACGAGAACTTCGGTAAACTGCAAGACGAACTCACTGATACCGAAAACAAAATCCAAGCAGCACGTCGTTTCTACAACGGCAACGTGCGCGATCTCGCAACCGCGTTACAGTCGTTCCCATCAAACCTCATTGGAAAGATGTTCAGTTTCAAGGAAGAGCAGTATTTCGAGCTTGGTGAAGGCGAAGAAGCGGCACGCCAGCCGGTGAAGGTTGGGTTTTAGTTTAGAACATCTAAGGTGGCCACCCTCTACACTGAACAAGGACGAAATGTACGCAAGACATGGATGCTCATGGTGGTCTTTTTGGTGTTGGTGATTGTGATTGGGTACATGGTGAGTTGGTATTTTGCATCTCCTGCTATTCTCTATGTCGCAGTTGCCTTCGCGCTCCTCATGAATATCACGAGCTACTGGTTTTCGGACAAGATTGTACTCAGCATGACAGGTGCACGGCCGATCACACGCACTGAATCACCCGAACTATGGAACGTGGTCGAGAACCTCTCTATTACTGCGGGACTCCCTATGCCGAAGGTGTATATTGTGGCAGATTCTGCGCCGAACGCCTTTGCAACCGGACGCGACCCAGAACATGCTGTGGTGGCGGTCACAAGTGGACTCCTTGAACTTCTTGATACGACTGAACTCGAGGGAGTGGTAGCGCATGAGCTTTCTCATATTGGCAATCGTGACATGTTGGTTATGACGGTGGCTGTGGTACTCGCTGGCTTCATTGCGATACTGGCAGACATGCTCATGCGGAGCATGCTGTGGGGAGGAAACAACAATGACCGCGGCAAACACCCGCTCTTTCTTGTTTTTGCGATTGTGGGGATTATTCTCGCGCCGCTTGCCGCCCAACTCATTAAACTTGCAGTATCGCGCAAGCGTGAGTATCTGGCAGATGCAAGCGGCGCACTCCTTACCCGCTATCCCGAAGGACTCGCTTCTGCACTGGAGAAGATTTCTCAGGCTGGACGCCCAATGAAGCGCGCAAGCGGCGCGACGGCACACTTGTTTATTTCAGACCCCTACGGCGACACTGGTAGGCGAAGTGTGGGACAGCGCATTGGCGCACTCTTTCAGACACACCCACCGGCACAGGAGCGTATTAAGGTGCTCCGTAACATGGGAAGGTAAGTGATATATGTATGAGCGAACGGGTACCAAACGCACAGCAGGATAACGTCAATAAACGGTATCCACGATACATCAAGCGTTCTGATGGTGCGTTTGTTCCGGAAGATAGCACCTCCGCATCACAAGGTGCCGTAGAAAGTCCTGACGTTTATCAACATCGTCGGGGTTTTTTGCGTCTCTTGGCGGGTGGTGCCCTTGCCGCCCTGTCTCCGAAGCTCCTTCGAGAGGAGTATGCGAGACACGATGCCGAAATCCCTCACTACGAACTGCGTACGCTGGAAGAACGTATGGCGTGGCAGGAGCTCTATTCGCTCGAGTCCCAAATTGAGCGACAGGGCGAGGTGATAGATATTGGTCTAATGCTTGAAGCTCACTTTTATCATCATCTTGATACGCTTGATCCAAAAAGGGGAAATCGTATTGAGCTCATGATGAAACGGCTCAAAGACCTCGAAATGAATTTTTGGGATTTCTCCCAACCGTTTATCAAACGAGGATTTCCCAAAACACTACCATTTCTGCTTGCAGCGCAGGAATCCGATTTTCGGAACAATGTTTCTTCAAGATCAGAGGCGGTAGGTGTGTTGGGGATCAAAGAAATTGCCGCAAAGGATGTAGGATATGTGCACACCGATGCGTGGGACCCTGTGACTGCGAGTAAGATTGCTGCGCGGCTTTTTGAAAAGAATAGAGATAGGTATGTAAAGCAAGATGACCTTGATCTCCTGACGCACGCCTACAACAGCGGTTGGACACTTCGTGATTTTTGTCGAAAAGAGCAAGATCCAGAGAGACGTACTCTTGCTGGCTTCTATGGATATATGGAAGATCGTATCAACACCATTATCCGAACACACAGTATGCGACAACAGACTACACATATGGTTGTGCAAGGAGAGACACTTGAGCATATTGCCGAACAGTACGACATGTCTGTGGATGAACTCGCGCAGACAAACAAGCTCACAACACGACCAGCTACAAGCACGACCCTCACAGTAAAAAAACACATCATCACACCGAAAGGTGAGGAGGTGCTTCGTCCTGAGCTTGAAGTCTTACGATATGTTCCGGAAATCAAGGCAAAATTTGTTGCACTCACTGAGCAAGGGTATATGGAACATATCCGCGCAGATATTGACGATTCGGTACATTGGGGAACGATACAAGTGGCAGGTTCGAAAAAGTAGCATTACACAAAACCTTTCGATATGTCGAAAGGTTTTGTGTGTAAACTATTGGCATCACAGAAAGTGTGTGGTACCATTTTTCCGACTTCGGAAGGTCCGAAAGTCCTGGGCTACAGTAGTTCAGAAATCCCCCATCCTTTCCTAAAGGAGGAAAGATGAGAAAAAAAGCAACTTCCGTGCCAAATCGTGGCACGGTTCACCTGGAGTTTGATCATTTCTCCAGCGGCATGGCAAATATGCCATACGGAGGTATAGAGGATTGTCTCCGCAGAATGCACCTGCTGCGGAAGGACCAGTTCATGTCCGTGGACAGATCATGGGAGGGGACCGTCGTTCGGTTCACCCCCAAGTCCCTGAGCAGTGAGACAGCAACGGTATTGCTGCTTGGGTTTTGGGGGTTTCCTGAGCATGTGCTCTGGCCAAAAAAGGTGGGCGAGCCGGCGTACCTGTTTTTCCGAAGTTGCACCCTGAATCGTTCCGGGGTCGATGGGATCTTGACCCGGCACGACCTGCCAAATCATGAGTGGGGTCTTGGTGTGGACGTCAAGAACATTCCGACCCACGTCCACTTCTGTCCGAATGAGCGTTTCTCCGTGGGGGATACGGAGTGCTTGAAGAAAGTCATTCCGGGGGTCATCAGTATCTTCCTGGAGGGCGGTGAGGTTGGCACAGAGCCAACCAATACGGAGCAAAAGCTCCGCAGTGCCCGTGCCACCCACTGAAACAACCTAACGGAAGGCGTGTACACACATTCGTGTATGTACCAGAAAGATTTCTTCCATTGGGTTGCGCGGTGTTTCAGGTGGGGGTGACTTTCTGCACCCTCATCCGAACACTTTTGAGCCTGTCGGCGACAACCGGCGGGCTTTTTTTATTATCCTACATACGTGTCCACGCCCCGCGGCCAAAGGCCGCGGGGCGTTTGATATACTAAATGTGGGATTAGTAGCATAAATCACATTTAACTATTCCTATGGAATCTACCCATTACGTGTGTACTGGCAGTTGTCATGGCGTTTCAGATGACGCGGCAGCAACCTGTCAGGCACCTGATTGTTCCAATAACGGACAGCCGCTTACCGCGTGTACCTGTACCGACGGTCAGCACACCATGCAGGGAGACGATGCATCCGCACCGGCGGAGGCAGACACTTCAGAATCAGGAGAGATGACCTCATAACGGCAATCTTCTATGCACACTAACCACAAACAGTTCATGGAGCGTGCTCTTTCGCTCGCAAGCGAGAGTGTTACACGCGGAACCGGCCCCTTCGGGGCCGTTGTGGTTCGTGACGGTGTCGTAATTGCCGAAGCGTGGAATCAAGTGACGGAGTTGAACGACCCAACGGCGCATGCAGAGATTCAAGCTATTCGAGCAGCGTGCAAAACCTTGGGCACATTTCACCTCGGCGATTGTATACTGTACACAAGCAGCCACCCGTGTCCTATGTGTCACGGTGCAATTGAGTGGGCACGTATATCGAATGCATATTATGCGAATACACTCGATGCTGCTGCAGCTGTCGGTTTTGACGATATACACATGTACCACGACCTCTGTTCCCCTGAATATGAGTGGGGGGCCAAACTCGAACATCTTGTCGTTGCTGGTGCCGAAAAACCCTTCAAAGAATGGCAAAGAAATCCGAGAAAAGTTCCTTACTAATAGCCAATGTATTTTATGAAAAAACGTACGCTCACTATTTTGATACTCATCATTCTTGGTGCCGGGGGCTATCTTCTTTGGGGTACGAACCATAATAATCCCGACTCCCTCGAAGCATTTTCCGTGCGTCTTAGTTGGGTACATCAGGCACAGTTTGCGGGGCTCTATGTTGCAAAAGAGAAAGGATTTTATGAGGATGTTGGTCTTGATGTATCGTTTTTGTCCGCCGATGTGTCGATAACACAAACCGACGAGGTTGCTGCGGGTGCGGTGGACGCAAGTATCATGGAGGCACATCAATTTCTCGCTGATGAGGTACATATCAATGACCTCGAAGCGGTTGCTGCCATTTACCAAGTCAATCCGCACGTGCTCGCAGCACGTGCCGACTCCGCTATTACTGGTCCGGAAGATTTTAGCGGAAAGATGATCGGTCTCGCCGGGGGAAAGAGTGAAGGAACAGCGCTCTTCGAGACATTTATCGACAGTATCAAAAACGGACAATCAGTCACTTACACCGAGCTTGGTTTCGATACCGTGGACGATTTTTTGAACCGTCGTGCTGACATTATTGACGTGTATCGTATTGACCAACCATATCGCGCAGCAGAAGAAGGGATCCCCCTTACCATTATTCCACTTGATGCATACGGTTTTTCAACGTACGGAGATGTTGTGGTTATGAATAAGGGTACAACTGAAGGTAATCCAGATCGTGCGCGTCGGTTTGTGCAGGCAACACTGCGTGGGTGGGAGTATGCACTTGAATATCCAGAGGAGGCGGTCGATATCACACTCGCATACGCGGAGGGTGAGTATTACGATCGTGCGTACCAGGAGCACATCCTCTTTGAAAGTATTCCATTGGTACGCGGAGAGGCATCGGTCCTCGGAACAATGGAATTGGTGCCGTGGAGTACGCTCTATGAATCAATGCGGCGTGCGGGTGTGATCACAATGCCGTTTAACGTCAACGACGTATATACGAATGAGTTTATTCATTGACAACGCACATAAAGATACTCGAAGTATCGCGAAGCGGATTGTTTTCGCGGTGCTTGGTGCGGCAGCGCTTTCGGTGGGAACTTTCGTGTTGGCGAAGGGTGTCTGGGTGCCGGCACTTCTTGAGGTGTCAGATGACTTTACGTACTCTGCAGATGTAATCTCACTCGATAACTTCTACGACGAAAAAAAGAAGGTATTTTCTGGTGAACAGCGTTCGGTGACCACATTCGACTTCACTCGTATCGAGGACAAAGAAGACAGTGTGGACGATGTTGCACTTATAAAAAATGTGTTTGATGTTCGTACGGTCACTGGTGACCGTATCATATCGATTGAGCGCACGTATGGTGTTGATGATGAAACCGGAAGACATGTACCGGGTGCTGGAGATCATGATCGCGAAGGATATCTCTTTGCGCCGCACGGTGTCACCAAAGACGAGTCATTTATCTATTGGCATGTCAACTACGACCGTCCTATTGAGATGGTCTTTGCGGGGGAGGAAATAATTGAAGGGGTGCGTACATACCGATTTCGTTCTGACTTCGGTGTTGATCAGACAGATAGCTTGACCCATCTTCCGGGTGTACCTGAAACACTCGGGGTGAACCTTGATGTGAGTCTCACGATTTGGATCGAACCAACAACCGGCTGGTTGGTGAAGTATGCTGATAAGGCGGTCGCATACTATTACGACCAAGAGACGAAGGTGCGCACACACCCATGGAACTCATTTAGCAATCGCTATGCGCGCGCAAGTGCGCTACAACAGGCAGACTACGCAGCCAAGTTGCGCACGGAAGTGCTTCTGGTGAAGTACGTAGTGCCGCTTTTGGTATTTATTTTTGGTGTAGCGGTGCTTCTGTGGCGTATACTGCGCCGCTCGGACGTTCTTGCGGGTGTACTGCTTTTAGGTGCAGTACTCGTGATAAATACAGCCACTGTGTTGTCAGCACAAGAGCCGGTAACGCCAATTAGTATTGGTATCTCGCGCTGGGTACCTTATGGAAATACTGGGTACGACGATAACATCCAAGGATTTAAAGACGCTCTTACTCTAGCGGGATATCACGAAGGTGAAGATGTTATTTACACGACATTGACCGCAAATGCGGATGCTGAACAGCAGCAAGAAGTTGCTCGTCAGTTTCTTATCGACAATGTTGACATGGTCTATTCCTTGACTACTCCCGGTACCGACATACTCAAGGAGAGTATTAGAAACCGACCAATTATTTTTTCGGTAGTGACCTATCCGGTTGAGGCAGGAATAGTTACATCACTGGTGCATTCCGGTACTAATTTGGTGGGAACACGAAACTGGGTATCAATTGACACACAACTTAATGTATTTAGAGAGATCGTACCACGTACCACCACGATTGGTTTTGTGCATCGTACCGGAGAATTCAATTCCGAGATACAGATTGAGGAGATGCGCTCAGTAGCAGCGCAGTATGATATTGCTGTCGTTGAAGTGGCGGGTAGGAATGTCGCCGAACTCTCGGATGCTTTGGCCGCCATGCCGCAGAGCGTTGATGCAATCTATTCTGCATGCGACACCCTTGTGCAAGGTGAAGCAGAGGAGGTAATTATTGCCTACGCACAAGAACACGCACTCCCATCATTTTCGTGCAACGACACCGGTCCAGCGAAGGGTGATCTTGTGGGGACGGTTGCGGATATGTACCAAATTGGTCGTCGTGCGGGTGAACAAGCGGTACTGGTGCTTGAAGGAGTGAGTCCGTCCTCACTTGAGACAAGCACCGTTGCACGACCATTTATTTACATAAATGCACGTACTGCGGCAGCGCTCGGTATTACCATTCCGCAAGACATATTGACTCGGGCAAAAGAAATTTTTTATTAACATGACACTACGTACCAAATTCTTTTTCTCTTTCTTTGTGACGGCAGTAGCGCCACTCATCATTGTTGGTGTACTCACTTTTCAAAATGCGCGTGATGAAATAACAATACGTGTGATTGATCAACTCGAAGCGGTTGCTGATATACAAGAGAAAAGACTTAATGAGGTGATTGAATCGTATTTGGAACAGATAAAGCTTGTCGCTTCTCGCACACAGCTCCGACGCTCACTTGAGGCCTATATGCAAGGCAACGACCCCCATGCTGTTGATGGTGTCACCCAGATACTTTTGGATACACGTGACACTGTCTCAAGTATTGAACGAGTCGCTGTCTTTGATACACGTGGCACGACTATCGCTTCAACAGACAAAAATGAAGTAGGGAACGTTATTGGTGACACTGACTACTTCGCACTCGGAAAGGAGTCGTTTGCAATTTATGGCTTATTCAAAGATGACCAAAATGTCCTCAAGCTGCGTATTGTTGGGCCGATTGTGGCTGGTGGAGAAGTTGTTGGAGTACTCGAGGTGGTGGCTGATTCGGGTGCGATTGTCGCCATCACCGAGGACTACACCGGACTTGGCAATACCGGAGAATTTTTGTTGGTTGAGAAGAATCAATACGGTGACGCGGTGTTTATTACGCCGCTTCGATATGACACTGGGGCTGCCCTCCGTCGTGCTATTCCGGCAGAAAAAACACATATTCCGGCGATATCCGCCGTTTCAGGACAGGAGAAGGTTTTGATTAGTGACGACACTGTCGATTATCGCGGTGTGCAAGTGCTCGCGGTGACCCGATTTGTTGATTCACTTCGATGGGGAATTGTGGTGAAGGTTGACCGCAGTGATGCATTCAGCCCAGTGATTGACCTCGCACGGCAGTACGCGGTAACACTGCTTGTAGTGACAGTGCTGGTGTTGTTGGTATCGTTTTTACTTTCATATACCATCACTGATCCGATTAAATCACTCGTACGTTTTGCTGAGGTGCTACAGTCTGAAGGTTTTACGACGCGTGCGACCATTAAGACATCCGGCGAAGTGGGGCGTTTGGCTGATGCACTGAACGAAATGGCTGGACGACTCCAAGGTTTGTATAAAAACCTTGAGAGTAACGTACGCGAGCGTACTCAGAAACTCGAAGTAGCACAGAAGACACTCAGCGAGAAACTTGATGAAACGGAGCGCCTCAACAAGGTAATGGTGGGTAGGGAGCTCAAAATGATGGAGCTTAAAGATGAGATCAAGCGACTTAGAGGTGGGGAAGAATCCAAACTCAAGAAACAAAAAAACACTCGACGCAAAAAAACCAGCAAATAATCATCCGATCAATTGGGTGATTATTTGAATCCTCCCTTCTATTTTTAAAAACACCGCCAAAAACTGAAATCCGATTCAGAAGTCTCATTCTGCGGTGTTTTTTGGACGAAGTTCGAACATTGTACGAGCAAAATCCGCAGGATTTTGATTAACTTCGCACGCTCCGCGTGCGTGGTGGCTCTGAACCAAATCGTACGCACGGAGCGCGTGCAAACTCTGCGCGCCTCGCGCTCCCTTCGGTCGCGGTACAAAACCAAAAATTTTCCTTCCTTTCTTAGATTTTC
>JAGQLY010000033.1 GCA_020428905.1 Candidatus Kaiserbacteria bacterium | reverse complement strand
GAGGAGCCCTGCTTTTGAGCTGTTGGTGTGTACGACATCGGGGGTGTAGGTTCGTACAATGTGGGCAAGATCGCGTACTGCACGAACTTCATTACGCAGATGAATATCGCGTTGAAATCCGGCGACAGGAAAAACAGTCACTCCGGCATCTTGAAGTGTCGTAACGAGCGGGCCGCCGTCGCCTACGGCGACGGCGGTTTTCCATCCCGCCTTCTGCATCGCTGTCGCAAGGTCGTACACATACTTTTGCGCGCCGCCCAGGCTCGATTTGGTGAGTATGTAGAGCACCTTTTTCTGCTGTTTCATGTCTGTACTATACCTGAACTCACCAGAAACTACACGAAGTTGCTTGCTTGCCATTATCAGGTGTTGTCGTATTATACGCAGCGATGGTCGAACGTATCACTTTCGACCACTTACGCCACTATGTTTCTCTTCGCACGCGGCAGCACTCTCGTACTTCTTCTTGGAGATTTTGCAGTGCTTGCAAGCTCCCTCGTGGTGACGCTCTTTTTGCGCTACCAAGCGCTTCCATCCGACCAGATCGTCCAACAGCACCTCCAGGCATTTTTCCTACTGTTTATACTCTGGATTGTCATTTTTCTCATTACTGGTCTCTACGATCGCAACCTTTTCTTTTTGCGTAAGAGTATTCCGGTGCTCGTGCTTCGGGTGCAATTTGTGAACATTCTACTCGCGGCGCTCTTTTTCTTTGTGTTTCCGTTTGGTATTGCACCGAAGACCAATTTGGTTATTTATCTCGGTGTCTCGACAATACTTATTGTTATGTGGCGTCTCTATATTTTTCCGCTCTTGACCTCACGCCGCCCCATTAAGGCGTTGGTAGTAGGGAGTAGTGACGAAGCGTTCATGATCGCGCGTGTTTTTGCAGCGAATCCATTTTTTAAAAACATTAAGGCGTTTGTTTTGCGGCAAGACGAATTCTCCACGTTCGTGGAGTTTCAGTCGTCGCTCCTTCGTTTCGTGCGAGAAGATGGCGCAGATGTGGTGATTGCTGATATGCGTGACGAACAGGTGCGGCAGCTTGTCACTGATTTTTACACTCTCGCATTTGAAAATCGGTCCATGCGTTTTTTTAGTTTGTCGTCTATGTATGAGGAGTTACACCACCGCGTGCCGCCGGAATTGGTGGGGGACGACTGGTTTTTGGAAAATGTCACGACTGGCTCGCCGCACTATGCATATGATGTAGTAAAGCGAGCTATTGATATTGCTGGTTCACTCATACTTCTCGTGCCGGCCGCGGTACTACTTCCGTTTGTGGCACTTGCTATTTGGCTTCAAGATCGTGGCCCGATACTATATCGCGCAGAACGTGTCGGTCAGTATAACCTACCCATCACATTGTTTAAGTTTCGTACAATGACCGGAAGCGATCGTCCCGGTGACGCACTCCAAAGTACTCTTAGGGTTACCCGGGTGGGGAAGTTTTTGCGTCGTACACGTATCGACGAGCTGCCGCAGCTTCTTAATGTCCTGCGCGGCGATTTGTCATTTATTGGTCCGCGGCCCGAGATTCCGACGCTTGCAGCAGTGTATGCAGAGCATATTCCGTATTACCACATGCGGCATCTAGTGAAGCCGGGTCTCTCTGGGTGGGCACAGATTAATAATTACGACGTGCCACGACAAGGCGTCGATATTCCGCGCACAATCGACAAATTGTCATTCGATTTCTATTATCTCAAGCATCGCTCATTACTACTCGATCTCGAAATTGCACTCAAAACCATCAACACGCTACTCTTGCGTACAGGGAGCTAAATCAGCACAATCAGACTGATTCTCCCGGTTGGGTTACAATAGGTAACTATTTAGAGTAATCAAAAATCCATGCACACATACGCCATTATCGGAGGAGCGGGCTTTATCGGGACAAACCTTTCCGAACGTCTTGTCGCCGAGGAGAAGCGGGTGATTGTTATCGACGACCTCAGTGCGGGAGATCATCGGGATCGTTTACCCAAAGAAGTGGAGTTTCATCAAGAAGACATGCGCAATACTGAAGCGGTCACTGCGCTTTTGGCGAACGTTGATGTTGTGGTGCTCTTGGCCGCGTTGCCGCGCGTGCAGTTTTCGATACAGTATCCTCGCGAAACACATGACGTAAATGTAAATGGAATTCTCTCAGTGCTTGAGGCAGCCCGCGCGGCAAGAGTTTCTCGTGTTGTCTATGCGGCATCAAGTTCTGCCTACGGCGACCAGGAAACACTTCCACTCTCGGAAGATTTGCCCGCTCAACCAAAAAGTCCCTATGCACTACAAAAGTACATTGGTGAGCAATACATGAAACTTTGGAGTAGCATCTACGGCCTAAAGACAGTGTCACTCCGGTTTTTTAATGTGTACGGTAAACACATGGACCCTGAGGGTGCGTATGCTCTGGTGGTGGGGAAGTTTCTTAAGGCGCGCAAGGAGGGGAAACCGCTTCCGATTACCGGTGATGGTGAGCAGACGCGTGACTTTACTCATGTACGTGACACGGTAGACGCGGTGGTGCGTGCTGCAGAGAGTGAGGTGGTCGGTCATGGGGAAGTGTTTAATGTGGGTGCGGGTGACAACGTGTCGATTAATGAACTCGCTCGCCTTATCGGCGGTGAGGTGGAATACGTCGAAGCGCGGCTCGAACCAAAACACACAAAGGCAGATAACTCGAAGATACACGAAGTGCTCGGTTGGCAGCCGACAGTCGTTTTTGCTGATGGTATTACAGAACTAAAGGTGGAGTGGGGTATCGCTGAGTAATACATTTACAAAATGATTATTGACGGAAAAAAAATTGCGGAAGGGTTGTTCAGAGAGCTTACTGAAACGGTTAGGCAGCTTTCTTCTGCTCCGCAGCTCGCTGTTATTACCTGCGCACCTAACTTTGAGACGCAACGATTTCTCAACATTAAACAAAAACGTGCGGCAGAAGTCGGTATCGTGGTACGTGTTATTGAACTACCGGAAACAGCAACAACAGACGAGTGTGTTCAGACGATCGCTGCGGCAGCGACCGACAGTGATGGTGTGGTGGTACAGCTTCCGTTTCCAGGCCATGTTGATCGGGACGCACTTATTGCTGCTATTCCGAAGACACACGATGTTGATGCATTCAACCTTGAAGATTCAGAAATACTGCCGCCGGTAATCGGGGCGATGCACATGATTCTCACAACAGAAGGAATTGTGCTTGAGGGGAAGCGGGTGGTGGTGGTTGGTGCAGGGAAATTGGTTGGTCAGCCGGCAGCACGCTGGTTTCGAGGCCAGTATGCCGATGTCACTGTCCTCACAAAAGAGGATTCGAAAGAGGTGTCCGACATTGCCCATCACACAAAAGATGCGGATATTGTGGTACTCGGCACTGGTGTCCCGGGTCTGTTGAAGCCGGATATGGTGCACGAAGGTGTTGTTATTCTTGATGCGGGGACGTCGGAAGACGCTGGAGAGCTTCGGGGGGACGCCGACCCCGCTTGTGCCGAAAAGGCGTTAATTTTTACCCCTGTTCCTGGCGGGATTGGCCCCATAACTATCGCTATTTTACTTAAAAATCTTGTTACTCTTGCGACTCGCTCAATAGCGTAATTCGCAAAAGTCACAACATGCATAAAGTCGGGGATGGTGGTATAGTGTCGCCGTACTTATCTATATACGTCTATGTCAGAACCACAACAGCGAGAAGAGTCACGTGGAGCCGTGCGCGCATTCCGTGCGGTGCTTGTTCTGCTCATCGGTACTGCTATCGCATACTTTGTGTATGCGACGACCAACACGCAAGATTCTCAGTATCCGTTCCATCTCGGCCTTGACCTTGCTGGTGGAAGTCATCTCGTGTACGAGGCCGACGTGTCTACTATCGACCCTGCGGAAGTTCCGGAGCTTATGAGCGTACTTCGCGATGTGATTGAAAGACGCGTCAACGTTTTTGGTGTATCAGAACCAATCGTACAAGTAGAGGAGAGCAGTTTTGCGGCCGCAAAAAAGCACCATCGTCTTGTAGTAGAGCTCCCCGGAGTGTCTGATGTCGAGGAAGCAGTCAAGGAAATCGGTAAGACGCCACTTCTTGAATTTAAACTTATTGATCTTGCAACAGTTCTCACCAGTGACGAGGAGGTAACGGATGTGGCTGATGTATATGTTGATACCGGCCTTACCGGACGCTACCTTAAGCGTGCAGAGCTCGTCTTTGGGCAAGCGAATCAGGGCGGACTTTCCAACGAGCCAATCGTGAATGTAACTTTCACAGACGAAGGCGGGGATCTCTTTGCTGATATCACGCGACAACATGTCGGCGAACGACTCGCTATTTTTCTTGATGGGGAACTTGTTTCTGCACCACGTATCAATGAAGCGATTACCGGCGGTAGTGCGATTATCTCGGGCGGTTTCACGGCAGAGGAGGCGCGTGAACTGGTTCGCAACCTGAACTTCGGTGCACTCCCGGTCCCTATCACACTTCAAAGCACCCAAACCATTGGTGCCGCACTCGGAAACGAAATCCTCGGAAAAGGTGTTGCGGCGGGAGCTGTCGGTCTGACTGCAGTCTTTCTCTTTATGTTGGTTTGGTACCGTGCACCCGGTGTTATTGCTGGTTTGGCACTCTTCGCGTACACCGCAATCATGCTTGCACTCTTTAAGGTAATTCCGGTTACACTCACTGCCGCCGGTCTTGCGGGATTTATCCTCTCATTGGGTATGGCGGTGGATGCAAACGTGCTTGTGTTTGAGCGGGCAAAAGAAGAGTTTCGAAGCGGTAAGAGTAGTCGCGAAGCCGCACGCGTGGGTTTTGCTCGTGCGTGGTCGGCAATTCGCGACGGTAACGTTACCAGCTTGCTTTCTGCCATCATCCTCTTCTGGTTCGGTACGTCAATTGTGAAGGGGTTTGCGCTCGTCTTTGGACTCGGAGTACTTGTCTCAATGCTCACGGCGCTTAGTGTGACGCGTACATTTCTTATGGTGCTTCCTGAGGCGCGTGAGTCAGATAACAGCTTTATTTCCCGACTGTATGGTTCAGGGGTACATAAATAACACCTATGATTAAAAATTTCTCACAACGGTTTCTTGCGCTCGGTATCGCTATTATGGTGATTTCGATCATAATCATTGGTGCACTGGGTATTCCGTTCGGTATTGACTTTACTGGTGGTGCACTGACGGAAGTGGCGTATAACACTCGCCCAAGTATCGAGGATGTCGAAGCGCGTCTTATCGAAGCGCCCCTCACCGATCTTGGTGCGTATTCACTTCGCGAAACAGTCAATGACACTGGCCACGACGGATATATTCTTCGCACACGTGATCTCACTGAAGACGAACGACAGATCGTGGAAGATGTGCTCCTTGAGATCGGAGAAGGAGGAGAGGTGAGTCGTTTCGCGTCCATTGGACCCGTCATCGGAGACGAGCTCAAAAACAAAGCCCTGTGGGCTGTGCTCGGGGTAGTGCTTGTCATTGTATTCTACGTGGCGTTTGCATTTCGGGGGGTTTCAAAACCAGTTGGATCATGGTGGTATGGTGGGATTACTATCCTCGCACTTGTTCATGACGTACTCGTGCCAACGGCGCTTATGAGCGTACTCGGGTACACAATAGGTATCGAGGCAGATGTGCTCTTTGTGATGGCAATTCTCGCAGTGCTCGGCTACTCGGTAAATGATACGATTGTGGTCTTTGACCGTGTTCGTGAAAATCTTCTTGCTAATCAAGCGCGTAACAATCACGAGTCATTTGAGGTAATTGCCGATCGTTCCGTTCGACAGACATTCGTACGGTCTATCAATACCTCACTTACGACTTTTGTTGCGCTTCTGGCACTCTACATGTTTGGTGGTGATGTTACACGGACTTTCGCGCTCGTACTCATGGCGGGTGTGGTGGCGGGAACGTACTCGTCCATATTCCTCGCGACACCCGCACTCATTGCTGTGGCGCGTCGGCAACAAAAGAAAAATAAGTCATGATATTCGGCATCACTGGTACAGACGGAGCAGGTGAGGAATGCTGGGGGCATTCCGCAAGACCTTCAGAGATATTTCGAAGTATGAGAACTATCCTGAAGGTGTACAGTTTCTGTAAGAAAAGGGTGGCGGGTATCGTGCCCGACGGTACTCGGATGATGCTGCTTAGTCTTGTGTGTATATGATATTCGGCATCACTGGTACAGACGGAGCAGGGAAAGGCACGGCCGTCGATTATCTTGTCAAAGAGAAAAGTTTCACACATTACCACGTGCGCAGTCTCTTATTGAAAGAAATAGAGGCTGAGGGCCTAGAGCCCACACGCGCAAATATGCGCCTCGTTGCAAACAAATTGCGTGCGGAACATGGAGATGACTACGTCGTCAGACTCTTTCTTGAGGAGGCACACAAGCACAATACGAAGAATTGCATTATAGACTCACTGCGAACGCTTGCTGAAGCGGCACGATTGAGGGAGATGGGAGGTATTCTTCTTGCTGTAGACGCTGATCAAATGCTCCGATATGAACGTGTTCAGAGGCGTCAATCAGAGAGCGACCATGTGACGTTTGAAGAGTTTAAGGCGCACGAAGATCTTGAAGCAAACGACCCCGATCCCCACGGTATGCAAAAAATGAAAGTCGTTGCTGCGGCCGACTACACCCTTCACAACAACGGCACCATTGAAGAATTACATGCACAGATCGACCGCGCACTAGGACAGATTGAAAGGGGATAAACGGTGTTGCGTGATACAATCAATGCATTAGTAGTCATATTCATACAACGCACTATGCACTGGTTACTCGATCCTATTCGTCACCATTACGCCGATTTTGATTGGCGTGCTACGAGGAAGGCCTTTTGGCTCTTTTCGCTTTGGACCTTTGTCATATACTGGGTGCTTTCTGTTCTTGGGGAAGAGGTAGAAGTATTTGGCCTTATTAATCTTGTGGTGTCACTCGCGCTAATTTTACCGAGCTTTGCTATTGGCGCACGACGTCTGCATGATATCGGCAAAAGCGGCTGGTGGCAGTTTCTTTGGATTATTCCTATTATCGGATGGATCATTTTGCTTGTGTGGTTTGCGCGAAAAAGCAGTCCTACTGAAAACAAGTACGGCCCAGTACCACAGGGTGTTACCACAGAACCCAATCAGACCTGCTGTACACAGCACTAATGAACAAAAGAAAACACGCGCACGACGAATGTCGTGCGCGTGTTTTCTTTGTATCCCTACGAATGAATACGTGTTCCAACAAATGGTTCGCCATTTAGGTAGTGCTCGAGCTCATCGAGTGCTTTGCCGTTTATGACCGCAACTTCAATGTCTACCTCCTCTGCGTACGCAGCGGCAACTGGATCAAAGGGTGCCGAGAGTCCCGGATCCCACTCACTCGGGATCAGTTTACGAAACTCTTTCCACGAAATATCTTCTATTTTTTCTGCATCAAAATCTTTCTTGGGGTCGGCGGTATAGACGTAGTCAATGTTTGAAAGATTGACCACTGTATGCGCCCCGATACGGTCTGCAATTTGCACCGCGCGCAAATCACTACTTGCACCCGGACGGTACCCTGCACCAATGATGAGGGGTGAGCTTGGTGGCACACTCTTCACATCGTCAGGATTGGTAACAATAACAGGATAGGCGGTATCACGAAAAATGGTGCGGAGGAGATGTGCGTTGAGGCGGGTGGAGTGAATACCAAGCCAATCGAGATCCTCCGGGTTGAGTTCACTTATTTCGGCGGCGGCATCTTGATACTGACGCGCCGCTTTGCCGCCGCCGGTAATGAGTACAAAGCGCCGATTGTTGGCAGTAATTTCGTGAAGAATGAGAGCTTTGAGCCGCCTCAGAAACGATATGTCAATCTGGTTGGGAACAATGAGTGATCCGCCGACCGAGAGCACAATAGTTTCTTTCCGTTGCATCGCGTGTAGTGTACACGGTGTGTCGGTTGGAGACAAATGCGCTGTGGTGGGTAACGTGACAAGGAAAGGGCTCTGTAGCAGGGAAACGTGGTGCTGAGACGCTGAGGTTCCTAATGGAGCCACTGTCGCGCGGCACCTTGATTTTTTGAGAAAGTTATGATATAAGCTTGAACAGGTTGGGCGCATAGGAAATGGCTCTAAACGAGCGATTTCGTATGCGCCCTTCGGGCTCTACACTCACACGTGTCAAAGCCGTCGGCTCTTTGACACATAGCACAGGAGAAAAAAATGGCTATACGACCGTGGATTTTTCTTGCGGTAGGGATAGCGGCCTTGGCTGCTATGGCGTACGCAGGAAGATCAAATGCGGATACTCTACCACCATCCGGCTGGTCGGAGTGGCTTGACATGGTGCAGGGCGCAAATGCGCCCGAACCGAAAAGGCTATCTGACCAGTGTCTCCCCGCCGCTGCGATTTCAGAGGACGATCCTCTGACTGCCGACATGTGCTCGACGCTTGTCGAGTGGGCGGTGGCAGACAACCGGAAACCGGAGCTCGTCCCTGACGGTCTCCGGTGCGACATTCTCGTTGGTGGTAGACTCCGCGTCTACACCAAGAAAGTCAAGGCACTCGGTCGTGATAACGACCGTGCGCTCAAGTACGATCTTGGGGGTGGCGTCGAGGTCTACTGGTTCACAGGAGAGGATCGCAGTTGTAACAACATCTGCGTCCGTTTCGGTGAGCCAAAGGAGGAGCCTGTGAAATCGGCTCAGAAGCCGTACCGCTTCACCCAAACACAGCAGACCTACTACATTCCTGGCATCGTCGTTGGTGTTTCAGGATTCGGTTCGTGCCCCGGGCTTGTTGTAACAGTGCCTGGTGGTACACAACACACAAAATCTTTTGCCAGAAATGGCGAGGAGTAAGCAGATGAAAACCATTCCGTTTTTCGGCCTTGTGGCGACAGTCGCGCTTAGCGGTTGCGTCACGCAAATGGAGTTGCTGCCCATGCAGCATCGCACCGCCGAGGGCAAATTCGAGCCGCTGTACGCGGCCCAACAGACCATTGGGGAGAAGAACAATTGGGATCGGTCTACCACCATCGTTCAGATTGGTGTGAAGACCGGTCATGTGGATGGGAACGGTAATCCCATCTACGAAGAGTTCTACAATAGCGTGGTCACCGGACCGACGGTTTTCGGCCAGGCACTTGCCGGATTCGGGGCCGGTGCAGGCGTTGCTGTGGTACAGCACGGGCTCTGCTCGGGCTGTGGCCGTAACAGCTGGAAGCTGTACAACGACGTCAAAGCGTCCGCCGCTGCCGGTGGACCGGCACTCAAACCATAAACCCACGGGGGGCGGCTGTTTAAGCCGCCCCCAGCCGAGGAATTATCATGAGTAAAAAAAACTCCTTGCTGGCGGTTGTTATCGTCGGCATCATGGTTACGACGGTGCTGTCGACAACGTTGGCGGCGCAAGGGCTTCAACCCTTTTCGATTCCCGCATTCACTGCGGCAGAACTCGAACAGGTGTTTAAGGAGGGGGAGGAAATCACCGGCGACGTTGGTGTTGGAAAGAAAGGGCGTCTCGTTCAGGGTGACAATGTGTACGCCGAAGCCTTTGGTATGGCCATCACACAGAAGGCGTTTTCGCTGAAGTGTGCTCAGGAGGTCGGTGTCCCATGCTCGCGTCTCGGCGCTGGGTATTGGGATGACCTCTCTGGGTACGGCCGGTACGCACTGCGGTTCAATGGACTCATTGAACCAAACCAGTCGGTGGACGGTTTGTGGATTCCGCTGGATACGATCCGGCGGAAACAAAAGAACGGTTCGTTGAATGTGCCCGTTGACTCCAAAAACGGTGATCGGCGGCACATCATTGCCTTCCTCCATAGCCGCGTTGCTGCAATGGAGGAGAGGGTCAGTAATTTGGGGAAGGGAACCGCCCAGACCAACGATTCGGCGGTGGCAGAACGCCTCAAGGAGATCGAGGACGCTATGAAAAAACTCCCCGACGAGTTTGTCGGCAGGGACGAGTTCAGTTCGTCCAAGGGCGTCGTCGATCAGCGCTTTGCTGATCTGAGTGTATCACCCCTTTCCTTCGCCAATCAGGCGGGGAATACTGTGGTTGCTCAGGCCGTTGGCATGACGCCCAAAGAGCGTGCCGCCGTCGGTGTGGTAGCGTTAGCCCTGCTCTTCCTCATCCTCTTGGTGCTGTATCGGAGTTGGGGAGCCGACGGTGATCTGCAGAAGCAGATCGGGTTCTTGAACACGAAGGTGGAGCGTCTCGTCGACGTGACGTCTAACGTAACGTTTGACGAGGTGTACCTCCAGCATGTTCTCGATATCGTCAGGACAGGGCTGGCGCAGGACTTCCCCGTGCTCCACAAGAGCACCGGAGAGTCACGGAAGCTTCGCCTTGTTCCGATGGAGGCGGGTTTGGTGGAGATCCAGGGTCTGCTGGCCCACCCGCTTCGGATGGCTTCACTCCGGCCGGTTCCGCTCGAATACGAGCGGGTCGCCAGAGAGATTTTCCGGGCAGGGAACACCGGAAGGATCAAGGGGTTGTCGGATGGGCAGACCCGTCAACCGTTTCAGGATGACCCTGTAGATTCCGCATTGGCGGGACTTCAGGGCGACACGGAAGTCGTGAAGGAAGTAGACGACGACCGAAGGGTCGCCGCCTAATAAGGCACAGCCCCCGGCGGCCGCAAGGCCGCCGGGGGACAGGAGTGTCCTGTGTTATGTATATACAATCCCACACGGAAGGCCGTGTGGAGAGATAGGCCTCGGCTGCACTGCGCACCGAGGTTTTTTGTATCTCTGGCTCGGTTAGGTCGCCTGCCACCAGAGACCGCTTGCGTATTTTTGTTTCATCTGTATAATACTCCCACTGTCAATTTTGGATGGTTTCTCTGCATTCTTTTGACCGTTTGGTCGGAAGTGTGTTCAAAGACGCGCCACCGAAAGTGGGACAGGAGTTTTTTCACAGACATCCTTTCAGGATGGTTTGTGCGGCACGGTCGCTCAAATTTCATACGATGGTGATCAACAATATGTTGGTCACGTACGCATCATAATTATATTGGTTGCATACCGAATATCGGTAGGCAGCTAATTCAGCCAGAACAAAAGAAAGTTCGTATTTTCTTTTGTCTTATCCTTGGATTATCTTGTGAACACCTTGTGTGTTTTCAAGATTCGTTTGTACGAGCGTTGAGAAAAAGTACACTCCGCTCACATAGTACAAACAAACAAGATCGCACCATTGTGTTAATTCATTTCTGAATCAACACGACGATCCTGTTCTTAACTTAGAGTTTGATCCTAGCTCAGGGTGAACGCTGGCGGCGTGGATGAGGCATGCAAGTCGAACGAGCACCATTAAGGTTGTCTGACCACAGTGGTAAAGATACCTACGGTGGTTTTGATCTCTATATCGAGACAAAGATTACTTTAATGGTGCTCGTGGCAGACGAGGTAGGAACACGTAGGTACGTACCCCGTAGTCAGGAATAACCCGGCGAAAGTCGGAATAATACTTGATACACTCTTCGGAGGAAAGATTTATCGCTATGGGAACGGCCTGCGTTCTATCAGCTAGTTGGTACGGTAACGGCGTACCAAGGCAACGACGGATAGGGGAGGTGAGAGCCTGACCCCCACCGATGGAACTGAGACACGGTCCATACTCCTACGGGAGGCCGCAGTCGAGAATCTTCCGCAATGGGCGAAAGCCTGACGGAGCGACGCCGCGTGATTGATGAAGTCCTTAGGGACGTAAAGATCTTTTATGAGGGAGGAAGTTTATTGACGTTACCTCATGAATAAGGGGCTCCCAATTCTGTGCCAGCAGGAGCGGTAATACAGAAGCCTCAAGCGTTACCCGGATTTACTGGGCGTAAAGGGTGTGTAGGTGGTGTGATTAGTCGGGTGTTAAATCTCTGGGCTCAACCCAGAGCTCGCATTCGAAACGGTCACACTAGAGGAAGTGAGAGGTGTGTGGAACTCACGGTGTAGGGGTGAAATCCGTTGATATCGTGGGGAACACCAAAAGCGAAGGCAGCACACTGGCACTTTCCTGACACTGAAACACGAAAGCGTGGGTAGCGAATCGGATTAGATACCCGAGTAGTCCACGCCCTAAACGTTGTCCGCTAGCTATGAGGAGTATCGACCCTCTTCGTGGCGAAGCTAACGCGTTAAGCGGACCGCCTGGGTAGTACGAGCGCAACCTTCATTTCAAGCTCTACCAGGGGTGCTCCACGAAGCGGTGAGAGGTCGATCACCTTGGAATTCTTAAGAATGAGAAATTCGAGCGGCATACCTTCCAGTGGTGAAAGAT
>JAGQLY010000005.1 GCA_020428905.1 Candidatus Kaiserbacteria bacterium | reverse complement strand
GATGCGATTGCTGCTATGATAAACAAAAAGCCGAGGAAGATACTCGGATACAAAAGCTCGGAGGAGGTGGTTAGACGAGCTGGGTTATTAAAAGAGAGTGTCCTAATTGAGGGGTGAATTTACGCCCGTCTCCAATCGGAACAATACAACATAAATATTGTTTTGTACAGTCCTTAGCAACCCCAAAATTTTCTTTCATCTTTTTGGCGACTTCCCCCACACCCCCTTTCGCTTTTCTTTTAAGGCAAGAAAATTTTGGGAGTTGCTGCGCGAGGTGAGCGCCCCGAGGCGCGGTATAGCATCACCACGTACCCGAATGCGTACGTAGAAGTACAAAGCTACTGCGCGCTCCGCGCGTTGCGAGCTATTGTTTCATGAAAGCGGTTCGGACTTATTCGTGTAAACGCTCAAAAACAAAAACTCGCCCCGACCTTCGGGGCGAGTTTTTTTTGAGCCACCTCTCGGGCTCGAACCGAGGACCTACGGTTTACAAAACCGTCGCTCTAACCAACTGAGCTAAGGTGGCGACTATTCCACTCTATAACAATACACGATACTCTGGACACCGATAGTTTTGTAAATGTTTACAAAACGTTCGACAGTCCCCCGGACTGTCTCACCTCTAACCAACTGAGCTAGGATGGTGGTCGCTCCTTCGGTGCGCGTGAGTATTATGCAAAAAAAGAACCCCGCGCACAACCCAGACTATTCTTCAAGAAGCTTGCGACGACGACGCTTCTTTTCTGCCTCACTGAGTGCAATTGATGCTTTATGTTCAGCGATTTCATCGAAAATGTTCTTGGTGCGCACTTCAGTGCGGGCACGTTCTGCAAGCTTTCGATTAGACCGCAAGACTGTCTGTAACCACACTTCAAGTCGTTTGATAAAGCGGAGCACCGAGACAAGCAGTCCGTGAAAGAGATAGTGCACCGATTGTCGCGGCATGTCTCGCCCCAGATAGCGCACCACACGCACAGACCACAAAGACACCTTCTCGACGCGCACATCACACCACTCACGAAGACTCGTAAGGTAACGATACCCAATGCGTGACTCGTGCCGAAACAACAGCGAAAGCAACAGCGCACCGAGGGCACTTACCACAACGCCGGTAAGTGGAAGTGACATGAATCTATTTTACCGAAAGGCGAGACATGTTCGCAATCTCAACACGCTCGCCAAATTTTTGTACTGCACCAGTAACGAGGTCGTTAATCGTGCGGTCCGGGTCCTTTATGAACGGCTGTTCAAGAAGTACTTGCTCTTTGAAGTATGCATCGAGCTTTCCGCCAAGAATCTTTTCTTGCATTTCGGCCGGCTTGTCTTTTACTTCCTCACGAAACACTTCCTTTGCCTTTTCGAGTGTCTGCTCGTCCACTTCGTCGCGAGACACATACCGTGGGTTCTGCGCAGCAACATGCATCGCAATTTCACGTGCAAGCACGATAAACTCCTCGTTCTTTGAGACGAAGTCGGTCTCACACGCAAGGTGTACAAGCGCTGCTACCTCACCCGTATTATGGACATAAGAACCAACAGTACCCGCACCTATCGTGCGGTCGGTCTTCTTGGCTGCTGCTTCACCACTCTTTTTTTGGAGAATGATACGCGCTTTGTCCATGTCGCCTCCCGCCTCTTCGAGTGCCTTCTTGCACTGCATAACCGAAATACCGGTTGCGTCGCGGAGTTCTTTGAGCTGTTCGTTGGTGATTGTCATAGGTACTAACTACATGTTTCGTGAGCAATGTGTCGCTCGCTAGTATTATTTCTGTGGGACTGCTTTGCGATCGGTATGTTTTACCGGAACGTATGCTGCTTTTCCTGCCCGATACGCGGCAACAAGTTCATCGAGAATAAATCGGATACTCGCCTGAAGCGCGTCGTTTACTAGAACAGGGTGTGTGATGTGGGCGATGTTAGTATCAGAGCTTGCAATGCCAATGACCGGGATTTTGAGATGTGTTGCCTCCTGTACCGCAATAGCATCGTGTCGTGGATCAACCACAACCATAAGCTGTGGAGCACGATCGAGTGTCTGTATACCGCCGAAGTTAAATGTGAGCTTCTCAAGCTCGCGACCAATGACCACACGTTCCTTCTTGGTGTACTTACGCTCAAGCTCGCCTGAGGCACCTTGTGTGTTGAGGTCGATAAGACGCTGGATGCGCTTCTTGATTTCGCCAAAGTTGGTGAGCATGCCCCCGATCCAACGATTGACAACGTACGAGGACTCCGCCTCCTCTGCTGCCTTACGTACGAGTTGTGACGCTTCTTCTTTTGTACCAACAAAGAGTACTTTCTTGCCGTTTTTTCCCGCCTCTTCGATAATTGCTTTTGCGGTTGCGAGAAGTTCGCTTGTCTTTTCGAGATCAAAAATATCCGTCCCCTGCTTATTACCATAGAGGTACGGTGCTGTGGTTGGATGTCGGCGACTCTTGGTGAAGCCAAAGTGTGCTCCCACCGCGAAAAGACGATCGATGAGTGATGGGTTGTGTGAATTTTCGGTATTCATGAGTGATATGAAAAAGTGCCCAAATGGCACAGTGCCCAAGATGCTACCATGGGGGGAGGAAGAGCGCAATAGGCTAAAACACCCGCGGGACCGAAGGTCCCGCGGGTGTTTTTCTGTCTGAATTTCTGTTCTGATTATTCTATAAGCGATGCCTGGGCTGCCTTGAGCGCCTTAACTACAGGATCGAGGTCTCCACCAAGCACCTGTTCAATGGCGTGCCAGGATTCCTTAATACGATGGTCGGTAATGCGGTTTTGCGGGAAGTTGTAGGTACGGATTTTTTCTGAACGGTCTCCGGTCCCGATTTGGTTGCGCCGTGTCTCAGCATGCTTTTTTGCTTCTTCTTCTTCGTGCATGAGTTCGAGTCGTGCCGTGAGCATCGCCATCGCCTTCTCTCGGTTTTTGAGTTGCGAACGTTCTGACTGACACCGCACATCAACGCCGGTAGGTTTGTGAATGAGCCGCACAGCGGTCTCTACCTTATTGACGTTCTGCCCACCAGCACCACCCGAACGAGAAAATTCCATTTCGATATCGTCTGGCTTAAGCTCAATAGACGGCCGTCTGCGCATCGGCAGCACCGCAACCGACGCGGTCGAGGTATGAATGCGACCAGCTTTCTCTGTCACTGGAATACGTTGTACCCTATGCACACCTGTTTCGTATCGCAGCGCATCGTAGACATTACTGCCAATGATCTCAAACGTTCCTTCCTTGTATCCACCCTGTGCTGAGAGTGACTCGGATACTTTGGTACTTTGCCAACCGTTTCTTTCTGCATACTTCAGATACATCTCAGCAAGCTGGAGTGCAAAAAGCGACGCTTCGTCACCCCCTGCACCGGCACGCACTTCGAGAATTACACCATAGGGACGCGTCTCTTCTTCTTTGCTCGCCTCAATAATGCGGGCCATCTCATCAAACTGCGCGGTGAGGTCTGCCGTTAGTTGTGTAACTTCCGCCTCTACCAACTCGGCCATTTCGGGATTATCGGCAGCGAGTGCTTTTGTGTCCTGGAGCTTGTGGTACGACGCATCAAACTGCGACGCCAAGAATTGCGTTTTTTGATTGTCTCTAAACTCTTTCAGTTTGTCCTCTGGAAATTCCATACGGTATGAACAATACTACTCGAAAATAACAGAAAGGCAAAAAACGACCCGCTCGGGCACATGCCCGAGCGGGTCGTTTTTGTATTCCACGTACGACAACAATTATTTCTTGCCCTTCTTTGCTGCTCGTGCCTTGAAGCGTTCCACACGTCCGGCGGTGTCCATCACCTTCTCTTGTCCGGTATAGAATGGATGCGATGCACTCGAGACATCAACAAATGCAAGTGGGTACTCTTTACCGTCAGTCCACTTGTCGGTCTGTTCGGTCTCGATGGTTGAACCAACAAGAAACCGCTCGCCACTTGAGTTATCATGGAAAATAACCATGCGGTAATTATCTGGATGTATTTCAGCTTTCATACTATTTATTACTTCGGCAATCAGTTACGCTTACCTAATGTGTCATGAGTGCGCCACACTATACCCTCACAGCAACTTTTTTTCAAGCCCAACACCAAACAGCGCTCTTGGTACGACGTATCTACACACTACCCTAGCACAACAGTATGATATACCAGTATATCATACTGTTGTGCTTTTACGACTTCTCTGTTGTGTTTTATGTTGTATTTTTTGATCAATTCGGCGTGTGTGTAGGCATACATCAAAGTACGTACACTCTAGCACAAGGTGGTTACCGACGACCTAATGATTATCTGCTAGATGGTTGTGGGTGTACTCCTGCTTATATACTTTTAAGAATCTTGATTTCAGCTTCGAGGCGTTCTTTGCGGGTCATCACGTTATCGCCGTACGGGAAGTTGATAGGGTTTGATGCTCCTGCCCAGCCTGCAAAGTAGCGGATTGCTGCGGTCCACTCTGCTTTGTAGGTGCCAGCGGCCGCACCGTTGTCACGCATGAGAAGTGCAGTCGCCATGAAGGCATCCTGATTATTAAACGGACTTGACGCACTACTCTTACCGGTGAGTGAGCGTATAACGTCGTTGCTCTTTACATATTCCCAATCACTCCCGCTACCGACCATACCGCCATACAGTGCCCAGGTGGACGGAATAAATTGGGACGGTCCCATCGCACCCCCCCACCCGATGCGTTCACCACTCCTGATCCATGGACATGATACAAGCTGACTGCGCGCACTGAAACCGAGCACATCGGCCATGGCAAGAAAGATCGGCTGATCACGGTCGGGGTGCATAACCTCCTTTCCTTGCACAATGTCGTCGTAGGCACAGTTGCCGATGTTTGAACCGTACGCAGACTCCTGTTCAAGAATCGCAAGAACAAGTGCAGCCGAGACGCCTGTCTGCGCACTTGCAAATTCCGCAAGTGCCACCGCCTCGGGGAATGGGATTGCTGCGCCACCACCAGAGAGTTCGAAGAGCTGTGCACGAATTTGCGCAGCAGTTTTTTGCTGTTGTTCGAGGAGTTCGGTATACGCGGCCTCCTGACCCTTGGTCACTGTGAGAATCTGTTCCTTTTCTGCTTCTTGGACTTCAATTCCCTTTTTTTCTTGTTCCTGTAGTCGCCTGAGTTCAGCTTCGGAAAGCTGCTTATCTTCAAGTGAAGACTTTTGGTCTTCCGTGTCTGCGCGTATCTCCTTCAAAATATCGACCGACTCATTGAGCGACTGTTTGATGGAGGTAAAACTCTCAAGATCCTCAAAAAATCCCGAAAGGTCTTCTTGACTCAAAAGTACTTCGACCATGGAGTAGTCGTCTATTTCTTGTGTCTTCCGGAGGAGTTGTCCGAGCGACTGGCGTTGCCGTGCAAGACGTTCGTTGAGAATTACGATAACACCTTCCTTGTCTTCAATCTGATCACCAAGTTGCTCAATGGCAAGATTGCGTGCTTGGATACCAAGCTGCGCTTTTTTTATTTGTGCATCAAGAAGATTGAGATCTCGCTCGAGCGACTGGCGTTCAAGACGTGTATCTTCAACGAGTACCTGTTGCTTGAGAATCTGTCGTTCTACGTTTTCGAGTTCTTTTTCAAGACGTGCTTTGCGTTGCGCTTCCGTTTCTGCAAAAACATTCGGCGCCATAAGACCACAAAGAAACGTCCCCAAACAAAGTGCGGAGAGTATCGTATAGTGCAGGCCAAGCCGTGACATTACCCCCTAGTATACCAGTCTTTCTCGGATGCGGGGTGAGTACTTAAATTAATTTGGTATGTGTAGCAACGTGGGTAGAGAGAAAACAACCGCGGGCCCGTGGGGCCCGCGGCTGTTTTCTTGTTACGAGTGGAGTTGCGGCATTTATGCTGCTGGTTCACCCTCTTCTTCCTTCTTTCCTTTCTCTTCAACCTCGATTGCACTCATATCGACTGGAGCTGACGCGTCCTCTTTCTCTTCTTCAACTGCCTGTACGAGTACGATCACATCATGTGGATCATTCTCTACTTTCACACCCGCTGGAAGCGCGAGGTCTGATACATGGATCTGGTCGTCGAGATTTTGAAGTGCAGAAATATCAACCTCAATATGCTTTGGAAGGTCACTTGGACGACAGGTGACTTCGACTTCGTGAAGTACCTTAGTAAGGGTACCACCAAGCTTGAGTGCCGGTGCATCGCCAATAAACTCGAGTGGCACGTCAGTGGTGAGTTCCTTACCTGCTTCAATTGCGTAGAAGTCAACGTGAATGACACCACCGCGCGCAGGATCAAAGGCAACGTCATGCACGAGTACTTCCTTGTCGGTTCCGAGACCGGTAAGTGTATAGATACTCGACTCACCCTCTTCTCGAAGTGTGCGCTCAAATGACGCACGATCGAGTGAAATCGCCACTGCTTCTTCTGTAGGACCGTAGAGAACTGCGGGGATCTTGCCGTTTGCGCGAAGCGCCTCGGTTGCCTTACCCCGCTCCTCTCGTTGTGAGACCTCTAATGTTGCTGCCATACCTTATTACTGTGTAACTTATTATTTCGTGCCGAACACCATACCACAAGCGGAGAAAAATTCAATCTTATCCTGCCGTCGGTGCCGAAGTAACCGGATTTTGCGGATCGTTTCCTGCAAGGACGTCGATGATATTTTGGGCTGCCATTTCGGACATCTTACTGCGTGTTTCTTCAGATGCGGACGCGATATGCGCCGTAATCACGACATTTTCGAGCTTTGCAAGACCGGAAGCGAGGGTTGGTTCATTTTCAAACACATCAAGCCCTGCTCCGCGAATAACACCCTTCTCGAGCGCCACAACAAGTGCATCCTCGTCCACCACCGGACCGCGCGAGGTGTTAATGAGGTAGCTTGTTGGTTTCATAAGCGCAAGCTCCGCCTCACCAATAAGGTGGTGCGTACTCTCAAGAAGCGGAACGTGTACTGAAACAATGTCCGCTTCCTTAAGAACACTCGCAACATCTTCCTTATATGTGGCACCTGTCGCCTTTTCAAAGTCAGGATTTGGCTTTACATCGTAATAGATGATGGTTGTACCAAATGCCGCGTGCGCACGTTCGGCAACTCCCGAACCAATGCGTCCCGCACCAAGAATACCGAGCGTCTTCCCTTTCATATCACTGCCGAGAAAGAGTTCCGGTGCCCACCCTTCGTACTTCCCTGCTCGAGTGAATCGGTCAGCTTCGGGAATACGCTTCACCGTTGCCAATATGAGTGAAAGCGCATACTCGGCAACCGTATCAGTTAGTACACCGGGAGTGTTGGTGATGATAACACCACGCTCGGCCGCTGCCGCGAGGTCGATGTTGTTGTATCCCACTGCGTAGTTGGCAAAGATTTTTGCCGACGGTACTGCATCAAACACCTCACCGTCGATGGTGTCAGTGAGGAGGCAGAGCACTGCGTCGTACGACTGCGCACTGAGTGTTGTGAGTAGTTCTTCTTTGGTAAGTACGCCGTCCTTCTCACTTATGGTGACGTCGTGTCCTGCTGCTTGCAAAAGTTTGAGGCCAAACTCTGGAATTTTTCGTGTTACGTATACTGAAGCCATAGCTACATCATTCATTACTCACTAATTGCTGTCCGCATACTATAGCACGAGTCCCACACCTAACAGTGGTACAATGGAAACACTATGACACAACGATACGACTTCGTCGCCATCGGTGACATCACGATTGATGCCTTCATACAGCTTTCAAAGAAAGATGCGTCAGTGCACGTCGATGAGAAAACGGGCCGCAAAAAGATCGAAATGAACTTCGGCGATAAGCTACCGTATGAAAACGTGACGGTGGTGAACGCGGTCGGAAACGCACCAAACGCGGCAGTTGCAGCACACCGACTCGGTTTGCGTTCTGGATTAGTTACCAACCTCGGCCACGATCGCAACGGCCGCGACTGTCTTGAGGCACTGCGTCGTGAAGGTGTCCACACTGAATTCGTCACTGTGCACGAGAATGCCGCCACCAACTACCACTACGTGCTCCGCTATGGTGCAGAACGTACCATTCTTATTAAACATGAGGAATATCCATACCTGCTTCCTGAGTTTGGCGAAGCACCACGATTCCTCTATTTCTCCTCTATCGGCGAAAACGGCGTTGAGCTGCACCACCAGATTGCGGCATACCTCAAACAACACCCGGAGACCAAACTTGCGTTTCAGCCGGGGACGTTCCAAATCCGCCTCGGATATGAGAACCTCAAGGACCTATACTCAGTAACCGAGATATTTTTCTGCAACAAAGAAGAGGCGCAGAGTATCCTCGGTACAAATGAGCAAGACATTCCGACACTCCTTCGTGAATTCAAAAAACTCGGACCGACTATGCCGGTGATTACCGATGGACCAAACGGAGCGTTCGCACTT
>JAGQLY010000032.1 GCA_020428905.1 Candidatus Kaiserbacteria bacterium | reverse complement strand
CGTCGTCAATCTGCTTGGCGACCTCCGGTGAATAACCACGCGTCTCGGAAAACCCACCACCAATAAGCCGGCCGCCAGTGCCCTCAAGTGCCACTGGGCCGATGGTGTCACTCATGCCGTACTTGGTTACCATATCGCGTGCCAAATCAGCAATGACTTGCAGGTCGTTTGAGGGGCCGGTGGTGAGGTCGTCGAAAATCATCTGTTCTGTCACGTAGCCACCGAGTGTCATTGCAATGTCGTCAATAAATTCTTTTTTCGTATGCATCTTGCGGTCCTCATCAGGAAGTTTAAGGGTGTACCCCGCTGCGCGGCCACGTGAGATGATAGAAATTTTTTGCACCGGATCTGCGTACGGCAACACCGACGCGACGAGTGCGTGTCCTGCTTCGTGGTAAGCAGTAATCTCTCGCTCACGACGAGAAAGTACATGGCTCTTACGTTCTGGACCAAGCATCACCTTTTCAATAGAACGGATGAGGTCAAACTGGCCGACCTTTTTTCTATTTTCACGGGCAGCGAGAATAGCACCCTCATTCATAAGTGAATAGAGGTCTGCCCCGGAGAATCCCGGGGTACGCTGCGCAATAATATCAAGATTCACATCCTCCTGAAGCGGTTTCTTGCGTGCGTGGACTTCAAGAATCGCCTTGCGGTCTTCTCGGTCAGGAAGATCGATGGTCACTCGTCGGTCAAAGCGGCCCGGACGCAAGAGCGCTGGATCAAGAACATCTGGGCGGTTAGTTGCTGCGATCACGATTACTTTTGCATTTGGTTCAAAGCCGTCCATCTCGACGAGGATTTGGTTAAGTGTCTGCTCGCGTTCATCGTTGCCACCCCCGACGCCGGTGCCGCGCACGCGCCCGACAGCGTCGATTTCATCGACAAAGATAATCGCGGGCGCGGCCTTTTTTGCCATTTGGAAGAGGTCGCGCACGCGACTCGCTCCCACACCCACAAACATCTCTACGAATTCAGAACCAGAGATTGAGAAAAACGGCACCCCCGCTTCTCCCGCTACCGCACGCGCGAGGAGTGTCTTTCCAGTACCGGGAGCACCCATCATCATCACCCCTTTCGGTATTTCGGCACCGATATCCAAAAACTTTTTTGGATTGCGTAAGAAATCGACAATTTCTTCGAGTTCCTGCTTCGCTTCTTTTGCACCCGCCACATCTTTGAAGGTTACTTTCTGTGACTGATCATTCGGGTCGATCATACGTGCCTTTGACGAACCAAAGTTGAGCGCCTGCATACCCGCACCCTTCACACTTCGCGTAAAGAACCAAATAATGAATCCGAGAAGAATGAGCGGAAACAAAAACGGTGCGAGATTGCCGATCCAGTAGCGAAAACCGCTTTCATTTTCTACCTGTATTTCTACTGTCGCAATTTGCTCTGTAGTAACACCGAGGTTAGTAAGTGTTTCGGTGATCGCAGCGTCGTTTTCTTTTTTAGCGGTACCGTGTACACGTGTCTCGTCGGTATAAAAAACCTCAAGTTCGGCACCTTTTACCACAATCTTTGCGACCTCAGCACCCTTGACCTGTTCGGCAATTTGCGAAACCGAAATCTGCTCCGGCTTGCCGGAAGTATCTCCCAAATACGAGTATGCGAGCGTGAGTCCAATAAGGAGTAGGACGGTAGTTAAGATATTATTCCAAAAATTTCCCGGGCCAACGGGCATCTTCCGCTTGTCACCAGTATTGCGCCTAGGTGCTGTGTGTCTTTTTTTCATGTCGGAACCTCGTTCTTTGCGTTCCTGATGCGAGGTTTCGTGCTGTTTTTCTTCGTGTTTCATAGAGAGCATTATACCGAAAGCAGCTTATTTTGCGAGTTGGGCGCTGTATTGCTTTCAGATAGAGTAGCATATAGTATCATGGACGTATCGTATGGTTTCAAACAAACGAGCATCATTTGACTTCGAGCTTATCGAGAAAATTGAGGCGGGAGCCGCACTCCTCGGCACTGAGGTAAAAGCACTGCGCAACGGACTCGGAAAACTCGAAGGATCACATATAATCGTCCGCGGAGATGAGGCCTTTTTGGTGGGAGCTTCCATCCCTGCATTTCAAAAAGCGAATGCGCCTAAAGACTACGACCCGGAACGACCCCGAAAACTCCTTCTTTCTCAAAAAGAAATTAAACACCTGAGAGAAAAGAGCGAGGCACAGGGATTGACAGTAGTGGGTATAAAATGGTATAATAAGGGTAAGAGTCTCAAGATTGAGATCGCAGTCGCACGCGGTAAGAAAAAGGCGGACAAACGTCAAAGTATCAAGGAGCGCGATACCAAGCGAGACATCGAGCGAGAACTAAAACAAAAATTCTAATCTGCCCCTCCCCGCACACCTTCAATCCCCTCCCGGGGATTGAAGGTGTGCGGGGGATGACAGGCATCGACGGTTAGCCCCGTTTGTATGTGCAATGTCGAAGCTGATCTTAACTTCGTAAAAATTTGATCAACATTTACGTGCAAAGAATAGCGTAAAAAGCCCATACTTTTCTGGTATGAGCTTCGCTCCCGCTGTAGCGTAACTCACGCTCGGCCGGACCGACATCACCGTATCTGATGTCTGGTATGATACGGCTGGTGTAATAACCATCAGACTCTGGAACACGAACCCGTTCCTCTAGTGTTCTAAAATTCTCGGGAACTCGGTGAGAAATCATTTCGTCCATCTTCTACCTTCTCATCTAAACTACAAGATGGTCTATACATTGTAGAGTCATGCTGACGACCTAATTCGGACCCGGGTTCAACTCCCGGCATCTCCACTGAATATAGAAATAGGTAGAAGAATATGGAAGTTTGCTTCCATTACAAAACACCGCTTTACTAAGCGGTGTTTTGTAATTTTGAATCACTTTAGAGACTTCTGAGCATCTGTCTCATCTGTGCAATCTCGGCAGATTGTGTTGTCACAATCGCTTGTGTAAGCATGGCAATTTCATCATGTTCAACATACGGTTGTACACTTTGAGCCATCATAATTGCCCCCATATGGTGCCCAATCATATCTTGAAGGAATACGCGGTCTAGGTCTGCACCAGAGAGATTTTCGAGTTCACGCATCATTGGTTCGTATTCACCATTGTCAGCATACGGCACGCCATACCAATCCTGATACCACTGTTTCATCTCCGCAATCTCCTTCTCTTGTGCTACCACAATGTTTTCTACCAATTGCTTAATTTCTGGAGTCGAGCCACCACGAGCAATCACTTCTTTTGCTGTATCAACTGCTTCTTGATGATGCGGAATCATTCCTTCGATAAACTCACGTTCACTAGAAACCATCATATCCATCATGTGGTTCATGCCACCCATCATGTATTCATCGCCATCATCTTCATCGACATAATTACCCATCAGAGTACCGTCAGGCATACGATGCATACCCATTGGAATATCGTCTGACTCCATTCTTTCGTAACCTCTATCGTAACCCTTGTCAGCAATCATGTAGCCACCAATCCCGCCAATAAGTAGGATGATAATAGCCACTAAAATATTTTTATTGTCCATTTTTATTTAAGTTAGTTGATAAAGAAATCGAACACCAACTAAAACAACTTGGGGTTAAGAATACCGTTTGAAAAAAGTTCTTGAAACAATCGGTAGAAAAAAGAATACGTCCGCTCCCGAAGCATCCTCGGCAATATCGGAATTGGTTTGTATCTAGGAGAAATAAGATGAGGCGCCAAGGAAACAGTCAGCGCAACTGCGCCAGCGCCAATCAGCAAAAACACGATAGTTGGTACTACCGCCAAAAAAGCCGACTTCCACGCTCCAATGTGGTCAATCAAATTCATCGGACACAGCACTTCATCATGTGACATAAACGGACAATCACTCATGCCCCCTGTCATGTCCATATCCATCGACATAGTAAACAGACTCACGAACATGGTACCGAGGAGGAACGCAAGGATTAGACCAGCCACTACTTTCATTACAATGATTATACAAAAAGGCAGTGCTCACTACCAGAGATCAACAATCTTTAGAAAATTAGGACTCTCCATTTCAATCAGAGAGGTTCTAACTTGGTACAAAGATTTCCACATAAAGAAACATCATCCATTCCACGACCCCTATCCGCGTGCTTCGCACGCGGATCAGTCGCTCCGCGACCAAGTAGTTCGAGCAAGCGTTATGATAAGACCACTTGGTATCTTTCCTAAAAACCAGTTCAACGTGGTGCAACGCATTCCAAAACGAAAGCCGCCACAGGTGGAGGCGGCTTTCGTTTTGGACCTATACATTCTTGTTTTTTGTGGGTTCTGCGCCTTCTCACAGGGCGGCTAATCTACATGCACCACAGCAACCACTTTTGCGATGATGCGTGCCTGAACTGCAGACCGAACTGACACATCTGCATCCGCCGTCACCACAACTTCGTCATCAACCTCTGGACGGAGTGTTTCAATTACTGCCTCAGTATGCAATGCGCTGTCCAGCTTGAAGAGGAAGCGATACCACGGATAGGTCACACTCACTCGCTCACGCGCAGTACCGCCGAGTTCGATTTGAGACTTCTGGGTAAGTGAGGTGTTGAACAGTCCAAGAAATTTCGCTGGCACTCGGACAGACACCCGCACACTCTCACTGTCTGCCTCAATGGCGGACAGATTCTCGTGCATCAATAGGGTACTCTGTGCAAACAGCTCGAGGTCCTGCTTTGAGTGCACGCTCGCTTCTGTCTTCGCCAGTGCAATAAGCGCCTGCTTGCGTTCTGGATCCCACCCGCGCACCTCAACCGCAGAAACCGACACTATCGTTCCTTGCGTAGACAACGTTGAGTCGTCGTCAGATGTGTGGTTTTCTCCGACACCGATATTGATATCCGCAGTACCACCGCCGGCAGCACTGGTGTCGATTCCGATATCTTCGTGCTCTATACCCACACCAGTCGTCGCGCCAACACCTACCCCGACACCCTCCTCACCCGATAAGCTAGACCCTTGTGCCGAAATATTGACATTAGCACTCGTCTCAACACGCACCTGCGCAAAGGAAACGGCACCAACGAACAACATAAGGCAGACAGCACCGATGCGCAGAGATGTGTTCATGATGTGTAACATACTATTTAGAAATTACAGAATACTTACTATATCCACTACCGTATCGTGATAGTTGTTTTGATGCAATCAGGTACTGTGTGTTTACCAAAACGTAAGCAATGCGCCGAAGATAAGAAACACGATGAGTTGGTAACCACTTTGGATGAGAAATCGCGCCCATGAGATTCGTGCACTGTCGTTATTCCACATTGCCGTCGCGGCAATAGTCGGCATCACAAAACCCGCCCAAATCCAAAATGCGCGTGTAACGCCCGAGACAGTCGTCGTGTCGGCAACAAGGTGTGCGAGAATAAGCACCTGAAAGGCAGTGAGCAAGATCTGAATCAGGTAGAGTGGCTTTGCACTTTTCTGCATACGTTCGCGGGCTGCGATGTCAGCAGGGTCGGCACCGACAATTTCCATCCATTTCTTCCCGAAGATCGGCCCGTACCAAATAGCAGCAACTACTGTGGCAATGATAGTGCCGACAACGATGGCAAGATAATTTATTTCTGGAGTCATATATATTTTTGTTATTCACTCGTATGTCTCTATCATACACCTTGGCAGATTACTTTCGTATACGCATATCTTTGTTATACTGCCGCGTATGAAAAAACGTCGTATTCCCTCTCAGGTGCGTGTCGGCCGATCTTCGGCTGGACTCGGACTCTTCGCTACACAACCAATCGCGAAGGGTGACTTCGTGATTGAGTACACTGGTGAAAAGATTTCCTCGGACGAAGCGGATCGTCGCGGCGGCAAATACCTGTTCACTCTTACGAAAGACGTCGTGATAGACGGCACGGGCCGTGAGAACACGGCTCGGTACATCAATCACGCCTGCAAGCCAAACTGTGAAGCTGAAGTGGACGAGGATGATATGAAAGTACGCATCTACGCGAGACGAAACATTGCTTCCGGAGAAGAACTGACCTACCACTACGGCAAAGAATACTGGGATGACCACATCAAGCCCCACGGTTGTCGCTGCGCACAGTGTGCAAGATAAGGGTTGGAGAAAAGCAGCGCGGCCGCACGGCCGCGCTGCTTTTCCTTATGTCGCGTCTATGTTGAGATCGATAATCTGAAGATCGCCGCTTTCGGCATCAAGCCAACGGACGAAGTGTGGGACAAGCTTAAACATGGTGAAATCTTCGGCTCCTTCAACGTAATACTTTGAATTGTTTTTCGTCTTGAAGAACGTGTGTACGGTATCAAGCTCATCATGAGGAACCTCAGTCACATCACCACGAATATCCACGACCTTAAGTGGGTCGAGCACCTCCTCAATGACGGAGAGGGAGACAACCGGATGGTCAATAATATGCTGATACTTTGAAAATGACCTTCGAGTACCAAAATAGACAGTCATATCATCATCGATAGCGTAGAGCATGAGCGATGTGGTCGGCTGCCCTTCGACATCAAGAATGGCAAAAACCGCCTTGCGGTGGGCGTTGAGAAATGCAATGACTTTAGTGCGCAATTCGTCGTTCTGCATACTGTATGAATATTAGGGATAAAATGGGTAGTTTCAACAGTAGTATACCAGATTTGTCGATGTTCCCACCCCACACCACGCCTCATTGTACTGCGGGAGTGTTATACTGAGTGGTACATGAAAGTAGTATTTTGGTTCGTTCTTGCTCTTATTGCGCTGATATTGCTCAATAAAGCCCTCTAACGATGATCCTTGGAGATTGCCCTTCAAACGATTTTGTGGTACATTATGCCACGTTACGGAGGGCTTCTGCTCTCTTTTTATGTAGCATTTATTTACCTTGAGAGATCAAAACGTACGAATTAATCACCTTATCCGCGCGAAAGAACTTCGTGTCATTGGTGCGTCTGGCGAAAACCTAGGCGTTATCAGTCTCACCGAAGCCCTCGCCGCAGCGAGAGAGGCCGATCTTGACCTTATCGAAATCTCCCCAACCGCACAGCCCCCGGTTGCGAAGATTATGGATTATGGCAAGTACAAGTACGAGCTAAAGAAAAAGGCTAAGGAGGTGAAGGCGAAAGCCCACGTTACTGAAACAAAGTCTATCCAGGTAAAGATTGGGACCGGTGAAAATGACCTCAATCTCAAAGCAAAGCGTGTTGCAGAATGGCTCAGCGAAGGCCACCGTGTCAAAATCGATCTCTTTTTGTGGGGTCGGTATAAATACATGGAGGAGGCCTTCCTCAAAGAGCGTCTTGAGCGATTCTTGAAAATTATACCGTCGGAGTATAAAATAGCCGACGAAATCAAGAAGAGTCCGAAAGGATTTAGCACCACACTTGAGCGCGCCGCTGGAAAAGGCAAAGCGCAGAAGGAAGAAAGCAACTAGACTCGGCCTGAAATATCGCCCTGAGATACTACTGACTACTTTCTACTAACTACTTATAAACAGTATGAAAACCAATAAGTCATATACCAAACGAATAAAGGTCACCAAGAACGGCAAGCTTATTGCCCGGAAGGCAGGACAAAATCACTTCAACGCGAAAGAGTCTGGTCGTGGACACCTCAATCGAAAACGCACTCAGGGTCTAACTCTCTCAAAAAAGACTACCCGACGATTCCTCCCCAAGAGCGGCGCGTAGTTGCTACAGAACGAAATTTCAGAAATACGAAACATACTACTTACCATTAATACTACTTAGTTTATGTCACGAGTAAAAGGCGGCGTCACAGCCAACAAACGACGGAAATACATCCTCGCGGAAACGAAAGGTTACCGCTTTGGACGTTCAAAGAAGAAGCGCGAGGCTAAGGAGGCAATTTACCACGCGCAGCTCCACGCATTTGATCACCGAAAGGACAAGAAGGTTGATTTTCGCCAGCTTTGGATCTCACGCCTCAATGCGGCCCTCAAGGCACACGGCCTCCGCTACAATGCCTTCATCAAGACCCTTGCTGACAAGAAAATTGCCCTTAACCGCAAGATGCTCTCAACAATCGCAAAAGATCGTCCGGAAGCATTTGAACGACTCGTAAAGAAGATTGGGTAAGAGAGACAACCCAAACACAAAACACCCGCGGCCTTTGGCCGCGGGTGTTTTGTGTTTAGAAGTCTATTTCTATTGTCTCTCCTTCTTCTGGTGCCACCGCATCTACATCAAGATAGTCTCGCAAACGTTGTACGAGAAAGAGCGACGAACGTTCCTCGCCCATGGCCACAAATATCCGCTTTGCCTTCTCACTACCCTCCGCAACAAGCTCGACGAGCTGGTCGCGGTCCGCATGCCCCGAATAACCCTGAATATCTGCAATCTTGGCTCGCACCTTCACATCAGTATCGAGGACCCGCACTTTACGCACACCATCGTGAAGAAGTCGACCAAGACTCCCCACCGCTTGATACCCCACGAGAAGTACTGTGGTCTTTGGGTCTTCAAGATAACGCCGTTCATGTTCGAGAATACGCCCCCCGTGACTCATGCCACTTCCGGCGATAATGATCTTAGGACCTTTGACCTTGGCAATTTCTTCTGAATCGGCAACCGTCCGAGTAAATGAGAGTTTGGGGAAATCGAAGATATCGTCACCGCCGCGTATTTGCTCTTGCACTTCTGTTTTCAAGTAGGCGGTGTGGGCACGGTAGAGTTCCGTGACCGCAATTGCGAGCGGCGAATCGAGAAAGACTGGTATTGGTGATAGCTCGCCTTTTTCAAAGAAATTGTTGATCTCAAAAAGCATACCCTGCGTACGCTCGAGTGAAAAGGCAGGAATAATGAGTGTTCCCGATTTGGTAATGGTGTCAGCAATGTGCTCACGCAAGAGGTCACTTCGCTCGGCAACATCTTCGTGCCTACGATCACCGTAAACACTCTCCATAAGAAGGTAATCGTAACCTTTCGGTACCTCCGGCGGATTAAGAAGCGGCTGAGGCACGTTGCCTATGTCGCCAGTAAAGACGAAACGTTTGCCGCCTCGAGTAAGCGTCACCATAGCAGAGCCCAGAATATGCCCAGCATCGGTGAATACCGCCTCTATATTATCCGGAAGGGTGGTGGTGTCGTGGTAGGAGACACCCTTCCAGAGCGAGAGTGCTGCATCAATGTCCTGCATCTCGTAGCACCGTGCTGTGCCGTACCGCTCCGATTCATAACTCATTACCTTATACGCATCTCGCAACATCACCGCAGCAAGGTCCTTTGTTGCGATGGTCGAGTAAATGGTGCCGACAAAACCGTCATGTACCAACTTCGGAATCCGTCCAATATGGTCGGCGTGTGCGTGGGTAACAAGGAGCGCATCTACCATGCTCGGATCGTAGGCGAAAGTGTCGCAATTGCGTGTCATAGCAAAGCGATCACCCTGTATGAGGCCGCAATCAACCATGATCTTTGCAGCAGCAGTCTCAAGGAGAAAATTGGCTCCCGTGACCATACCTGTACCCCCATGAAACGTGATGCGTGCCATATTATGTATTGTACAGTGTCGCCGCGAGCACCTTGCCACGAAGTGATTGGACAACCCAGAAACCGAGCGCACCACCACAGACATCCATAGCGAGATCCATCACAGTATCAGCAAAAAAGTAGGAATCGACAATAGATATTCCTGCAAAAAATTCAAACCCCTCCCACACAACACCAACGAAGCTGGTGACCAAGAGGTACGCAAGCATCGGTGGACGGGAACCGAAGAGATAGATCCCAAAAAACGGCAGCGTCGCGAGTCCAAGAGCTGTCGTAAATCCGCCAAGAAGGTGCATTGGAATATCAACCCATGGATGTATGAAGTACCAAAAGAATGCGACCGCGAGGTTATGCACTACAGCAAGAGTAAGTGATGCAACAAATAAGAGTGCGAGCAGACGTTTCATTGCCACCCATGGTAGCACACCACCAAACCTGTACGGCACACCTCCACCGGTATTTAGGGGTTCGATCCCTAAATGTGGTTCAATACGCGCATGTGCGCATATACCAAAAGAGACCCCCCTTGCAGGAGGTCTCTTTTGGTGGAGCTACGGGTGCACGTCTCCTGAATAAATCCAGGTGGGCACCCTTTCCGAACATTTGTGAAATCGTGCAAAGCACATTCTCAACCCTATTCGAGACTACAGGCAGCCCGTGATATGCATTAAACAGAACATGCAATACCGTGGCTCCTTCTTGAGTATAGCACGAAGACTTAGTCCGGCTCCCCATCGAAATTCACGTCATACATAATGCGCTCCTGCGCAGTGGTGTAGTTCATCATTTCTTCCTCAGTGAACCATACTGCAATTTCTCGCTCTGCTTCTTCAGGCGACTCCGAACAGTGAATGAGATTGCGTACGGCACGATTCTCGTACGAAGAATGTCCGTACGAATCGAGGGTAAAATCGCCACGAATAGTTCCCACATCAGAAGTTGACGGTTCGGTGGTTCCGACAAGCTTTGTCACCACACCAACAGCCTGGTTCCCTTCGAGAATCATGGCAACAACCGGTGCAGCTGTCATATAGGTAACAATGGTTGTGATAATTTCACGACCATATTCTATGGCCTCTTTTTCGACAGGAAGCCCGTGAGTTTTAAGGTCTTCTACAATTCGATTGCCCTTCTTCAAAAACCACTCATCATCCTTATTGTAATGGGTGAGCAGCTGCTTTTCTGTAGGCACAGTCATCTTGAGCGCCGTGAACTTAAGGCCCACTCGCTCAAAACGACCGATAATTTCTCCCATGAGAGAGCGTTGGATAGTGTCCGGTTTCAGGATGACCAACGAACGTTCTTGGTGTGGTTTACGATGCATACAATACCTTAGTCAATAAAAAATATGCCGAGAGTATAGCGTATGTACTATATTTTGCAACGTAATTTATTTCTCCGTCGTCAAAATAACCGGGCCGTTTTTGGTAACCGCGACCGTATGCTCAAAGTGGGCGCTGCGTGAACCATCCGCAGTATACACACTATAGCCGTCGCCTTCGTCATCAAATATCACGTCCTTGTCACCAATGTTTACTATTGGCTCAATAGCGAACACGTGCCCCACCTCGATTTTAACCCCCGTACCCGGCTTACCAACGTTTGGAATCATTGGGTCTTCATGGACGGCATATCCCACTCCATGCCCACAAAGCGCCTCAACAACGCTGAATCCATGTTTGTGGACAAAGGTCTCGATGGCGTGCCCAATATCGCCGGTGTAGTTACCGGGACGTGCTTCCTTGATACCGAGAGCACGCGCCTCACGGGTCACATCGATAAGTCGCTGTGATTCTGCGTCAATAGTCCCGACAGGAACGGTGAGGCCTGAGTCAACGATGAGGCCCTTGTGTCCGATAGTCATATCGAGATTTAGAATATCCCCGTCCCGTAACACCTCATCGCTGCGAGGCACACCATGCTGCACAACATTATTGATCGAAGTACAAAGCGCTGCCGGGTAGGGTTGATCCGCGAAGTTTGGATGGTACCCCAAAAGCACCGGCTCAACACCATACTCCTCGGCAAGTTGGATTGCCCTGTCGTCGATATCTTCCGTGCTGATACCTGGCCCAGCATATGCGACGAGTTGCTTCAGTATTTTTGCAAGAATGGCACCGCCCTCCTTGAGGATCGCTATTTCTGCTTCTGTTTTCTTTGTTCCTGAGCTCATACTAAACCAAGTGCGTTACCAATAGCTGCGTGCACCTCTTCGATACCTTGCGTACCATCAATATCAATAACCGATGTATGCTCACGTGAACGGTAATATTCAATAACCGGCACTGTTTCCTCTCGGTACCACCGCAGTCGCTCCCCTATCGAGGCCGGCGTGTCATCTTTGCGTGCACGACCTTCCATACGACTACGCACGATGTCTTCGGGTGTTTCAAGATTGATAACCGTAACCGACGACCGCTCATAAAACTTGAATGCGCTTTCAAGCACAACCGCTTCAGGTACCGTACGTGGAAAACCGTCAATCAGCAAGTGGGACACGTCATCTAGTTTTTCACGCATTGCATCTCCCCACAATACGACTGAAAGAAAAAGTGGTTGCAGTACGCCTGTATCGAGCGTGTCCGAGAGGTGCGACTCGGTAAAACCCTCACCTCGCGCAGCAAGTGCACGAAAACGGCGACCTGTTTGGATATCAACAATGACTCGGGTGGGGTCTTTTTGCTTAAGTGCCTCGCGGAGCAGCTCAATTTGAGTTCCTTTACCACTTCCCTGAGGACCGATAAAAATAATAGTGTGCGGATGCATAGTGTGTGTGTTTATAAACGTTCACGTATTGTGGCGATGCAGGCACGAAAACGTTCTTTGGCCTTTGCGACATTTCCGTCATGATTTTCGACAATGACGTCGGCCTCTCCTTTACCTTTTTCTTCTTCGAGAAATCGCTCTTTCCTAAGTTCGAGCTGTTCAGCAGACATCGGTGCCCGAGCAAGAATGCGCTCTTTGAGGGCCTCCCACGAACCACCATCGATATACACCACCGTGAGATGTTCAGGTGGGATGAGTGCACGTACCTGCTTAACGCCTTGAAGGTCCATTTCTTTGAGTACGGTACCACCGCTCTTGAGCACATTGAGCACATCGGCAGCGGGCGTGCCGTAGCGATGGCCTCCGAAAGTCGCCCATTCGAGGTAGGCACCAGCAGCAATATTAGCGTCGAACGTTTCGTTACTTACGAAGTCGTAGGTGCCCGTCTGCGGGTCTTCGCCGGGCCGTGGAACACGAGTAGTGTGTGTTCGGGCAAAGGACATGTCGGGGTACACTTCCTTGATGTCGCGAATGAGAGTACTCTTACCGCTCCCCGAAGGCGCCATCACTAATACAAACTGTCCGGACAGTATATCGTTCATGCACAAAGACTATCAGGTTCTGTCACAAGCGCAACAGAACGTCATTTTAATACTGGCGAAGTGAGACCTGTGAATCAAGTCGACGAACAAGATCCACAACTACCGATACTGCAATGAGGAGTGCAGTACCGCCAATAGCAAGTGCCGAAACGCCGGTCACTGACTGCATTGCAAACGGCAAGACGGCAACAGCACCGAGGAAGAGTGCCCCCACAAGAGTGAGCCGGGTAATGAGCTTCCCGAGAAACTCCGCAGTATGCCCACCTGGACGCGTTCCCGGAATAAAAGCACCATTGCGCTGGAGATTCTTTGAGATAGCATCAGGATCAAACGTTACCGCGGTGTAGAAGAAAGTGAAGAGGAAAACCAGTACGAAGTACACCAACGCGTAGAGCGTCTGATTGTTGAAAAATGCGAGCACTTTTTCAGATAGGCCGGCAACACCCTGCACATTGAAGGTGGCAAGAATGTTGAGGATCATCTGTGGAAAGAGAATGACCGAGAGCGCAAAGATAATTGGGATAACACCAGATTGATTAAGTCGGAGTGGCAAGTAGCTTGTGGTGCCACCGTACGTCTGTCCACCACGCACCTGCTTAGCGTACGTAATAGGTACTTGTCGTTCTGCCTGAGTCATAACTACCACTGCATAGACAATAGCAATCGTTGCAACAACAAAGCCGAGGTAGAGCGGAATCTGTGATTGGTCGAAACTGAATACCAACTGACTGAAGGTCGACGGTAATGCAGCAACAATGCCGGCAAAGATGATGATGGATACGCCATTACCAATACCGTATTCCGTCACAAGTTCACCTACCCACATCAGGAGCATTGAACCCGCGACAACGATAATGACATTTATGATAAAGGCAAATGTATCGAGTCCGCCGATAACTCCTTGGTTTTGGAGAAGTGAGAGAAAGCCAAACGCCTGCAGTATGGCCAGTGGCAGCGTGAGCAGACGGCTATACTGCGTGAACCGTGCACGCCCAGTCTCACCTTCTTCGCTATACAGCGCCTTAAGCCGAGGAGACATCACTGTCATGAGCTGCATAATGATAGAGGCCGTAATGAACGGTCCAACACCAAGCATTATAATTGAGAGATTCGAGAGTCCACCACCCGAAAAGATATTGAGGAGCCCCAAGAACTCATTGTTCTGGAAAAATTGTTCTAGAACCGCAAGATCGACACCCGGGATAGGTACCGACGCAAGTGCACGAAAGAGCACAATCGCACCAAGTACAAAGAGTACCCGATTGCGAATTGAGGCGTCGGTAAAGATGATTTTTATTTTTTGAAGGAATACGTCCATAGCCGTGAGTAGAAAGTGAGAAGTAGAAAGCTAACCCCCTAACTATACTTTAAAACTTAATAACTTTAAACGTTTAACTTACTGAACCACCTGTTTTTTCTATCTTTTCTCGTGCCGATGCAGAGAGCGTACAACCCGATACTGAGAGCTTTTTGGTCAATTCTCCATTTCCAAGGATTTTCACGGCCGGCATACGCTTACGGCGCGCCATAACCACTCCCGCCGCAACAAGCGTCTGTGGCGATACCGTCGCGCCGTTTTCGAATGCAGCTTCAAGAACAGAAACGTTTATCGCCACCGGCAATACACGCTCATTATTAACAGTACGTGCGCGGTTCTTACCGTGTCCACGAAGTTTTGGAATCTTTTTGATAATATCGCGCATCTCTGGACGCATACTATTACCCGCACGCGCTTTCTGACCCTTGTGACCATGACCGCTCGTCTTACCACGCTTACCGCCACGACCAATGCGTCGTGCGGTTGTCCGAGAATTTTTCGGTTGTAGTTGGTGTAATTGCATAGGCCCTTAGCTTTTGAGTTCCTTAAGTGCCGCGACGGCAGCACGAGCGTTGTTAATTTTGTTCTTGCTTCGTGACAGAATCTTCGCAGTAACATCCTTGACGCCTGCGAGCTCAAGTACGGTACGCACCGAACTTCCCGCAACCAATCCGCGACCTGGAGCTGGCATGATCATGATTTCACTTGATGCGTATTTCGCATCAACATCGTGCGGAATATGTTGGTCCTTGTTAAGCGGCACGATAATAAGGTTTTTCTTTGCGTTTCGTACGGCTTTTTCGATGGCAAGCTGCGTGTCTGCTGCCTTACCAACACCAACACCCACCTTGCCTTTCTTGTTGCCGATTACCATACCAACACTAAAACTAAATCGGCGACCCCCGGCCATCACACGAGTTACGCGTCGAATGCTTACGATCTTCTGATCGAATTCTGATCGGATGCGCTCGTCACGACGACGTCCTCCACGGCGTGGGCGTCGTGGATTACGACGTCCGCCAGGAGCATCACCTCCTCGAGAACCACGTCGTTGGCCTCGATTCGCAGCTGGTGCATCGGCGGTAGGTGTACCTACCTGTTCTGAGGTAGTCTGTGCCTCAGTTGTAGCTTCCTGCTGTTTCGTATCTTCCATAAACTATACTTACGATTAATTAAAATACCAATCCGGCACCACGAGCACCGTCTGCAAGTGCAGCAATCGCTCCTTGGTATTGGAATCCACCACGATCAAAGACCACGGTTTCAATACCCTTACTTTTTGCGGCTTCGGCAAGCGCCTTCCCCACCGCTCCAGCACGTTCGCGAGTTGTTTTCCCCGCAACGCTTCGTGAGTCGGCAGCAACAAGCGTGGTGCACGCCTCATCATCAATAAGCTGTGCGTAAATGAAACGGTTACTTCGAAATACTGCAAGACGTGGGCGTGTTGCGGTACCCGTAATTCGTGCGCGAATACGCGCGTGCCGTCGCTCTCGTTGTGCCTGTTTTCCTGATCCTTTTTTCATGATACGCATCGATTAGGCGACCGCCTTCTTACCTTGCTTTCGAATAATGTACTCGCCAACGTAGTGGATACCCTTACCTTTGTATGGCTCCGGTTTCTTTACAGCGCGAATATTTGCTGCAAACTGTCCGACCACTTCTTTGTCAGCACCTTCGACGGTAATGAGGTTCTTCTCTACAGCAACACTCACTCCCTCAGGAGCTTTCAATGACACGGGATGAGAAAATCCAACGCTGAGTACAATTTCTGATCCACCACGCACTTCGGCACGGTATCCGACACCTTCAATCTCGAGCTCCTTCTTAAACCCTTCGGTGACACCGGTAATCATATTGTGCGCATGCGCTGCAAAGGTGCCCCAGAGTGCGCGGGCACGATCACTTTCATTTGCTGGCGCAAATGAAAGTGTGCCATCGGCGGTGGTGACCACCACGTCGGCAGCAACAGGCCGTGTGAGCGTGCCCTTCGCACCCTTGATGGTAAGGACACCATCAGCGAAGGATGCTTCAACACCTTTCGGCAATGTGATTGGTTGTTTTCCTATACGACTCATAGTGATACCATTACCAAATAATAAAAAGTTCCTCTCCACCAACGTTTGCCGACCGCGCCTCCTCTCCTGTGAGGATGCCCGCAGGGGTTGAAAGGATGCGCTTACCACGACCAAACTTCACCGGAAAGATTTCTGACACGCCGAGGTACATACGGCGACCCGGCTTTGAGATACGTTGTACTCCACGAATTTGATGTGCACCACTTTCGTATTTGAGAGTAACATCGAGTGTCTTCTTAGATTTTTTGCCATGCTTTGCAACTTCGGCAACATACCCTGCCTCAGCAAGCTTGTCAGCAATTGCGTGCTTGAGCTTTGAGTATGGGATGCTTACTGTTGCCTTACCAACACTGCCGGCATTTTTGAGGCGGATAATAAGGTCCGCAACTGGATCGTTTACCATGATGATTTCTTAATACCAGGAATATGTCCCTCATGCGCTGCTTCACGGAAACATACACGACAGAGGTCAAAATCTCGCATGTATCCGCGCTTTCGACCACATCTAAAGCACCGACGTACCACACGACTTTTGAATTTTGGCGCTCGGAGCGCCCGAAGAAGGATTGATTTTCGAGCCATTGTGTTAGCTAGTGGTTAATAGTGAGTAGCACTTACTATTAAACCCGATAAATAATACATAGCTGAAGTGTGGTCTCACCGAGATGCGGTGACTCACGGCTTCGATCGCGATACTCTCTAAAAGCGCTTTCCGGCCGTTTCCTTATACAGGGGACTGGCTCGGCGCGTTTCCTTTCACTAAAAACCCTAATGAAATGAGAGTGTGCGATACCTCGCTACGGGAAAGACTATAGCAAAAAGTGGGGTGCAAGTCAATAAAAACAGCTGGGTCTTGAGGCCCCAGCTGTTTTTATTGATAAATCGCTTATGATTCTAGTTTCTGCAGAGGCAGGGTCAGGTTTGTAATTCGCTTACGCTCATAACAACCTCCTCCCCAGCCTCGCCTTTTCCGCATTAGGAATAGCGGAAATATGGCTCCGGCTCTTGCCACTGCCGGAAGCAAAGCAGTTTGCTTCCTAAAAGAGAGACTCCGAGACTATTCAGTCTCTGATTCTCTCTTTTGCAGCGGCAAGCCTAGGTGGCGAAGAAGTGCTTCAGCCTCTACCTTGGTCTTTGCGGTTGTCACTACGGTAATTGAAAAGCCAAATACGTCCTTAAGCTCTTCATCGTGTGTCTCTGGGAAAATAGTGTGCTCACGAACGCCGAGTGTATAGTTGCCCATATCGTCGATACCTGATACCGGTAACCCTCGAAAGTCACGGGTATTCGGAAGCGCAAGATGAATCAGCTTATCAAGGAAAGTGTACATCCGACCGCCACGAAGCGTCACTTGGTAGCCGACAATATCACCCTCACGAAGCTTGAAGCTCGCGATTGATTTCTTTGCAGGTCGCGGAGACACTTTCTGACCAGTGATGCGCGCAAGACGGTCTTGAATAAGCGCAAGTTTGCTCTTGTCGCTAATTTTGCCCACACCGGTTGAGACAATGACTTTCTCAATACGTGGTGCCTGCATTACATTCGTATACGAAAGGGCGCTCTTGAGAGCTTCAAATGTATTTTGTAGTTTTTCTTTAAGTGTAGTCATGATTAGATCTTCTCTCCGCTTGGTCGAGTAATACGAACCTTTTTCGACGCCTCTCCCTCAATCATATAGCCAACACGACCTGGTGCACCACGCTTTCCGTCCTTGAGCGCTACGTTTGAAACATGGACCGGCATTGCCTTTTCAATAATCTGCCCCTGTTGTCCACGACGACGAGACTTTTGGTGTCGGTGTGCCACGTTCACCCCATCAACAAGCACCTGCTCCTTCTTGGGAAATGCACGAACGACGGTACCAGTCTTACCTCGGTCCTTTCCTGCAATAACTACAACGTTGTCTCCTTTTTTTATTTTCATACGCATTACTAAACTACTTCAGGTGCAAGAGATACTACTTTTTGATAGCCCGCATCAGCAAGTTCACGTGGGATCGGACCGAACACACGGTTTGCACGCGGTTCTTTCTTGTCTTTATCTACCAGCACTACCGCGTTGTCGTCAAAACTCACGTATGAACCATCAACGCGACGGAAGTTCTTTTTTTGTCGCACAACCACGCCGTACACTACGTCCTTTTTCTTAACAAGCTTACGCGGTTCTGCAGTCTGCACTGAAAGTACTACCATTTCACCTATTTCGGCGTAACGCTTCTTTGATCCTCCAAGCACCTTGAACACACGGCCAATCTTTCCGCCCGAGTTGTCTGTAATCTTTACGAGTGTCTGTGGTTGAATCATAAGTCAAATAGTTACTTAACAAGCGTAAAGTGCTTTCGCTTTGAGAGTGGGCGTATCTCACGAATCTCCACAGTATCCCCCACCTTTGCAGTGTTGCCTGCGTCATGCACCAAAAACTTTTTTGAGCGTCGGAGGTACTTCTTATACTTTGGGTGCTTCACATAACGATCAACAAGTACTGCGATTGTGTCTTGCATTTTATCTGAGACGACCACGCCACGGAACACACGTCCGTTTGACGCCGCGTCCTGTATGTCTTTTGTTGTTGTCTTTTCAGTTGCCATAATTATATGTTGTCTTGTGAATCACCGTTCGATCGACGATTGTGCTCGGTGAGTGCCCGCGCAATCTCCTTACGTGTACTACGAAATGCGTGTGCATCACGTGTTCCACTTCCACCGGCAGCAAAGCGGAGTGAGCGGAGTGACTCGCGCGCATCAGCGATGTGTTTGAGCAAATCGGTATCACTTTTTTTACGTAAATCTTTCATACTGTGGGTGAGTTATTACAGACGTGTGTCTTCACGAGTAACGAAACGAGCTTTTACCGGAAGCTTTGCTGCCGCCTTACGCATTGCTTCGCGCGCAACCGTCTCTGTCACACCGTCTACCTCAAACAATACTCGACCAGGACGAACTTCGAATACGAAATGGCTCGGATCTCCCTTTCCCTTACCCATACCTACCTCAGCAGGCTTTTTGGTAATTGGTTTGTCTGGGAAAATACGAATCCAAATCTTACCGGTCTTGCCCAACGTACGACTGATCACACGTCGCGCTGCTTCGATTTGGTTGGACTTCACACGAGACTGCGATTCTGCCTTGAGACCGTACGCCCCAAAGGAAACGGTTACACCACGAGTATCCGCTGACTGAAGCTTTTCTGGGTGTTTGCGACCCACTTGCCACTTTCGGTGTTTTACTTTTTTAGGAAACAACATACGCGTTATCGTTCAGTTCGTTTACGAGCCCCTCCCTCAGTCGCCTCTGCTGCGCCTTTGCGATCAACAAAGATGTCGCCGCGATAGATCCACACCTTTACACCAATAACCCCATACGGGAGTACTGCGCGCTCACGAGCAAAGTCTATGTCGGCACGGAGTGTTTGAAGCGGAATACGACCTTTTTTGATTTCTTCACGGCGAGCCATTTCGGCACCCCCAAGACGTCCTGCGGCAATAATGCGTACCCCCTTCACGTCTCGATTGGCCATGACCTTTTCTGCTGTTTGCTTCATGACACGCCGGAATGGCATACGCTTTTCAAGACCCTCAACCACCATCTGACCAACGACTGATGCGCTAGACTCCGGTGAACGAAGCTCCTCAACATCTATTTTGAGCTCCGGCTTTTCAGAGAGCTTGAGTGTACGCATAAGCAGGTCGACGTCTTTCTTGAGTTTTGTTGCCCCTTCGCCACTACGGCCAATGATAAGGCCTGGACGTGCAGTGGTGATAGCAATGCGGTACACCTTTTCGTCGCGTTCAATTTCAATACCGGCGACAGACATGCCGCGAAGTCGCTTCTCAAGAAAAGCACGGACCGCGGTATCAGTACGAACATATTCACGGTACAACTTTGGATCCGCAGCAAACCAACGTGATTTCCAATCACGGATGACGCCGAGGCGTTGAACGTATGGATGTGCGACGTGTGTCATAGTAGTGGTAGTGAGTAATTAGTAGTCTGTATAGAAAGTGGAGTTTTATTTGCTTGTTTTCTGCACCTTTTCTTCGAGCACGACTGAGATGTGGCTATTGCGACGATTGATCGTCGAAGCCGAACCGCGTGCGCGAGGCATAAAACGCTTAAACACAGTGCCTTTATCGACTGCAACTGACTTAATAATCAATACTGCAGGATCTTTCCCTAAAGACACCGCGTTCGCTCGTGCTGAATTAATTACCTTTGCAAACGGCTCTGCTGCGCGCTTGTTTACAAACTTCAACACCCCGAGCGCTGCATCAACCTTTTTCCCACGCACCAAATCCGCAATAAGACGAACTTTGCGTGGAGATTGGCGATAGTTTTTGAGTACTGCTTTCATAGAAATATCCTATCAGGGGTTATGCGGTGGTCTTTGCGGCCTTTGCTGCTGCAATTTCTGCATCTTTCTTCTTCTGCTCAATATCCTTCTGCATCTTACCTCCGTGGCGGATGAACTTCTTCGTTGGTGAAAACTCACCAAGACGGTGTCCCACCATTTCTTCAGTCACCAATACATCAATATGACTCTTGCCATTGTGTACTCCGAAGGTAAATCCCACCATTTCTGGTGCAATCATGGCTGCACGTGACCACGTCTTAATAGACCCGGTGCTTTTTGGGTCTTTACCAGAGATCTTCTTAAGAAGTTTCTCGTCTACATATGGGCCTTTATACAGTGATCGTGACACAGTAGTTTCTAAGATTACATTCGAAAAGCTCACCCGACGGTGAGCGAGACACCACATACACTGAAGTAGTGTACGTGAGGGCCTCGTACAAGAACGTTTAACGGTTCATTCCTATACGAAACACCCACGAGTCTTGTGTGTATTCTGCCAAGAACTACCGCAAGACTCTTGAACGCCCGCTATGGTACGCGAGTTGAGAAAATATGTCAACCCTATAGAAAACCCCTGCGCGAGCGAAGCTCGCGCAGGGGTTTCAGCACCAAAATCAATGCATCTAGACGATACTCGCCACTACATCAGCTGGCGTAATGCCGCCCAAGTAAAAGTAGGCTGAGCCTGCAGCTGCGGCGCCAACCAGCGCCTTTACCGACCACACATCCTGACTTATATGCTTCTTCATACGAAAGTCCCAATATCCTATTAAGGCGCCCTTAGTATAAGCCCTATGTATATCGATTTAACCTCAGGGTGTGGAGATGAAAAACGCGGGCCCTGGGGACCCGCGGACGCGCAATTTTCGCGCTCTTAGTGATAGCTGCCGTGCTTGTCCTGATAGAAATTGAACACCTGGGTGAGTTCGTGGCGAATGTGGTCAAGGGCAAGACCGTGACGGATGATCGTTGGGGCTTCATCCTGCAACAGTCGACCCTCACCATCGACCATCGAGACCATCACACCCTGTTCCCAGCGGGTGCCCATGTCTTTCCCCGGCTGCTGTCTTGCAACGTAGTCATCCGCAAAGACGAGTTGGTCGGCGCTCTGGATGATTCGCTCTCCCACGAACTCCAACTTGCCCCGATTGCCCTGCCCTGAGGGGTTTGCAGACGATGCGAAGCAGAGCTTGCGGTACTTGTGCCAGAGGGAAAAGGCAATTTCCTCGGACGGACGGCCGAACTTGATGACGAAACAGGAGGTTTTTCGGCCATCCTGAACCATGTCAATAGATCCATCGTTGGGAATGAACTGCTCTGCCGCATCCTCCTTCCAGGGCAAGATACAGCCAAGCAAGATGTCCTTATCCCGGCACCGGCGATACAGCTCTTCGACCTTGGCGTTCACCTGTGCCAGTGCCAAGACTTGCTTGACGTTCGAACAGAGCACCACACCCGGCTTCGAACGCGGGCGACCCTTCATCTCGAACTTGCGTTCGAGGCCACCCCGATCCGTAGTCATCACGATGTATCCAACCTTTGTCGGCGATACGATGGCCTTACCTCCTTCCAGAAGCAGTTTGACCATCGCATCGGTCGTTTTGTACGGATCCATCTCCCAGATACTCAGGTGATCCGGATACAACGGCTGCAGGACGAGTGGAACGGTTTCGATATAGGAACTCATATGCCCTCCTTCGAGCAAAACGTGAGTGAAGCGAAGTTGGGTTATACCCGTCCGCAATACTACAGGGGTAGAGCATCGTGTCAAGGAAAAACAAAAACCCAGTCGCTTCGCGACTGGGTTTTTGTTTTTCTAAACTGGCAAAAGTGCTGCAGGTGCGCGGAAGACAAGAAAAAAGATCCAAGCGGGACAACTGTCCAGCGAGGATCTTTTTTCGTGGTCTGACAGCTGAGCGAACGAGTGAAACGAAAATATTTATATTTTCAGTTCCGAGTGAGCGCTGGGTGTATCAAAGATACAAAGCAGATGTGGTGCTTTTGCCAGTTTAGCGTCGTTTTCCGACTCGTCGTCGAGACACAATAAGCTTGTTTGAGTATTTCTTTGGAGATCGTGTCTTCTGACCCTTACCCGTTGGGCGACCCTGCTTGGTTCGCTGACGGCGGTGTCCCCGTGGAGAACGTCCTTCTCCACCTCCATGTGGGTGATCGACTGGATTTCGAGCCGCGCCACGGGTCTTCGGACGCAGCCCCTTGTGTCGTGCACGACCAGCCTTTCCGAGCGTCACCAGTCGGTACTCCTCATTCGATACCTCACCGATAGTTGCCCATGCCGTACTGATAATCTTTCGTATTTCAGTCGAAGGCATTTTGATCTGAGTGTACCCCGCATCGTGCGCAACTACTTCTGCGTAGTTACCCGCTGAGCGAGCGAGTTTCGCACCCGCTCCCGGTCGCGTTTCGATGTTGTACACGAAAGTACCTACTGGAATGTTTGCGAGCGGGAGACGGTTTCCTACCGTTGTCGGAGCATTTTCTGACACAACAAACGTATCGCCCTGCTTCATTTGCTTTGACGCAAGAATGTAGCGACGTTCACCATCCTGATAACAGACCAGGGCGATAAATGCCGAGCGATTCGGATCGTATTCTATTGCCTCAATCGTTGCTGGCACGTCCTTCTTATTGAACGCAAAGTCGATAGTACGATAGGTATGCTTATTACCACCACCACGATAGTGAACAGTGGTGCGTCCTTGGCTGTTACGGCCTCCCGTGGTGCGCTTACCTTTAGCTAGTCGCTTCCGTGGCGCATTTTTGGTAGAGGTGAGTTTTTCCTTGTAGGAAACAACCGTCATACCTCGTCGCCCTGCTGAAGTTGGTTTGTATTTTTTCATATTACGTATCCTATGCTAGATCAATACGATCCCCTTCTTTCAGGTAGACGTACGCTTTTTTAAGGCCTTTTTCCATCATTTTTCGACCTCGTGCTCGCGACAGGTAATGACGTGGTGTTTTTTTGACGATATTCACCTTTACCGGCGTTACATTGTAGAGTGCGCGCACCGCATCCCGAACATCGTGTTTGCCTGCATCCTTGTGAATCTCAAATGTATACACATTTCGATCAATACCAAGGGCTGCTTTTTCGGTGATACGGGGACGGACGATGATGTGGGAGAGGTCACGGCCAAGTTGCTTGGCAGTAGGTGACACACTCTTCGATACACCATTTGCATCACTCGTTTTTGCATCTTTCTTTCCAAAAAGTGCCATGTTACTGAGTTGTTGTTGCAGCCTTACGTGCCACCTTGGTTGCAACACGACGCGCAAACGTCTCGATGCTTTCCTCCGGCTTTGCGACCACAACATACTTATAGGTTAGTAATTCGACTGGGTTCACATCTTTTGCGTGCGTAACGAGGACATTGCCGAAGTTACGAAGACTTTTTTCGGTGTTTTCATCACGTGATGCAAGTACAACGAGTACCGCGTTCTGTTTCTTTGAAGCAATATCTTCTTTTCCTGAGATACCGCCAAGTGCCGCAAGCGCCTTCTTTGCAAGTGCTGCCTTTGGGGCATCAAACGTGAATGAATCCACAAGGAGTACTTGCTCATCACGCAACTTTTGTGAGAGTACGCTCGCAAGCGCACGTGCGCGTGCATTGCGATTGATCTTCTTGCTGTAATCCTTTTCGCTTCGCGGTCCAAAGGTAGTACCACCACCTGTCCAGATTGGTGAACGACGCGATCCGTGACGCGCACGGCCGGTGCCCTTCTGTCGCCAGGGCTTCTTACCACCACCACGAACTTCTCCACGATCCTTTGTGTGTGCAGTACCCGCACGTGCATTTGATTGCATACTGGTAACTACCTCATGCACAAGATCAGGATTCCACGCTGCACCGAACACACTTTCCGGGAGTGTCATATCCCCCGCTTCCTTTCCGTCCTGTGAATATATCTTTGTTTTTAGTGTCGTTGCCATACCTTATGCGCTACGTACTTCCACTAATGTTCCTGGTCGACCGGGTACTGCACCAGATACGAGGAGAATATTCTCACTTGGATGTACTTGCAATACCTTAAGATTTTTGACTGTAATACGATCGGCACCCATACGTCCCGGCATGCGCAGTCCCTTAAAGACGCGCTGCGGACCGGTGGCACCAATTGATCCAACCGCTCGCTCATGGTGCTTGTTACCATGAGACTTCCGCCCTCCCGAAAATCCGTGACGCTTTACACCACCTTGGAAACCCTTACCTTTTGAGATGGCAGAAACGGTAACCGTGTCACCAACAGCAAAAACGGAAGCGTCGAGTGCTGCACCCTTTTCAATACCGTCGATTGACTCCGCATGAGTCGCACGGGGACGAAATTCAACAATGTGCTTGAATGAACCACCAAGGTGGCCCACCTGCGCTTTGTTGAGTCGGTGCTCCTTTTGCTCACCAGCAGCAATCTGAACCGCCGTGTAGCCATCCTTCTCAACATTCTTCACCTGGGTCACAGTGGCCGGTGTGACGTTGAGAATAGTAGCAGCATGTATCTGTCCCTTTTCGTCGTAGACTTGTGTCATGCGCCCCTTTGTTCCGATGATAAATTGCATTAAGCTCGAAACTTAGTTGTTAATAGTTGCTTTCAGTGACCGGTGTAGACAAAACCGCGCGTTCGTCGGCGCGAGCACAGCTCGCACGTACGAACGCGCGGTTTTGTGCCCATTGGTCTCCTCCCGAAAGAGGGTACATAGGTCTTCAAAAAGCTCTCGAGAGTATACTGATTTTCTAAAAATTTGCAAGAAAAAAGCCCCGCCGAAGCGGGGCCACGAGGGAGACAGGGTAGGACCTATCTCGCGTCCAGATCATCGATGTCGAGGTGTTCGTGATCATCGTCACCCATAGTGGTGTTGACACCAACGACACCAGCATCAGCTCGAACATCACGGTTCCACAGTCGCCCAGCGGCAAGGATTGACCCAATGAGGATCATCATCAGCCAACTAACCACCTCCACGATGTTCCAGGGGGTAAAAGGTACCCCGAACCAATAGTTGAGGGCGATCATGGCGATGGCGACAGGTGCCCCGATGATGGCAGCATGCTTGAGTACCTGACCCAGAACGGCCCAGGTGTTGAAGGCCTTCTTGGCCAACCACACGCTGTAAAACGCCTTCTAGAGATACCACACACAGCCAGCGGACAGCGCGAGACCAACCATCCATTTAACGGCAGGATCCCAGTCGGTACGCGGAAGCGAAGCGAGAATCCAGACGATCAGCTCCGAAACGCTCGCGCCAACATGGTTATGTTGCCACATGTCGGCAAACCCGAACCAGTGCTGCAAATACAGATGCTGTGCAACGCCTTCGAAGCGGTACAGGACCAGTGGGTTCAGAAACAGGAGCGTTCCTGAAATCATCCACAAATAGATCCGACGCCGGTAGGCAAGAGTCACAGTCCCAGGCGGAACATAGCCCCCGCCCACCGAGCGACGGCTGGTTGCTGACGTAGTCACAATTTCTTTCTCCAAAAAAGACCCAAGTAGATTCCACAATCTATTAGGACACTCAGTTAAACTTGAGTGTTATGAAGAAAGGAGATTTACGAAAAGCGGAGCGTTTGGAAATAAAGATATTGTTAGACAAAGGATATTCCCTGAGAGCGATTG
>JAGQLY010000031.1 GCA_020428905.1 Candidatus Kaiserbacteria bacterium | reverse complement strand
GGACCGGCCTCCGTAGTAAACGGAGGACCGGCCTCCGTAGTAAAATGGTGATGACATACTAGCCTTTGCTCGAACCCACTTCGAGAAAAGACCATAACTACAACGCGCGGAGCGCGTGGTGGCTTTGTACCTCTGCGTACGCATTGGGGCACGTGGTGATGCTGTACTGCGCCTCGGGGCGCGCTCATACCTCGCGCGCAGCAATCCTAAAAATTTCCTTACCTTTCTAAAAGCGGAAGGGGGTGCAGGGGGAAGCCGCCAGAAAGTTGAAAGGAAATTTTTGGGTGTTGCGAATCATTAGTGCTAAACTCAAATGACCACCCCGGTGCAACCAACTCAAGTCGCCTTGAATTGTCCGAGATGGTCATTAGAAAAAACGACTTGAAGAGTTGGTTGCGATTATATTGTATCACAAACAAAAGCAGCCCACACAAGCGGACCCGTGTGGGCTACTTGTGTGGGCTGGAGTTACCGCCCGATGTAGGGCTTGGAGCCAGTCAGAGGCGACATCGCACCGCGTACCTTGCGAACCAGTTTCGGGTTCCGCAGATAGACGTTGGCAACGGAACACGCAAAGCCGAACTGATTTCCCGACATTCCATCGTCCATGCTCGGGATAAGCGCTTTCTGCTCATCCCAGGTCATGCCGTAGAAACGGCGGATACCTTGCCAGCTCTTGCAGGCGTAGGCGATTTTCAGTGCGGTCTCGCACGCAACCAACTCGTACCAGGCCAGATCCCAGAAGTCTTCGCCGAGGCGGAAGAACTTCTTGAAACGTTGTTGGAACACCTTCGGAAGCCGGTGAAGACGGCGGTTGAAGTCCGAATCGGGATTTTCGAGTTCAGCGAAGAACTTGATCTTCCGTTCCGCCTTCTCCGCTTCGATACGCTTCAGTTCCTTCTGCCGCTCGACTTCCAGGTCGTCTTTCGACTTGAAGAAAAGCGGCTCGCCATCAAGATCGACACCCTGGATTCGCGATCCCTGGAAGAGATAGAGCGTGACGGTCTGGCCGACCTCAGGAGTTCTGTCGACAGGCTTGGCGATACCGAAACCAGAGCCTTCGAGAGAAATGCTGTAATAGTCATCGCTCTCGCTCACCTTGGTAATCACGCCAGTGTCGACGTGACGGTGTACCAGCCGCTCGGCTGCTTGCTGTAGGTTCATTTCTAACCCTCCGGTTGTAAAGTGGAAACAAAATCCCTTACAACACTAGCATACATATCACTATATGTCAAGGTTTGATGAATACATACCCTATTAAGGTCTAGTGATCGATCTTTTGTAATTCATAAGTCCTCGCTTATTTTGCAGAGCTTTATATCTATCTTCTTGTGAGAGAGTTCTGTCTGACAATCTCACTTTTACATCACCAATTTTGCTGCGCGTCTTGAAACCAAGCGACAAATTCTTTTTTCCTATTACCAGACCTAAGTGTTCAGGATTTTCTGAAATGTGCTGTATTTTTAACTTGGGAGGATTTTTGTGTACTTTTAGAGAAAGATCCTTCGTGTCACTCTCAATAACAGAAAACGCTATCTCCTTTACGGCCTGTATATCTTCTCCAGTTGCGTTTTTTAGGGAGATGCCGATATCGTCAACAAATACAACTATTTTGGGAGATAAATGTGCAAATTTTTTCTGCAAAACTCGATTCAATTTTACAAAAATCTCAAATGTAGACCATAAAGCAAGACGTGGTGATGTTGGGAAGCCTCGTGCGAGCGAGTACTTTTCTTCAGGTTTTTCTTTTGGACCAACTGGTACACAAGTCACAGCAACTAGCTTCTTTGCTATTTCAGGAGAACAACCTGCCTTGCAGAAGAATCTTGCAACTCTGTCAGATGAAATGGACTCAAAGAAGCGAGTTATATCTAGTGAAACAATGGTGGTATTCTTGCCGTTACAAAGTGAACCAGCAGCCTGTATGTGACTTTTCTTTGAAACAGAACCATAAAATATCTGTGAGGCTTGCTCGTCTAAAGTCCGCCTCAATGCCTCGTTCAATCTTCTGTTTGCAGTATTTAAGATTGACCCAGGTTTGATTGACCGAACATATTTTTCTTTTGTCGAGTCAGATTCTGTTGGATGGTCGCTCCAGTCAAGGCGAGGTTCTTCATAAAGATAAGTTAAATCTTTAAATAAAACAGGTCGCTTGAGAGTTCCTCTTTTTGTTTTTATTTCTTTTGAAGCATTCAAAAAGCGCAACAGGTCTTTTTCTGTGCGTAAGTTAAGTTTTGGATGTTTGTGTGCAAATTGTTTTCTCATATACGCTAAGAGGCAGCTACGCCCCGAAAACGGTGTGTAAAACTAGCTCCACTAACTCCCAGAGAAGTTGGCGTAGAAAGATTTGCCACACCGTATTGAGAAGATTTCTCAACGGTTTGTGATGCTGCCTCACTGTGTGTAACGCTTGAAATAAGAATTATCTGATTTTTAGGGTCAAACATACGCATACAAGAATTAAACAGTGTGGCACTAGTAAAAGAAGCCACAGCAGTAAGTCTGCAAGGCACAACTACTCGTCCTGAGTAGCGTTACACCAGGACGAGTAGTGGCCTTTGCGGGTTACTACTGTAGCCTCTGGATAGTATCCAGTCTTAAAAAAAGAAAGACTAAACAGCTCTCCTGTCCAAGTATTACGTGCCTCTCAACTGTCGCAAGGACTAGCTGGATTGCATGCAGTGACGCCGTCGAGAAAACGGTGTGCCTGAACAAACATAGATCCCCATGCACCAATGAGACAAGGGACTGTTGAGCAAAATGCTCTATAACAAGACGATTGGTTGAAACTTATTTCACTCTATTTCAAGGTGCTATGTGACTATTATATCATGAAGTTGTTTAGCTCACATTTCGACAGCACCACAGCAGCTCGCGCGAACGGGCGTTAGCCCGTGAGCGAGCTGTGCGGAGGTGTTGGAGTGTGTGAACACCTCTAGCTTTATCACACGCTCTGTATACGCGTAGCGCCTCGGGCACCACAAGGCCGAAGAAAAGTAGAATAAAAAAGCCCTCAATTCTAAATGGGGCTTTGAATGAGACTTTTTGGAGGTCGTAGTGGTGAGCAAACCAAAAATTTCCTTTCAACTTTCTGGCGGCTTCCCCCGCACCCCCTTCCGCTTTTAGAAATGGTAAGGAAATTTTTAGGGTTGCTGCGCGTGAGGTGACGAGCGCGCCCCGAGGCGCGGTACAGCGTCACCACGCGCCCCAATGCGTACGCGTAGGTACAAAACCACCACGCGCTCCGCGCGTTGCAATCATGGTCTTTCCTCGAAATGGGTTCGAGCAAAGGTTAGTAGATCACCGCAAAATGTAACTTCTCGCTCTGCGAGCGGAAGTGAGGGCGGCAGCAAAGCTGCCGCCCGAGGAAGAAAACGCTGGCGGCAGCTTCGCTGCCGCCCTCCGTGCCGTTGAAAACGGCGGAAGTTAAATTTTGCGGGCGGTCTCGAGTTAGAACCGTGAGGTACCAAGCCCTGCTTGACCGCTTTAGTTAGTTTCAGATTCTTGTTCGATAGTGTCTCGAGCACCTATTAGCTCTTTCTCTTTAAATTCAGAAAGCTTATTGTCTATGAGTAACTCAGTATTTTCTTTTTGCTGTTCAAGAGCATGTAAATACTCCTCTTCGGATACACTATCGCTATGAAAAAGGATGATTTCAATTGCTACAGTCACAATAACAAAAATGAATGCAACTAATACTCCAATTATGACGTTTTGAGAAAGCTGGGCTTGTTTATCGATTTGACCTTGCAAGCCCTGTAATGAGAAACCGATATGGGAATCGCTATTAAAAAGATTAAGCGGGTCTTGATTGGTAGCTTGTTGAGGATCTTCAGGCATACACTATTTCAATTCAATACCTGAATTTGGATATTTCTTTTGCAACCTCTCGACAACAGTTTTTCTGATTTCTTGCAACTCTACATTACCAACACTTTGACCAGAAGCTATTTTTTGAACAATCAATTCCAAAACACCAATCCTGTACTCATTGTCTAGGATTTGGCTTGCGTCTATTTCTCCAAATTTAATACCCATGAATATATTCTTAATTATTCATTTTAGTACGCACTACCCAGATACGGGTCTCCTTCTCGTTCTGGTATATCTAATTCACCTCTTTGATACGCATCATTTAGTCTTTGATAAGTTGCAGAATCAAGTGGTTTTGACTTCGGTTCTTCATATATGAAAAATGTATAAATAATTCCATAGATAAACAAAGCAATAGTAGCCCAACCCAAAATTTGAAAAGGTATTTCAGATAGAGAAATTTTTTCAGCTTCATTTTTATTGTTTACACTATTCAGTCCATCCATAACATTTAATTTATCACACCAAACAGATGTGTACACACTTATCTCGTGCTAGCTCTAAACGGCGGAGAGTGAGGGATTCGAACCCTCGAGGGGTTTTAAAGCCCCTACCTCGTTAGCAGTGAGGCGCTTTCGACCACTCAGCCAACTCTCCATAATGTGTGCTAAAGCATTTATACCACTGTGTTGGCTCGTGTTCGACAAGTCGTCCACCTCCTTTCAGTCGGATGAAATGTCTCCCAGACATTTCATCCACGGAAATCCTAGATTTCCGGAGAAACTGTACCCCGTACAGTTTCTCCCACTCAGCCACGTCTCCAAATTTTGTACGACGGTAGAATACCACAACCACAGAATGAGTTCTATACCACCCTCTGGCATGATATTCTGGTAACATAGTATTCACGATGATATGAGAAATTACGAACACACATCCACGACACCAGAGACAGGGCCAGTAGAAAGCAGATTTGCCACGACCGATGATGTGGAGCACAGCCCACTTTTGGACGAACTTAACACACTCGAGACATATTCACATTTCTTCTTCAAACAGGAAATAGCACGCGGATACGAAACTTCCGGGGATTTCGGTGCCGCAATCCGTACACACGCTTTAAATACTATAGTGAAGAAGAGGATGACACTAAGTGAAGCACGTGCGTATATTACCGAGATAAAAAAACAGATTGGAACTGATTCTTTCCAGTTAAGCGGGGTCCTAGAGCTTGGACGCATAGAAATCGCGCACAGAGAGACGAAGGGAAAGAAATCAAAGTAGTGTGGTAACAGAAAAAACGCGCCTCAAGGACGAGGTTTTTCTGTTAGGAGACTTGCCGCGCAAGACGGCCACGAGTACGCTCTGCGTTCAAGATACGTTCTACGGCCACCACATAACCCCGCTCTCTTAAATTGGTTTGATCCGTACCACTTTGTGTCAGTAGTGACTCAAATGCGCCCGTAATTTTCTTTTCAAGTTCCGCATTCACCACTTCTTTCGTCCACGTTTCTCCCGAACGGTTTTGCACCCATTCAAAGTAGCTCACGATCACACCGCCAGCATTTGCAATGATGTCGGGGATAACGACAATATCCTTCTCTTTAAGTGTCGCTTCTGCGTCTGTCGCGATGGGGTCGTTCGCCATTTCAAGAATAACGCTTGCTCGAACATCCGCCGCGTTTTCTTCTGTAATTTGGTGTGAGATCGCCGCCGGCACCAAAACGTCAACATCAAGTGTGAGTAGCTCAGCGTTGGTGATCTCTGTACCAGCAGCAGGTACTGCTCCGACAGCAAGCGCTTTAGCGATAACTTCCTTTTCAAAACCGTCTGCAGCATACCGCGCTGTGCGCGAATCACTTATCGCCACCACCTTTGCACCCCATTCAGTAAGCAACACCGCGAGGTGACCGCCCACGTTGCCAAACCCCTGTATTGCAACCGTCTTGCCCAAAAGATCGTCCTTACGATGTGCATAATATGCTCGCAATACAAAGGCGCCACCAAGCGACGTTGCTTCCTTACGTCCGGCAGAACCGCCAAGCGCAATTGGTTTCCCTGTCACAATTGCTGGCACCGCACTTCCGTGAATACGTGTATACTCGTCGACGAGATACCCCATCGTGATTTCATTTGTATTTACATCGGGAGCAGGAATGTCTACCTCCTCCCCAATGACAGGATAGAGTTGTTGCATAAAGCTGCGCGAGAGACGCTCCTTTTCTGCTTCAGAAAAGGAGCTTGGATCAACCTCTACTCCTCCTTTTGCACCACCAAACGGCAGCTCCACTAGTGCGCACTTAAGTGCCATCAAAAATGCAAGGTTTTTGACTTCTTCCAGATTCACCTGGGGGTGATAGCGCAGACCGCCCTTCCCCGGACCGAGCGCGTCGTTATAGAGCACGCGATACCCATTAAAAATCTGTATCTCACCCGAATCCATCTCGACCGGTACCGCAAAGGTTGTCATGCGACGCGGACGATTAAGAAGTCGTCGTTCTACCGGAGAGCAGCCGACCATTTCAAATATTTTTTCAAGGCGTGTATTGCAATCAATGCAAATGTTTCTGTCCTCTCGTACATGATTGAGCATACTGTTGTATATGAGCTCCTAACGAATAACCTTCGCAACAGCGGCAACAAGGCCGCGTGTAGTAACCTTCGGGATAATCTCTGTTCGGGTGGGGTGCATCACTAGTGCAGCGACGGCTTCGGCGGCGGCACGCTTCATTGGTTCAGTAATTGCCGGCACGTTCCTATCGAGCGCGCCACGAAAAATGCCCGGATACACGAGTGCGTTATTTACCTGATTGGGGAAATCCGAACGTCCGGTTGCTACCACATACGCTCCCGCTCTACGCGCCTCGTCAGGAAGGATTTCTGGTACCGGATTTGCGAGCGCGAATACAATTGGCTTTTCCGCCATAGACGCAACATGTGCCTGAGTGAGCGTCCCCGGCCCCGAGACTCCAACCACCACATCACGACCAGCTATTGCAGTGGTCGCATCTCCCACCACATTTTGCGGATTGGTGAGTGTCGCAAGCTCCTTCTTGTATGACACGAGTCCCTTTCGTTTAGTGCTAATGATGCCCTGACTATCCACCACGACTACATCTTTCACTCCGTAGGAAACAAGCAAAAGTGCGATCGCTCGTCCTGCGGCACCCGCACCGATGATCGCCACTTTCATCTTTTTGATATTCTTCTCTACTACCTTTGCAGCATTGATGAGTCCAGCAAGCACCACAATCGCTGTGCCGTGTTGGTCGTCGTGCATCACGGGAATGTCGAGTTCTTTTTTAAGTCGCTCCTCCACCTCAAAACAGTACGGGGCTTTAATATCTTCAAGATTGATAGCGCCAAAGGTGGGTGCGATGCGCCGGACCGTTTCGACTATCTCATCGGGGTCTTGAGTTGCAAGCACAATCGGTACACCGTCGATACCGGCCATTTCTTTGAAAATAGCACATTTCCCCTCCATCACCGGTAGTGCTGCGAGCGGGCCAATGTTCCCCAGTCCGAGCACTGCAGATCCGTCAGAGACGACAGCGACACTATTCTTTTTCATCGTGTACTCACGAGCGCTCTTGGGGTGCTTGGCAACATACGACGACACCGCGCCAACACCCGGCGTATACATGGTACTCCAGTCGGTCTTGGTTTTGAGTCGGCGCTTTGAAATGACTTCGAGCTTGCCGCCCAATTTTTTATGCAGCGCAAGCGCAAGCGCGTTATAGTCGGGACGAGTAAGACGTTTTTTTGAGGCACGTTTTAGCATAGCAATGTGACATTAGTGAGTATGTAGTATACCAGTGAAAATTGTCTGAATACAAAGTGGCCGGAGACAGTTCCTGTCTCCGGCCATCTTTCTTTCTCCTTACGATATCCGCACCGAAAGAAGGGTGCGAATATCATTGACGGTGTACGTACTCTGTCCGGGATACACCCGGCTCAGCGCGGAAAAAATTCCGCGAGAAAAGGATTCCTTCTCTTCCTCTAAGACCTTGAGTCTATTGAGGAGGGAGGGAAATGCCCGCCAAGAGACCTCTCTCGTACCTTCGGTATGTACCGAAAAGTAAAGGAGGTCGATGAACAAGCGCTGGAACACATCCCGACCTGTGCCTCTCGCCACCTGAGACATGGTGATCATGCTGGCGCAACGGAGGACGTACATGGCTTCAAGGGGCGTGGTCGTCTGACTTAGGCCGGACGCATCGCCCACAACGCTTGTCACCATTCCGTTCTGGTGGAAGAGCGCTGCTCGCACATGGTAGGGCAACCGCAGAATGAACTGTGACGTTCCTTTCCTTGGGGAAAGATAACCGCCAGTATCCACGACTGCGCCCGTCGCCAAAGACAATTCTCGACCCCTGAAAGACGGGGGCTTACTCCCCTCTTTCAAACCAAGATCAACCCCGACCTGGTACATGGCCGAATGCGGGCGCACCCTACGCGAGATGTGCCAGCAATACTCAATACCAAGAGAGTTGGGGTCAATGGGTATGTCGGTAACCACCCGTCCAAACGCACAGGTGTTGGACGGAAGATGTCGAGATGCAGCGGTCGGCATTTTCATCTTAACCCCCTTGGGTAGGATCGGATCTACTCCGACAGCACCTCACACACCGCACCAGTGTCAAGGACACTCACTCCAACACAAGTCTGTTACACTACTGACATGCAACCAGATGATATCCTCATGACACAGGTGCGCATAGACGCCACACACCAGAAGGCACTCGGGCGGCTCGGTATCGAGACTGTCAGCGACCTGCTCTACCACCTCCCGACTCGTTACGAAGACGTCTCTGCAGTTCAGTCGGTTGGTTCGCTTACAGTCGGGGAAGACGCCAGTGTCTATGGCGTCGTAGGTGGACTGAAGACACGGAAAGCGTGGAAAAGCCGCAAACCCATTGCCGAAGGGTGGGTCGAGGACGGTACCGCCCGCATGAAGATCATGTGGTTTAACCAACCCTACATGGCAAAAATGCTCACCGACGGCGCATATGTGAAACTCGCCGGCAAAGTCTCCGGTAGCGCAGAAAAGCCCTACCTCGCCAACCCAGAAATCGAAACACTGAAAAATCTTCCCATAGACCGGCACGATTCTATCTTCAGAGATACCGGGGACTCAACCGAAACACTCTACCCCGTCTACCGAGAGACCAAAGGCGTCACATCGAAATGGTTTTTTCATACAGTACAAAAGTGCTTTGCATCCGGTGTTTTAGACAACCTCATCGACCCAATACCAAAAAACATCCGAAAGACCTATAATCTACCCGACCTCTCAACTGCGCTCATATGGATTCACACACCCAAGAAAACCGAGCATGCCGAGAGTGCACGAAAACGTTTCGCCTTTGAAGAGGTATTTTATATACAACTCAAGAAGGCGCAGGAGCGCGCCGAGGTGAGCGCGGCAACAAGCTACCGCTTCAACACCGATTCTGAGCACATTCGCACATTTGTTGACCGATTTCCCTTTACGCTCACCTCGGCGCAACAAAACGCGATCAAAGATATCCTGACTGACTTTGGTACCACACGCCCGATGTCTCGACTTCTTGAGGGAGACGTCGGAAGCGGCAAGACGGCTGTGGCCGCAACTACCGCCTACGCGGTGGCGACCTCTCGGCCGCCCGAAGGGACGAAAGGTAACGAACATAGTACCTCTGCCAAGAACATCGCTTTCGGCAATCTACAAGTCGCCTACATGGCCCCAACTGAAATCCTTGCCAAACAACACTTCGAGAGTTTCATCGAGTACTTCAAGCACCTCCCCATCCAAATAGGCCTCATCACTGGGAGTGGTTGCATGAAATTTCCTTCCAAAGTGAGTCCCGACAAACCAACAAAACTATCCAAAGCGCAGTTGCTGCGATGGGTAAAAAACGGCGAAATACCTATCCTTATCGGCACACACGCGCTTATGTATAAGTCGGTTGAGTTTAAACATCTCGCGTACGTCATTATCGATGAACAACATCGCTTTGGCACCTCACAACGACGTGCCCTTGCGAAAAAGGACGTTCGTCTCCCCCACCTCTTATCCATGACCGCAACCCCTATCCCGCGCACGCTCGCACTCACCGTCTACGGCGACCTCGACATTACTCTCCTTGACGAAATGCCCAGGGGACGCAAGCCGATTATCACCAAAATTGTTGTACCGACAAAAACCAAAGAGGTCTACGAACACGTACGGAGTGAGCTCGCCACTGGCCGCCAAGCGTACGTCATTTGCCCCCGCATAGACGAACCAGATCCAGAAAAAGAAACCGCGCTTCGACTTAAGTCAGTGAAAGCAGAAGCTGTTCGTCTCAAAAAAGATGTTTTTCCTGACGCACACATCGCCATACTCCACAGCAAGATGACTCCGAAGGAAAAGGAAGAGGTGATGCAGGACTTCCTCGACCATCGTATCGACATACTGGTAGCAACATCCGTTGTCGAGGTGGGGGTCAATGTGCCCAACGCTACCAATATCATTATTGAAGGCGCCGAACGCTTTGGTCTCTCACAGCTCCACCAGCTGCGTGGCCGCGTCATTCGCTCCGAACACCAGGCGTACTGTTTTGCAGTGACTTCGAAAGACTCCCAAGGCAGGGGTGGCAAAACACTTGAACGTCTCAAAGCGCTCACCACGGCAAAAAACGGATTCGAATTGGCTGAATTTGATCTTGCACTTCGTGGATCAGGAGAACTCTATGGAGGAAAGCAGTGGGGACTCACCGACCTCGGCATGGAAGCGATCAAAAATATCAAGATGGTAGAAGCAGCGCGAAAAGAGGCGTCTGCTCTCGTTGCCACGGACCCAACACTCAAAAAACATCCACTCATCGCAACAAAAATCGCTGCTCTCGGCGAAACACTGCATATGGAGTGAACTTGTCGCGACACATTTATTAGTAATATGCATTCATCCAATCTGGGCCTTGTTAGATATTTTTTTTGTGACATACTTGCGGGTGGTTGGTGAAGCGAAGAGATTCGGTGTGCGATCTCCTTCGTTGGTTCCCGAAGATGGTGTTGTCCCCCGGCACCATCCCCCAGCTGTGCTGGGTGCACTGAACCACACCAGAAAAGCACACCCCCATCCCCGACGACCGCGGATGGAGATCAGTCCGGATGGCGTCGAGACGTCGACGCCATCCGGAAGGAGGTCACAAAAAACAAAAACCGGCCCATGTGCCGGCTTTTTAGTTGCTGTGGTTGCAATAGCACTGCCTTGTTTTGGGCCGGCACGGTGTGTGACATAAGTCACGCACTAGAAAACCCAGTCTGTAAGACTGGGTTTTCTGCGCTGGTCCGCCCGCTTGGACTCGAACCAAGGACCACGAAGGTATAAGCTTCGCGCTCTACCAACTGAGCTACGGGCGGATGATTGATACTCTACCGTATCTATCACACCACTTCAATCAATTCATTGAATCAAAAAGCAAGACAACGCATAGATTGCGGAGTATACTAATGTGCATATGTTACACAAACTCCCACAGCTTCCTCGTCTTTCACGGCGTACTTGGATCATTGTTGGCGTCGTCGTCGTGCTCATAATTGTTATTTTGAGCAATTCTGGCCCGAATAGTGATACCGAAACAGTGACCGCGTCAGTGACCCACGGTACTGTTGCACACATCGTATCGGTCACTGGAGTCGTCGAAGCAGACAGCACTGCAGCACTTGCCTTTCCGGTCGGTGGTGTCGTTGCTGACATATTGGTGTCCGAAGGAGACATGGTAGAAAAAGGCGATACTCTCGCACTTCTCGAACAGAGCGCTACGCGTGCTGACCGACAAGACGCATACGCAGCGTACCTCATCGCTGTTGCAAATCGAGACGAGCTCCTCTACGGACCCCAAGACGAACAGCGAGCGGTCACCAACACATCAGTTGCCATTGCCGAGCAAGACCTTGCGCGCACCACAGCGCTCGAATCAGAAAAAGTTGAGAACGCCCGTCGTGCACTCTATTCGGAAGGTTTGGAAGCACTTCCGGTCAGTCCCAATACTGACGATGTGCCCCCAACAATCAGTGGTACGTACATATGCGAATCAAGTGGCGTCTACACTCTCTCTGTATTTCAATCGAACACCCGCTCTGGATACTCATTTAGTCTTTCCGGTCTTGAGGGAGGCATCTTTAGCGCATATACAGATGTGTCAGGACCAATGGGATCCTGCGGCCTTTCAATACAATTCGATGATAGTGGTTATTCGAAGGCCGACTGGACCATCACCGTACCAAACATTCGCGCAAGCGAGTACGTTACCAACTACAACGCCTACCAGCTAGCGTTACAGACACAAAAGAACAACGTTGCAGCAGCTGAACAAGCACTCGCACTTGCCCGTGGTGAACAAACTCTTGAAAACACGCCGCGGGCTGAAGCTATCCAACGCGCAAATGCACAAGTCACCCAAGCGGCTGCACGTCTTGCCGCAGCTGATGCACGCATTGCCGACCGTACCCTCACCGCACCATTTACGGGTATCGTAAATAATATTGATATCGTACGGGGTGAGACCGTCGGCACCACGCCGGTAGTCACCGTCGTTGCTGATGACCTCTTCGAACTCACTGCACGTATACCAGAAATTGACATTACCCGACTCGAAGTCGGCCAGCGAGCTGACGTTGTCTTTGATGCACGCACCGAAGAAACCCTTCCTGCAACTGTTATCTTTATCTCACCGCTTGCAACAGAAATCGACGGTGTTGCCTACTTTGAAGCAAAGATCCAATTCCCCGCCCCACCAACCTGGCTTCGCGGAGGACTCAATGCCGATGTCGAAATCGTGACACATGAAGAGTCCGATGTATTGCGTATCCCGAAACGCTTTCTTATACACACCAACGATACCTACACTGTCTTGGTGCAAACCGGAAAAACAATCACCGAGACACCTGTCACTGTCGGCTTTATTGGCAACGACGGCTTTGTGGCAATTACTGGCCTAACCGAAGGAGCAGTCGTGGTTGCTCCGTAGCTTTCTCGTATGCACAACATACGAAGTCTGCGTATTGGACTGCTGCTTGGATTGCGGCAAGTGCAACGTGCGAGTAAATGGACAACCCTCCTCATCATTTTCGTGATGATGTTCACGTTCCTCAACCTCATCGCGGTCTCGGGCATTCTCGTCGGACTCATTGAGGGTGTTGAACGTGCGGTACGTGAAAACGTGAGTGGCGATATTATTCTCTCGGCGAAAAGCGGCGAAGACCATATTCTCGAGACTGAGGCAGTTATTCGACAGCTTCAATCCTATCCCGAAATCGAACACTATGCCCCCCGATACATCAGCAACGCCGTCATCGAAGCAAACTACGAAGAGCGACGAGACATCGGTGGTGAACGCGACATCGCTGCTGTCACTGTACGTGGCATCGACCCAATACTCGAAGACGAAATGACGCACCTTGGTGACTTGGTTGCCGAGGGCGAATATCTCGACCCAAACGAAGATGGTCAAATCCTCATTGGTGTGTATTACCTTAAGGAGTATGCGGAACAATTTGGCGACATTTTCGACACGGTCGAAAATGTAAAGCCTGGTTCGCGGGTTCGTCTTGATGCTGGAGACATTTCAAAAGAATTTACTGTTAAAGGTATTATCGAATCAAAGGTCGATGAGATCAACTTCGCCGTGTACATCCCCGAGCGAGAATTCCGGCGTGTCTTCAATCGTCTTGACCGCAACGCCGACCAAATCGTCATACGCACCACAACACCCGAACTCGATTCTCCAACCAAAGAAGCACTGGTTGCAAGTGGCCTAAGTACCTATGCAAAAATCCAAACCTACGACGAAGGAAAGCCGAAGTTTGTAACCGACATCAAGAACACCTTCAACCTTCTCGGTACGTTCATCGGTTCTATCGGTATTGTTGTTGCCTCGATTACTATTTTCATCATCATCTTCATTAATGCACTCTCACGCCGTCGCCACATCGGTATCCTCAAAGGTATCGGCATTGAACGTCGAGCAATCGAGATCGCCTATGTGCTTCAAGCAGCATTTTACGCGCTCGTCGGTTCACTCATCGGTGCGGTACTCACATACGGCGTTCTGGTGCCTCACTTCGATAAGCATCCGATACAGTTCCCCTTCAGTGACGGCATCCTCGCTGCAGATCCTGAGACAACCTTCTGGAAATTTATTGTACTCTTTATTGTGACGCTCATCGCCGGATTTCTTCCGGCGTGGCTTATCGTGCGACAAAACACCCTTAATTCGATTCTGGGTCGTAATAAATGAGCAAATGAAGAGACGCGACTATTGCGAATTTCGTTCCGAATTCGTGTCATCCCTAACATGGAGTCCCCCAGAACTGGCCATGAACCATACAAATATCTCTGATACTATTAAAAAACAACTATGTCAGATATCATTCAAGCAACAAATATTCACCGATCGTTTGGTAAGGGCGACTTAGTGACGCATGTCTTGCGCGGGATCGACATCACTGTTGCTTCGGGTGATTTTGTCGCCATTATGGGAAAGTCCGGTGCCGGCAAATCAACCCTGATGTACCAGCTATCCGTGCTCGACACACCAACAGATGGAGAGTTGCTTGTTGATGACACCGATGTTCTCGGACTTTCCGAACGCGATCGCACCGCCTTTCGACTCAATACCCTCGGGTACGTTTTCCAAGACTACGCACTCGTACCCGATCTCAATGCTCGAGAAAATATCATGGTTCCCCTCCTTATGGCCGGCCGCACCTGGGAGAGCGCGACCGCAACCGCCGATACCGCACTCAATGCCGTGGGCTTAAGTAGTAAGCACGACAGTCTACCCTCGCAGCTCTCTGGTGGTGAGCAGCAGCGTGTCGCAATCGCACGTGCCATCGCCGGTGAACCAAAAATCCTCTTTGCCGATGAGCCAACAGCAAACCTTGACAGCATTTCTGGGCAGCAAGTTATTGATCTCATCGGCAAACTCCACAACGAACAGGGCCTCACCGTCGTCATGGTGACCCACGAAGAGGAATACACAAAATATTGCAACCGCATCATAGAAATGGAAGATGGTACAATCGTCTCCGAAAAAAAGCGGTAGCCGACCTGTACCGATGTGCTATACTGAAACTTTGGAAGCACTCCACAATTCACACAGTACTCTGAGAGAGGTGTACGAATGAACGCAACAAAACTCCCCATGCCGTCATTGAAGCAGGTTGTTAGGGATAGTTGGACCCCCTTGGGGGCCGCAGCATATGTCCACGAAGACCAGGACATACTGGTAGTTCTTACGGCAGAGGTATCGCTGTCGGAAGAATCTCCCACCGACAGTCTCATTGAGATACTGTGGAACAATGAGACTGACAGCAAGACAGTCGTCGGGTTCCACCTAACGTCATACTGCTGTCTCCAAGGACAGAGACCTACCACAAGCACCAGTGTTCTTCTCCTGAGGGCGGCTATGTTTGACCTTCGGCCGCGGCGGCATGCAAAGAAAAGTTTCTCCTGGACGTCGTGCGCCAAGGCATACGTCCAGGCATTGTTTCACCTCATACGGCACCCTGATACGTGGCGCATCAAGGGGTGAGAGACGCGAAAGCGCGGCCCTTCGGCCGCGCTTTTTTTGTTCGTCTTTGATGATGATCCTCTATTTCTCTTCTTCGGATATGATCTCTGATGCGAGACTTTTGGAAGGATCGCCCATTTTTTCTTCGGCTTCGCGCATGTCACGGTAGATATCCTGGATCTCAACACCCTCCTTCGTGAGAATGGCTTCGTACTCATCGCGCTCAAGCGTCTCAACCTCCATAAGCTTACGCGCTATTGCATCAAGTGCGGTGCGATGTTTCTCAATAATTTCGCGCGCGCGCTTCTTGCCATTTTCAATAATCTGAGT
>JAGQLY010000030.1 GCA_020428905.1 Candidatus Kaiserbacteria bacterium | reverse complement strand
TGCGGCGGTGCTTGAACACTACCCAGATGCCAAACCAACAATCGGTCCCGCGATCGACACGGGCTTTTATTACGACTTCGATTTTGGTGAAACCACAATAAAGGAAGACGATCTAAAGAAAATAGAAAAGACGATGCGTAAACTCCTGCCGTCTTGGAAGGAGTTTTCACACCAAGAAGTGTCTGCCAACGAAGCCCGTTCACACTACACACACAATGCGTACAAAACAGAGCTTATTAACGACCTTGAGAGTGAGGGTGCGACAATCACTCTCTACACGGTGGGAAACTTTACCGACCTCTGTCGCGGCGGCCACTCAGAGAATCCCGCAAAAGACATTGCTCCTGACTCCTTTACACTCGACAAGGTCGCCGGTGCCTACTGGCGTGGTGATGAGAAAAATCCCATGCTCACCCGTATTTATGGATTTGCCTTTGAGAACAAAGAAGCACTCGCGGCGCACCAGGCGCGCATTGCGGAGGCGAAAGAGCGCGACCACAAGAAACTCGGGGCTGAATTAGACCTCTACGTCATAGATGAGCAGGTCGGTAAGGGCCTTCCCCTTTGGACACCCCGCGGCACGATTGTGAAGCATGCTCTGGAGGACTTTGCTCGCACACTAGAGAAGAGATACGGATACGAACATGTAGAAACACCGTATATAGGATCAGAAAAGCTCTACCGAACTTCAGGACATCTCGACCATTACACGAGCAGCATGTACGCACCAATTGATATGGATGGCGGAAAATACTACCTGCGACCAATGGCCTGCCCACACCACATCAGACTACTCATGCGGAAACCGATCAGTTATCGAGACCTCCCCGTGCGCTACGCGGAAGTCGCAGACTACAACCGATATGAAAAGTCTGGGGAACTTATGGGCATGATTCGTGTTCGAAAGTTTGAGCTTACCGATGGACACATCTTTGTCTCGCCCGAAGGACTCAAAGAAGAATTCAAAAATGTGTGTCACCTGATTGAAGAAGGGATGCGCGGACTCGGGCTTTCAGATACTGTTTCATATCGTTTTTCAAAACGAGACCCAAACAACAAAGAAAAATACTACCCCGACGACGCGCTTTGGAATACTGCCGAGACAACTATGCGCGAAGCTTTGGACGAAATCGGATTCGAATACACGGAAGCGGAAGATGAAGCTGCCTTTTACGGACCAAAACTCGATGTCCAAGCAAAGAACGTCAATGGCAAGGAGGACACGCTCTTTACCGCACAAATGGACTTCTTGTTGCCAGAAAAGTTCAACATCGAATATACGGATAAAGACGGTCAGAAGAAGCGACCAGTTATGATTCACCGATCCACAATCGGGAGTCTTGAGCGCGTCTTTGCGTTCCTTATCGAACACTACGGCGGCAACTTCCCACTGTGGCTTTCGCCGGTGCAGCTACGCATCATCCCTGTTGCAGAAGCGCACCAGGAATACGCGCGGGGTATCTACGACGAACTTACCGCCGTTGGTCTTCGGGTTGAACTCGATACTGAGAACGAGTCTCTCGGCAAAAAAATCCGCAACGCAAAGAAAGACCGACTTCCCTACTTCGCGGTCATCGGCGACAAAGAGGTAGACGCGAAAAAGATCACTCTCGAGAGCCGCGACGGCAGCTCACGCTTCGAGACAGTGAACCACCTCGCGAACGATTTACTTGCAGAGATCGAAAACAAGGGATAGATACCAAAAACCGCCCCGAAAAGGGGCGGTTTTTGGTGTGTCTTAGTCGTACCTTATGCGAAACACGCGGTGATACGCTCTTTGTTAACAACAACCCAGCCATCATCTGATGGGTGGTTTTTCTTTGCGTGCGCAATTGCAGTTTCAAGGAGTTGTAGTCGCTCCTTCGCATCTGTTGTCTGCGCAAGAATAAATCGAATAGCTTCACTCGAGAGTAGTGTCTGTGATTCGTGTGCACGTTCTTCGAGCATATCAATTGCCTCAGACTCTGTTTCTGTCGTCGCTGTTTCCGACTCCTCTTCCGCTACACCAGCGGGGGCAACTGCAGCCACCTCAAGTGTTGGTACCCCCTCAGGAAGTACCGCGACTGGTGCTACAGCGGACGCAACCTCTGCCGCTACCAAACTATCAGAGTGTTGTGGCATGAAGGTTGGCATAAATCCTTGTGCTGCAACCTTCTTGCGTCGAGTGAGGCTGAAACCAAAGACGGTTCCTTCCTCAACAACGAGAACGTACGCAACACCAATGCTCCAGAGTACGAGAATGGTGTAGAAGAGTGTGGTAAGGAATGGACCTGCGTCAAAACCGGTGTACGGCACATCCGCAAGAGAAATGTCTCGCGTAGCGGAGAGTACGATACCACCCGCAGTAACCTCTACCTCACACTCATCCTTCCGTGAACCGAATAATGCGGTGAGGGTGTATGTGGTAGTACGGTCGAGGGTAACCTCGATTGAGTCCTTGTCTTCGTCGTAGCGATTTCCACTCTCTTCGGTATCAACGAGCACGTTGCCACGGTTATCTTCAAGAGTAATGTCACTCGTGTGGTCGTTATCCCACGAGAGAGTCACCCGACCACCAAGTGGTACGCGTGCTGCCGATGCGGCGAGTTCACAGCGTGGGCGGACACTTCCGCCACCACCGCCGCCACCACCGCCGCCGGTGCGTTCAATGTGGGTTGTACAACTTACCTGTCCGGCACCATTTGATGCAGTAAGTGTGTAGGTGATGTCGTCTGAGATAAAGACGCTGGTACTTCCATCTACCGCAACAGATCCGATACCATTATTAATGATTACACTTGTCGCGTTAGTGGTATTCCATGTAAGAGTTACGTCGCGGCTCGTAGAGACCGTATCAGGACTTGCGGTGAATGATTCACAGATAGGGAGTGTTTCCGTCGGCGGAGCCGTTACGGTCACGATCTGCGAACATGTATCGGTACCATCTGCGTTAGTTGCTGTAAGAACAAAGTTAGTTGTCGCAGATACTGCAACGCCCACTGAGCCATCAACAGGCACTGAACCAACGCCATTGTTAATTGTTACACTCGATGCATTTGTTGTATCCCAAGTGAGTGTTGTTGTACCACCGCCCACAAGTGATGTTGGTGATGCAGTAAGCGATTCACACACCGGTGGATGTGGCTCAACAACTGGTTGTACGTTTACCTGTGCTGAACAACTTTTCTGTCCATACTGACTTGCTGCGATAAGGGTGTAGGTAGTGCTCTGTGTTGGTGAGACGGTCTGTGAGCCGTTTGTAGCAACAGTGACACCATTCAGCTTCACACTCGACGCGTTCGCTGAGGTCCACACAAACGTCACATTTCCGCCTTGTGCGATAGTGGTCTGAGCGGGAGTGAGTGTACAGAGTGGAAGCGGGTTCTCTACCTGACCACATACCTGACTCTGCGGAGCAACTACCGTCGAGGTAACCTTGTTGCTTTCAAACCAATGATTGAGTTCGTCCGCAGTCGCATACGCAATATTTTCAATAGCATAGTTCTGACACTGTGATGTCGGTGCAACACGGCCAACCCACGTCACCCTCGCGGTTTCACCGGAAGAGAGAGTGTCGATTCCCCAGTTACGCTGATTAGCTGTCTGGAACGGAATACTTTGTGATGCTTGATATCCCTTATGTCCAAGATACACATTAGTAGTGTGTGTCTCGCTGACAAACTTAGTGATACCTGCTGGGATATCGTCACGAACATGTACATTGGTACAGTTTGCGTTACCGATGTTTTTTACAGTAAGGGTGTACGAGAGGTCGTTACCGCCGGTGGTATAGCTTAGATCTACTGATTTTTCTATATCGAGAGTACACTGACCTGTTGGTGTTGGTGGTGTAATCGTGTGGGTGTAGGTACAGGTTGCCGGGGTGGTATGGGCATCACCAACCGCAGTGAGCGTGTAGGTAGTCGTCTGTGCTGGCTCGATAAGGATCGAACCTATTGCAGAAACCTCACCAATACCATTGTCGATAGTCACTGTATTCGCGTGTTCGGTCGTCCAAACCAACCAATTCTCCAGTGGCGGCACACCGACGGGCGCAACTTTCAGTGTACAGGTCGGTGATGTTACTGGAATCGGCTCCCAGATATCTACCTGCACTGAACAGTTTGAAGAGCTGTTTGGCCCTTCAACCACGATCGTAAAGGTCATATCCGTTGTAGGAGTGAACTGCTGTGAACCCTGAAGCGGTACAGACACACCATTGAGTGTCGCGCTTGTTGCATTAAATGAGTTCCACACCACGGTAACAACATCGCCTTTGTCGACTGGATTTTTATCCACATCGATCGTACATGATGTGTTTTCGGTGTATGTGATCGCTGACACCATGTGTGGTGCACCAGACACGGCAAAAGCCGCGATCAGAAGCCCCATGACTGTCGCGAGAGTTGTTGCCACCAGTGGCATTCGCATATGAGTAATACGCTGCATAGTTAAGTATTGTTTTATACCTCTTAATATTCTTACCTACACCTCTGTACGCAAGAATATTGGAACAAAAAAACAAAGCTCGCTGTGGTAAAGTAGTTTGGGAAGAACAAAGGAGCTGTAGATGGCTAGAGCGTGGCTTTGGCCATATACATATATTATATCATGTATAGTGCACTTATGTCAATATTCCGAAAACGGCACCGATGCGTCGTACTATCTCGGTTCGGTGGCCACTAAGGTCGCCTCAACGATAAAACGGTCATCCTTTGAGCCAAACGAGTTACACGTCGCAAGCACGAGCCGCGCCTCTCCATCAACGAGCGTTACTTCGCCCGCAGTCGCAGTCGCCTCGTACACACGATCAACACGATACTCGTATGTCGTACTTTCTGATCGTACATAGATTTTATCTCCCCAGGTCAGCTTTTGAATACCATTAAACGCTTGAAAGTTCTTGTTAAACACGTTCGGCAGGTAGCTTGAGTGTCCGAGGAGAAACATAGTCCCTTCTTCAGAAAAGTCTGCTGATTCCGGGTAGCGCACCGCACCATGTAGCAACGCCTCGTCGAGTGTTGCAACGTCGGTTGAACTTGGATTTGATACCGACACTTCGCGGTCCAATGATTCAAAGTAAATAGAAACTGGGTACAGGTCCCCTGTCCGCGCGTCAGTCACACCGGCGACAGCGGCGGTTGCAGTGTCTTCGGTGTTTTCTACAATGTACTCAATTTCTTCGGCAGGCACGAGAACATCTTCCGTCTCCTCTGAAACAACATCACCTGGCTGCTCTGGAAGAAAATCAACAAGCGCAAGCAGTCCATACGTCATAGCAAACACACCCATAAACACGAAAAAGAAGACCGAGCGTCGCTCGCCTTTTGTCTCAAAGAGGCCGTATGGTCGTGATGTCGCTTGCGTATCCTCCATGTAGTAGTACCCTATATGATACACTAAATTATGACACATGTCAATACTTTTGTACAGTATTTCCCTATATAGTAGTGGGTAGCAATGTACCGCCACCCCTCACTGGTGGGGCGAGCATTTTTACTCGTAAAAGAGCCATATTTTGTATGCATACCACAGAACAAACCCCACGCATTGTTGTCATAAAACTCCTGACCGTTGTCGGTTTTCTTGCGACTATCGGACTCATCGGCTGGGTGGCAGCACAGCTTGTAGCATTAGCACCGAGTGCCTTCACTTCACTCGCAAACCTCGCACAAACACTCTCTGACGAAGATCCGCGCAACGAACTCTCCCTGACACTCTCTGATCCTATTGTGGCAAACGGTGAGGTGATAACCGCGACCTGGAACAACCTCCACCGTAAGGGTGCGTACACCTTCGCGTATGAATGTGCTGATGGCGTCTCACTCGCACTTTTTATTGATGCTGCACCGTACGTACTTGAGTGTGACACACCGCACACACTCCCTTCCGACGCCCGCGTAGTTGATCTTGCACTCAACTCAGAAAAGAAACGCTTCGCCGATGTACATCTTGCGTTCTCATTCCAAGACGCAGAAGACGACGCCATATACGAACAAGAAGCGAGTGTAACCATCATCAACTCAAGTATCCCTTCTAACCCACCAATTGATCTCACACTCCAAATGCCGGATCCAGCCACCATTGTCCCACCCCCCGACCCACTGATAGCCGGGGCAGAGGATAGCATCGATGCTGTAAATGACGAGGGAATCTTTCCTGTTCCGTCTGAGTTTCTCTACGACCTTTCGCTTACCTACCTCGGTAGCGGCGATTTTGATAATGGAGTGTTCTCGGCACAAACACAGCTCTCTCATAGCGACCTTCCTGCACTACAAGTAGGTGTACGGAACGTTGGTATAGAGACATCACTCCCCTTCGAACTTATTATTATCAATCCTGACGGCAGCACTGTGTCAGCAGGAACGTTCCAGGCACTCCGCGCTAACGAACAAGAGACGACTGTCGTGTCACTACGCACACCAAGCACTCCAGGTAGTTACACGCTCGGCGCACAGGTGCTAATGGACGATGAGGTCAACACCACAAACAACAGCTTCACTCGGGTGGTGTCGGTGGTTGAATAGTGCACGCGGATACGAAAACGCGCGGCCCCTTTGGGGCCGCGCGTTTTCGTTCTTACTAGTTAGTCACAGAATGCCTCGGGGGGCTTGCTACGGAGATAGCGTGGTGGACGTTTTTACCCTCCTACACATCAAGATTTGCAAGTTTCGCATTTGATTGAATGAATGACTTGCGACTGCTTACGTCAGTGCCCATCAGTATGTCGAATACTTTGTCTGCTTCCTGCATATCTTCGATGGTTACCTGCTTCAGTACGCGGTTTTCTGGGTTCATGGTGGTTTCCCAGAGTTCGTCGGCATTCATCTCACCAAGCCCTTTGTATCGCTGAATATGGGTGCGAGATTTTTTCGGCGTTACTTCGTTTGTCTCATCGTCCACAACCACCTCATCAGTAGCATCTTCCTCTGGTACGTCTTCAGCTACTTCTTCCCCAAGGTTTTTCAGCACACCAAACTTTTCTTCGTCCGTATATGCGTACCACGCCTCCTTCCCTTTTTGGATTTTATAGAGCGGCGGTTGTGCGATGTAGAGATACCCGCCATCCACCACCGGACGAAAGTATCGATAAAAGAGCGTGAGCAAAAGCGTACGAATATGTGCACCATCAACATCGGCGTCTGTCGCGATAATGATCTTGTGGTAACGCAGTTTCTCGATATCAAAGACATCCCCAATCGCCGTACCGAGTGCAATCACGAGATTCTTTATCTGTTCTGAAGCGAGCATCTTGTCGATACGTGCACGTTCCACGTTGAGAATCTTTCCTCGCAGGGGCAAAATTGCCTGTGTCTTACGATCGCGACCCATCTTCGCAGAACCACCCGCAGAGTCTCCTTCCACAATGAAGAGTTCTGAGTCTTCAGCTTTCTTCGTCTGACAGTCGGCGAGTTTGCCCGGGAGGGTCATACCCTCGAGTGCGCCCTTGCGAATGACCGAGTCTTTCGCCGCCTTAGCTGCCTTGCGCGCCTTCACCGCAATCACTACCTTGTTGATGATGGCTTTCGCATCATCAGGATTTTCTTCAAGGTAGGATTGGAACGCCTCACCAAAAACAGACTCTACCGCACTGCGCGCCTCTACCGATCCGAGTTTGGCCTTTGTCTGTCCCTCAAACTGAATCTCCGGCATCTTCACCGAAATGACAGCAGTAATACCCTCGAGCACATCGTCTCCTGTGAATGCGCCATCTTTTTCTTTGATAAAGTTGTTTTTCTTTGCGTAGTTGTTGAGTGTTCGCGTGAGAGCTGTCTTGAAGCCAGTCACGTGTGTACCGTGCTCTGGATTGTAGATATTGTTAGCGAAGGCACTAATGCGATCGGAGATGTCGTCGACGTACTGGAGCGCCACTTCTACCGACTGCACGGCAATATCGAGCGGCTGTTCAATACCACCTTTCTCGACATAAAAAATGTTTTTGTGGATCGGCTTTTGGTAATGGTTGTTGAACGCCACCAATGATCGGAGTCCGCCCTCAAAATAGAACGAGGTGTGTCGGACTGGCAGTGCATTGTCGGCAAGGTAGACCATTCCGCGAAGGTCGAGCTTCTTTTGTTCCGCTTCGCTCAAGTCACGCGCATCAATGATGGTGACGCGCATCCCCTTCACCAAATATGCTTGCTGACGAAGGTGTCCAACAATGCGTTTGTGGCTATACGTAACCTCATTAAAAATAGTCGGGTCTGCTTGGAATGTAATTATGGTACCGTGCGCCTTTGAAGGACCGACTTTCTTCACCTTTGCTTTTGGTTTACCAATCTGATACTCCTGCATGAAGTAGCCGCCGTCGCGGTGCACTTCGGCGATAGTGTGTGTGGAGAGTGCATTCACCACAGACACACCCACTCCGTGAAGACCTCCCGACACCTTGTATCCTTCACCGCCAAATTTTCCGCCGGCATGGAGTGTTGTCATAATGGTCTCGAGTGCAGAGACTTTGGTCTGCTTGTGTGTGTCAACAGGAATACCACGCCCATTGTCTGCGACGCGAATGTAGCCATCAGGGAGTAGTGCAATCTCAACACGATCAGCAAACCCTCCCATCGCCTCGTCGCGCGAGTTATCAAAGACTTCCCAAATGAGGTGATGCAGTCCGTCCGGCCCGGTAGTACCGATGTACATACCCGGACGCTTACGCACGGGCTCAAGACCCTCAAGAACGCTAATGGAAGAAGCGTCGTATCCTGATTCTGCTGCTTTTTTCTTGGGTGTTTCTGGTGCCTTTTTTGGCATAAAAATAAAACGAGTTGAGCATCAGAGCTCACTCAAATACCCCTGCAGTATAGCATATGTATTGCCATCAGTCCTCTGCTTGTGATGGCTTAAAATATGTGTAATAGTGAGCACCAGAAACACAACCGGCTGGGTTGTGTGTGGGGAAAATTGTGACTGATGAAGAGCCGGTGGTGTGCCAAAAATGCAGACACCAAAATCCACCTCGGGAGCAGTTCTGTGTACTGTGCGATGAATTGTTACCCGAACCAGATCAGAAAAAGACCTGGGGACAGATCCCACTTGATCTCGGTCCAGATGATACTGGACAGGATACAATACCGGATCTCGGATTTGATGGCAGTGATTCAGACGACATTGCCACCGGCCGTAATGACGCTGGAGAGTAAGTGCGATAGCGCCCCGCGCTATCTCACCTCCCAGCCGCGTTCTCGTGCAGCAGCAATGGCTGCATCACAACGCTCCCCGACCTCAGTGTCGGTGAGCGTTTTTTCTTTGGATTGGAATACGAGTCGGAAGGCGTACGAAACCCGATCATCTTTTTCAAAGGTATCGAAAAGTGTGGTGCGTACTCGCAATTCACCCACAGCATCGTTAAGCACTCGTTCTACATCCGCTGCATCAGTGCCATCGGACACCCAGAGCGCAATGTCACGCGAAGTTGCTGGATATGGTGAAACTTTTTGGTAGGTAACGTCTTCCCCTTTCTCAAATGGTTCATACGCGTCTGGTGGTGGTAGTGTAGCGATGAGTGTACTGAAGTTACACTCGGCGATACCTCTTTCCACGTGCCAGTTTAACGAGGTGCCGAGCGCCTTTTGCACCGCATCAGTGCCGAGCGCCAGGACCGCATCGTCTTTGGGGACATAGCCACCACCTTTCGTGCGCACCCCAAGCGTGAGTAACGTGCGTTCTGCTACTCCACCTTCAGTCTTCTCAAACACAGTCCCGATTTCAAATACGCGCACATCAGGTATACCAAGGAGATCAGTGTGTGCAATATTGGCATCGAGTACACCGGTGATATTTTCCACCAATGTCCCCCGTAAGCAGCTCTTATCGCTTGCGAGAGCATTCTGGAGTTGGAGATTACTCTTCTTTTGAAACGACGAGGTGATCACTTCAGAAAACCCTTCTGCCCTAAGCGCCTGACGCACTTTTTCACTATAGTATTGTCGTGCATTCACTTCGGCAAGTGGTACTGCTTTCGGCACCACCGAGACCACATTGGAGAGCCCATGAATGCGGCCTACTTCCTCGATGTAGTCGGCCTCAATAGTGAGATCATTACGCTCCCACGGCGCTGTTACTGTAAGCACCCCTTCTGCTTTTTCCACCACCTTTGCACCAGTACGTTCAATGATACGTCTGATTTCTTCAACAGAAAGCATGAGTCCGAGCAGCGCATTTACCTTTTTCGTGCGTACTTCAGTAGTTACCGGTTGCTGTGTTTCTGGATACGCGTCCACCCAACCAACAAATGTGCCTCCGGCAATATTGGTGATTATCTTGATTATTTCTGCTTGCGCGTAGCGAGGCAATTCTCGAGATGGTTCATTTTCAAATCGCTTTGAAGCATCGGTGAGAATGTTGAGACGTCGTGCCGTTTTACGAATCACTGTCGGATTAAAGTGTGCTGCTTCGAAAATAACATTCTTGGTGTCGGTCGTAACTTCTGCAAACTTCCCTCCCTTAATTCCCGCGAGCCCCACCGGTGTTTTGGTTGAATCATCAACAACAAGAAGCTCGCCGCCACACAATTCCACCGTCCGATCATCAGCTGCACCACCTTCAGCAAGCAGACTCACCCTCTCTCCCGCTGTGGCAAACCGCACCCCAAACTGCCACTTTCCGTCCTGCTTCGGAAATGTGTCTGCATCATAGACATGCATTGGCTGTCCGAGTGCCAACATCACATAGTTGGTTGCATCGACCACGTTATTGATTGACCGTTGTCCCAACGCCTCAAGTCGCCGCTTCAGCCAATCTGGCGATGCCTGTACCTCGACTCCCTCGACAAGGGCGAGCGTGAAGCGTTGGCACGCTGCAGTATCGGCAATCGTTATGTGTATATGCTCTGTCGTCGCCAATTCCGGGACTGTCGCCAAAGGATCATGGTCAAGTGGTGTATCAAGTAGTGTCGCAATTTCTCGAGCGACACCCCGATGCGAGAGACTGTCACTCGAACGATTTGGCAATACATCAATGTCGATCACGGTCTCACCCAACACTTCTTCGACTCCCTCAATCTCAAACGTATGGAAGGTCAGCAAGTCTTCGACCTGTTTGGCATCAGGGAGTGTCTCACCAACATATTCTTGTAACCAGCTGTGTAGTACTTTCATAGTATCTCGCGCAGACTAAAACTGATTAACAAACCGAAGGTCTCCTGTATAAAAATCACGTACATCCTCGACTCCGTACTTCATCACTCCGAGGCGGTCGATACCCATACCGAAGGCAAAGCCAGAATATACCTCAGGGTCAATGCCACATGCAGTGAGCACGTTGGGATGCACCATACCGGCACCCATAACCTCAATCCAACGCCCCGCAAGTTTCCCTTCTCCTTCTATCTTCATATCCACCTCAAGCCCTGGTTCTACAAAAGGAAAGAAGCTCGGTCGAAATCGCACCTCGGTCTTGCCGCTAAAAAGTTTTGAGAAGAAGTATTCGAGTGTTCCCTTGAGATGTCCGAGGTGGACCCCTGTATCGACACAGAGTCCTTCGAGCTGATAGAACTGCGCTTCATGAGTCGCGTCGGTTGCTTCGTTACGGAACACCTTCCCGGGCACGATAATACGAAGGGGTGGTTCGTGTGTTTCCATATATCGCGCCTGTACGGGACTCGTGTGTGTACGCAGTACTGTTGGCTCCGGTACGTCTTCTTCCTTGAACCAAAATGTGTCCTGCATATCGCGGGACGGGTGATCCTTCGGAACATTGAGTTGGTCGAAGTTGTAATGCTCAGTCTCGGCCTCGGGCCCTTCAACAAACACAAAACCGATCTCAGCAAAAATGCTATTGATCTCGGCGATCATCTGTGAGAGTGGGTGTTCGTGTCCAATACGTTCAATCATACCTATTCGGGAAGTTCGAGTACCATTTGATAGAGTACCGAACCATCGTACACATAAATCTGGCCGTTCTCAACCCGCATATCGAGATTAGCACCCTTAACCAGCGGTTGTACGTTCTGCCACGCACGAGGATCTATTTCAATTACATACACACCATCTTCGAGTGCCATCACAACAAGATCGGTACTGCCTGGAAAAAAATCAAAGGAACGCACGTCTTGGAACTGAGTGTGGACGGTGATACGCGGATCACATACAGCATCCTCGTGGACTGTCTGCACCGGCTGGATGAGTTTGCTTGCGTTGGCTGCAAGTGCTACAGATTGAGATGTAGTAGTGAGTGGTGTTGTGGTGCCGGTATAGGCTGGAAAATCTTCAGTACAGTAGTAGTATGGGAGATCGTCCACACCTCCCAACCAACGTGCCTCCAGTGAATCTCCACGTTCGTACAACAACACATCGCGCGAGAGCTTGGTTGTAGTTGCGTGCGCAAGAGTGGTTGTTGGTGTAGATGTCGCGCTGAACAACGATTCAATGTGTGTAAAGACCGCCTCGGTGATTGATTCGGTCGTCGTGGCAGTAGAAGTCGCAAAGAGGTCAATGAGTGTTGTGAACTCAGGATTAAAGATAAGCTTCCCCAGAGACGGTGTCACTGTGCGCACCAGTTGGTTGGTCGACGTAGCAACAAGTGTCGAGGTGGCAACCACCACACCATCAGCAGTTTCGTACCGACCAACCACGCGTGCGTGTGGTTCTTCGGGAAGATTAAAGGCGAATGCTTCGGTGACCAGGTGTGGCGCCACTGGAAGTTCCTTTACCCAGGTGTGGTATCCCTCTTTTTGTACCGTAAGTCGATGTGTGCCCGGATTGATACCTTGCACGTAGAATGCTCTACGGAATACACGACTCTCCCGAACCAACTCGTCATCAAGAAAGATAGTTGTGCCCGTCTGATCAATCGCAATATAAAAACCACCCGTACTCACCAGGTTTGTTTCCCCGCCAAAATTAAACCGGTACCCGGTCGCATAGAGATACAGAAACGGTAGCGACAATATGAAACAGAAAAGCAGGAGACCGAACAGAGTTCGGCGTCGGCGAAACGGGAGCGGCTGTACCTCCAGTGTAGTCATACAAGATACCGCTTAGAATAACACCTTTTTTCGAAATGATACACGTAGAGATACACTAGGACATAGGAACACCCTTTTGGGTACTACTAGAGCACACCCAGACACCCTAAGAAATCTCCTTGATGCGGTGCTTCGGAGTAACCCAGAAACCCATATATTTACCAAACATCAGTCGCGTCTGCGCATCGAGCCCGGGAATAGCACTAAAGAGAATCATGGTGATCGGCACCAAAATCCATTGGAGTGCCATCACCACATACCGGAACTTGCTTTTCTGTTGTGGACGCTTCGGGATAAGCGTCAGCGAAATAATCGATGATATAACGAGACCAAACATCGCTATCACGAGTAAGTTGCGCACGACAATAGGGAGGTTGTATGAGAGGACCGTTTCATGAAAGACCCGTCCACCAAAGAAGATCGGCGTCCATCCGAGAATGAAGAGCATGATCGGATTGGTGACCATCGACCAGTATCCCTCCGCCTGCTGTAGACCAATCTTAATGCGCCTCTTCAGCGGAATCGTCTTATTCTTGGTAAAGTGATACATGATGTACACAAAATTCTCAACACCGTATGTCCATCGTCGATGCTGCTTGTACACATTCTTGACGGTGCTCCAGAGTGTCGGCGCAGTATTGGCGTCCATCGATACCGGATACGAGAGTGGTACAACATCGTACTCACCATTATTTGCCATGAGTAAATTCCAAAAGATACGCGAGTCCTCGCTTACCATATTGGTCTGCCAATACCCCACTTCGTAGAGTGCCTGAAAACTTACCGAGTGCGATGAAAAGGTCGCCATACGCTCCGGCCGTTCTTGCTGTACCATCTCCCAGAAGGTACTACTCATTGCAACAACGCGCGCGACAGCCGGTGCCTCCCACATGTTGTTATTAAAAATGGGCACCGGCTGAAACGACGTCTTTAGGGGGCGCTCTGCCGTCATGAAGTGCCACACCAGACAATTGAAATAGTCCGGGTAGACGACCGTGTCACTATCGAAAATAGAAACAAGTACATGATTGTATCGAATGCCGTGTGGATCAAGCACTGTGGTGCGCACCGCTTCTGCAGCCCACGTTGCATTTGAGCCCTTACCCGCAAGTTCGCCGGGAATGTCGCCCGGGTGTTCGGTGACTAAGAAATACCCGAAGGTGTCCTTCCACTTTTCTTGCATCGCCTCACTTGATTGACGCGCTTCCTCACCCGCGCGTTCCTCGCGTGCAAGCACCACGATCATACTCTGTTTGTCATACCGTGCCTCAGCAAGAGACGCGAGCGTCGCATCAAGCACAGCTTCAGATTCCTTGTAGAAAGGCAGAATAACGAGTTGGTACAAGTGGCCGTACTCAAACCGGTCAATCATCTCTACCCAATTGAGTGACATGTGGTGGCGAAGGCGTGCCCAGTTATGTCTTAGGTGATATGAGAGAAAGGCGGTTTTGAGCACCCAGTACACAGCAAAGGCAATGATGAAATACGCCGCCACAAACGGAGTATAGATCGACATAAGGAGTACACCGATGAGTGTAGCCCACGACGCAGCTCCGGGGAGTATCTCGAGAAATCGGTACAGGTGACGATCTTGACCGGAAAGCTCCGACGCACGCCCCACCTTAAAATCCTCCCGCTGTGCATACGGGAGTAGGTGTTTTTTGGTGTCCTGCTCTTCCATTGCGACGGAGTATAACGCTCTTTTGCGTAGAAAGAAAGTGTATGAATAACAGCGTATAAACAACTGTATAGCACCATCATGAAGTTGGACCTATAGGTCCAACTTCATGATGGTGCGTACGGTGCAATAAACATGTCCACAAAAGAAAAGCCGCCCCGAAGGTCGGGGCGACCTTTCGTGGCGGCTAGAACGTCTTTGCTTTGTAGATTGCAAATACGTTCTTTGGAGTGGCTTCCTTGCCAGTTTCTCGCAACTTTTTCGCGATCGGGATGTAGTGTTTGGGCGACATCCCGATAAAGACAATCGTGTATGCGATAAACGCATCGACATCGACCTTCAGACGCCTGCAAAGAAGCAACTTTCGGTCGATGTTGTCGAACGAGAGACTGAGGATGGCTGGCAACGAGGTGATCATCTTCTGCGGATCTTTGAAGCCCCGCTCCGTCAGTCCCGCGATCTTCTCGTCGATGTTGTCGAACGAGAGACTGAGG
>JAGQLY010000029.1 GCA_020428905.1 Candidatus Kaiserbacteria bacterium | reverse complement strand
TAGATGCGATTGCTGCTATGATAAACAAAAAGCCGAGGAAGATACTCGGATACAAAAGCTCGGAGGAGGTGGTTAGACGAGCTGGGTTATTAAAAGAGAGTGTCCTAATTGAGGGGTGAATTTACGTTGGTGTCGTGGAATGCACGATACCACACCTTTTGGGGGGTTGCAACCTCCTTTTACCTCTAGAATGAACCAACCTCTTCCCAGCTATCAATACGTACTGTGGGGAGGGAGTCGGCATCAAGCACAGCACGAAGATTGGTAACTGCACCTCCATCTGTACCTTGTACTTCAACAATTCGCCAATCAGTGTACGATCCATGGGTTGTAACAGAGACAATGTCACACGTCCTACCACCTACGTTGACTGGGTCGGGGTCGTTGTAGTCTATGTCTTTGGCGATACGAAGGCGGGTTGTTTCAAGACATGCCTCAGCGAGAAAGGAGGCGCGTTCTTTTTGATCGGACTCCACAACCGTGAAGCGACTGAAATATCCTTCGAAGTTTACTGCGATCACAAACACCAAAAGGGACGCAGCAACAAAAATTGCGGTAACGAGTGCAACGTATCCATGGTTGTTAGTTGGTGCGTACATAGTGTGTGGTTGGTTCAAGGGTCTCCCCATCGACAGTGAGTGCCGCCGAAACGGTCTGGGGGTTGGTATTGGTGCGAGTAAATGATACTGCAGTCACGCCGGTGGGGAGGTTGGTGAGAGGAAAGGAGTCTCCCCCCGTCTCTATAACAAACTGGCCGCCATCAACCGAAAGAGTGTACTGGTGACCGTCCTTGGTGACAATGAGCTCGTCTGCGGTGCCTCCGGCGGTCGGTTTGGTTATGTCGGATACTTCAGTGCCGTTGAGTGCCCAGTTTATCTTGCGTAGTGCAAAGTTTATTTCCGTTTCTCGTGCTGCAGCAGCACTAATACTTGCCGAACCCTCAAATATCTGATAGGCGGAGAGTAGTCCACCACCAATCACGAACATAAAGAGTGCGATGTAGATAATCGCTTCAAGAAGGGTGAAGCCGCGTGTGGTGGTTAACTGCCGCATGCAACTGTTTGATCGCTAATAATACGAATTTCCGCGTTACTGCGATTTGCTGAAAATACATACCGTCCATCCATAGCAAGTCCCACAGAATTTTCTGAAAAGTTGTATACGCTACAAGATGCTGGCGGCTCAATAGCAAGCGGGTCCTGAATGTTGTAGATGGCGAGTCCTGTTGTCGGATCGTCGAGAGACAAAAATGCGAGATCGCTGCGCACCACTATACCGGCGGTGTGGGTGTTGTTGCTGAGGCCGATGTCTTTTTTCCCGAGTTCGCCATCAGTGATTTCGGCACCGTCGCGCACCGCATCGCCTTCGAGTATATAAAAATTGTCAGATGTGCCCGAGGATGTCTTTGCTCTCCCGAGATACACGCGTTGTCCGGTCACAAATACGGCCGTGCCATCGTCGCCTCCGGAGGCATTAAAGCCGAGCCCACTATCGTCTGGGTGTTCGAGACTTCCTGGGTTCGAGATGTCGATCACCATAAGTTCTCGACTGTTATCTGAAGTGGCAAGGTAGGCAAAGTCACCCCGTACTGCAATATCTCGCACTGTGTGGGTGAGCTCAATGCTTCCGATATGTATTGGAGGAATGCTGGGGAGTCCACTCACGTCAAATATATGAAATTCGTGCCCGGCTGTTTCTCGCGTACCCACGTACACTCGCCCGTCGTAGTAGTACACCACCCGTCCTTCAGGGAACGAACCAGCAACACCCGGGAGCGCGCTCACAAAGAGCTCAATCGGGAGAGAAGGATCGGTGATTTCAAAAGTGCGCAGTTGACCAAGCGGGTTCTCGCTTGCGGCAAAAGCGTATGAGTGACCCCCGAACGTACCGATAGCGACATCTAGAAGACCAAGCGAATCGGTGCTGTCGGTGTTGCTGCTGCTCAGTTCGGTTAGTGTTGGTCCTGACTCATCGAATTCATAAATAAAGAAGTCTTTTTTGTCCGCAGTCGGTGGGTTTGTAGTGAGATAGATAATGTTATTTTCTGAATACAGTGCCGTAGCGTTGGATTGACCACCGATGTTTTCGGATTCAAAAGTAAATGGGTTGTCCCAATCATCTTCCGGTTCTTCGTCTACGCATTCGGTTCCGAGTGCTGCGGCCTCCTCGGGATTAACAAAAACCGAAGAAAGTGAGGTGTTGAGTGACCGTAGATTTCTATTCCACGAAGCCTCGACGGTAATGTTTTTTGCACATTCTGATATGTCAGAGACACGTGTCTGTGTATCAAAAATGCTGTTGTAGGCGACAGGGGTACCATCAGAAGATACGGAGTCGAAGTCATTCAGTGTCGCGACCGCGGCCTCTTCGAGCTTTGTTTCTGCAATGTAAAGGCCGCGTTGTGCGAGCTCTGTGTCGATAGCAATCGACTGGTTACCAAACGCTACCATAACCACTGCCGTAATACCGAGAGTCATGACTGCAAATGCGATCAGCAACTCAAGCGTGCTGAATCCCAGTGTTCTGTTGTGGTGTGTTGTGTACATACAGTGTTACCAAATGATGCCGCCCTGTGCATTGATCGTTATGTTTTTGACGCTGGCGCCGTAGCCAAAGGTTATGGTGCAAGACGGCGAATCACAATCGTTTGCATTGCCAGTGAGCTGCTCAAACACAATTTCATCTTCTCCGGCAACACTGAGCGCCGTGTTTCGTGGGAAGATTTCCTGCAGGTCTGAATCACTGGTTGCGTAGTCACCACCAACAAAAAGTACATACTGGTCACCCAATATCTTAAGCCCGTGCGCCGATTCATTAAAGTTGTTGATCGCACGATTGCGTGCTTTGGCGAGCATGTGCGTGACGGTGGTGTATTCACTACGGAAGAGATATCCCCGATACGAATCGAGAGTGAACGCGAGGCCTGAGCCGGCGATCACCGCTAAAATACCGAGTACAACAAGTATCTCGATAAGGGTAAAACCTCGAGTATTAACGTTGAAGATGTTGGGTGACTTCATAAATTGGCGTAATGACCGACACAGCAACGAATCCCACGATGAGCCCCATGAAAATCATAAGAATCGGCTCGATTGAGTTTGAAAGGTTCTTGGTCATGTCGTTTACTTCATTTTCGTACATATTGGAGAGGTAGAGTAGTGTGTCAGAAAGTGCACCAGTGGTCTCACCGATAGCGATGAGATGCGCGGTAACGTCAGGAAAGTAATTGGTGTGCTTGAGCAGGTACGCTGATATTCGGCCGCCGTGAGAAACTGACTCCGCAAGCAACGTACACTGTCGCTGATACACCATGTTACTCATGGTGTCGCCGGTGATCGTAATGGCTTCAACGACGTTGATACCACTCTTAAGCAAGAGACCGAGAGTACGACAGAAGTTGGTCATGTGGTACTGACGATAGAGCTTCCCAAAAAGTGGTAGTCGCAAAATGGTGAAGTGTACTCCATAGCGGAAGCGTGGGCTGTATCTCACTGCCACGCGGACGAGAATAATGAAGAGTACGATACCGGCAATAAGATAGAGACCGTACTCACTCAGGAAATTACTGATCGCAAGAAGGACGATGGTCGTAAGTGGCAGGGTAACATTGAGACTCTGGAAGATAGGCATCACCTTCGGGAAGATAAATACCGTGAGCATGCCCGAGAGCAAGAGTGTTGCGAGTGTGATGAAGATCGGGTAAATGAGCGCACCCACCACTTTCTTGCGAAGCGCCTCTTTCTTTTGGAGTTCATCGGCAAGGTAGTTCAGGTTCTCTTTTAGGACACCACCCGTTTCGCCAATTTTAATGATATTGATAGCAAAGGCCCCAAAAAATTGTCGGAACTTCGCCAAACTTGATGAGAGAAATGTTCCTGCGTTTACATCAGTAATGATTTGGCTGTAGATGTACCGTTTGCTGCTACCCTTCGTCTGGTCGTGGAGGAGGTGCAAACTTTCAAGCACCGAAACACCCGCACCAATAAGAAAGGCGAGGCGTTTTGCGAAGTGCACCTGTTCCTTGATCGGAAAGCGCACGAAAAGGGTGATTTGTTTCCTCGGCTTCTTTTTTGCTTTGATCTGCCGCGTTTCTGGTGTCGGAGTCGATGCTGGCGCATTCGGCTCAGCCGCGGCACCTTCGGTAGCCGCGGCACCCTTCTTTTTCTTCCAAGGGAAGTGTCGTGGTGTTGTTAAAAATTCAGGAAGCTTCATACGCTATTATTCATGAATAACACGGACAACCTCATCAATAGTGGTGTCGCCCGACTTTACTTTCAAAAATCCGTCTTCAAGCATCGGCGTCATGCCGTTTTCTTTTGCGAGCTTCTTCAGGGTACCGGTTGATTGTCGGGTAAGAATAGCTTCTCGAATCTCATCGTTTATTTCGAGCACTTCATTGATAGAGAGCCGTCCGGCAAAACCGGTCTGATTACATGCAGCGCAGCCAGTGCCTACTGTTTGTTCGGCGAGACCCTCAAGTGCATCAGCGGGGACTATCTCGCGTAAGCTTTCGCGCTCAGCATCAGTCACTTTCTGTTTTTTGCTACACTTTGGACAATTTTTGCGGACGAGACGTTGACCAATGAGTAAGTTTACTGTCGATGCGACAAGGTATGACTCGATTCCCATATCATGGAGACGGGGGAGTGTTGTCACTGCGTCACTGGTATGAAGTGTCGAGAAGAGAAGGTGGCCGGTGAGCGCGGTGTTGACGGCAATACCCGCCGTTTCGGTGTCGCGAATTTCTCCCACCATGATAAGGTCTGGGTCCTGACGGAGTATTGAACGTAGTCCCGACGCAAAGGAAAGTCCTCGGCCGGAATTGGTCTGTATCTGAGTAATGCCGCCAATAGCATATTCGATTGGGTCCTCGATGGTAATAATCGACGTATCATCATCGTTCAACATCTTAAGAAAAGTGTAGAGGGTAGTGGTCTTGCCGCTTCCTGTGGGACCGGTAACAAGGATCATGCCATGCGGTCGTTTGAGTGCACGCTCTATCTTTTTACGTTCCGGCTCACGATAACCAAGCATCTCAAGTGAGTACTGCTCTTTGTTGTCGGTCAAAAGACGTAGGACGACGTTCTCGCCATGGTAGGTTGGTACGATAGACACGCGCACATCCACAAATTGCGCACCGTCATCCAGGGTGGCGCGGAAACGACCATCTTGTGCTGCTTGGTGTTCGTCGGTGCGTAGGTTTGCCAAAATCTTGATACGTGAAATCACTTCCGCGTACATGGTCTTTGGAAGTGTGTTGGTGGTCTTGAGTACACCATCAATGCGCATTCGAACAGCGACTTCTTGCTCCGTAGGGTCAATATGCACATCAGATGCGCCCGCCTCATGTGCAGCGGCAATGAGCGCGTCCACCACGTCCACAATGGAAATAACTCCTTGTCGGAGCTCGGTTTCGAGTCGTTCTTGTGCCTTATGAGTAGACATGAAAGGGTGGGGGACGTGATTCGTCTTCAGTATGTAGGGAGTGTGGTGTATCCGGTGCCACCACAACTCCGGTCGAATAGGATATGCCATATTTAACCGTCACATGCCCAAAATGTCAAGGTTTTTGGAGGTTATCTAGCACTTGAGCAGGAAGGGTTGCAATTTTTAACACAGTGTGGTATAATAGAAAGAACTGGACTATCCATACGCGGTGTTTCAGTGTACTCTTATACACAAGAACACCACAACGTCGTGGTTTGGGTTCGGGTATTACTTCAATAAATTAAACCGTTAATTTTTTAGCAGCTAACGTAGTCGCTGAATTATTACAAACTCAGAACGTATTATGAATACTCAAGTATTTCGGATGAGCGGATTCTACCGCTTCCTCGCCCACATGGGCATTATTGCACTCCTCAGCTTCTCAGCCCAGGGTGTGTTTGTGCGGTATGCACAGGCAGACCACGATGCTGGTGCTCCCTATGAAGGAGAGGTGCTTGGTGCGCAGCCGGATGTGAATGCGGGCAACGCAACCATCACGGGTGTCGAAATCTGTCATGCAACAGGGAGTGATAGTAATCCATACTCGAATCCGACGGTAAACATCAACAGCTTCTTCTCTGATGGTCACGATTCTGACCTTCAGGACATCATTCCTCCATTCCACTACTACAAAGACGACACACTACAGTCGTTCGCAGGTACTAATTGGGATGCTGTTGGTCAAGCACTCTACTACAATGGGTGTATAGAATCGATTCCTGTAGAAATTCTCGGTTGTACCGATTCGGACGCAACCAACTACGAACCAGATGCGACCGCTGATGATGGATCGTGTGAATATCCTGAGATGGTAACCTTTGAAATCAAGAAAAATGCTGGTGCTGCGGGTGCCACCACGTACTTTGATTTCACCGGTGATTTGGGAGATTTCAGTATCCTTGGAAACAACTCAGACACGTTTTCTGTGATGGTGCCAGCTGGTCCTGCGTACTCTTTCTCTGAGATTGTTGGTCCAGACTGGACACCTGCAACGACCTTCTGTAGGAGTGGCGGAATAATTGGTCAGACTGGAGATAATGGTGAAATTAACGACATTGGTACGGTGTACCCTGACACTTTCGCAACCCCGATAGTTGATGGAACCATTACCTGTACCTTTGGCAACGTATATACCCCGGACGGATTTGGTCACATTACGGTTGTAAAAGAAGTTGCTGATGGTGACACGGATCAGTCATTCAACTTTACCGCATCGTGGGGTAACTTCTCACTTTCTGCAAACTCTGACCCCGAAGTAAGTCCCGACCTTTCTGCTGGTGTGTACTCAGTTTCTGAGGACGCACTTCCTGAGGGTTGGTCTCTTGAAGGTGCCACGTGTAGCGATGGCAGTACGCCTGACGCTATCGATCTTGAAGCGGACGAGGAGGTTACCTGTACATTTACTAACAGGTACGGCACTACGCCAGAAATCTGTTCAGTCACTATCGTGAGTGATGAGACTGCGATAGTTGAGGAAAAGGGTGGCGCATTCGCTAAGCTTCTCTCATTCATCCACGCAAACTGGACTGCGGCAATTGATGGTGCTTCGTGGATTTGGGGCGATGACCCCGTCGTCGATCCAACCATTAATGAGACACAGACGTTCGTGAACCAGTTTGGTTGGAGTGGTACAGTCGCAAGCGCAACGCTGTATGTTGCAGCTGACAACAACTACACAGCAACTATTAACGGTGCTGATGCTGGAAGTGATATAAGTGGAGGTAACTTCGGTCTTGCAACACAAGATACCTATGATGTTTCTGGACTTATTCAGCAGGGTAACAACGATCTTGCTATTGCAGTAACCAATCTTGGTATGGGTGGTGCAAATGCGACTGGTAATCCATCTGGTGCACTCTACAAGCTTGTCGTGACCACAACTGATCCTGGTGACTGTGCGCCTCCGTATGACGGTGGTGGCGGTACTACTGATCCAGAAATCTTTGTTCCGGACTGTTCACTCGAGGATTCGCTTATCGTAAACGGTAGCTTCGAAGATCCTGTTGTTGAAAACATAAATGGCTGGGACAGATTTGCTTCAGTACTCGGTTGGGTTATTGAAAAACTTTCAGACAACACACCAACAACACTCGAACTTCACCGTAATTGGCTTGGTAATGCTGCGGCAGATGCTGAGCAGTACGCGGAGCTTGATGGTGATCAATCAACTCGAATTACTCAAGCTGTCGCAACGGAAGTGGGTGCGACCTACCAACTCTACTGGGCTTCAGCACCGCGTCATGACACAGCTGCAGAAAACAACGACCTTCGTGTTGCAGTAGATGGTGTTGAAGTTGCTGCAACCGGCCCTGAGTCTGGAAGCAATCCACTCGCACAAACCGACTGGACCTATGGTTCACACAGCTTTGTCGCCGGTACTACTACTACCGACATCTCACTCTACGATGGCGGGCCGAGTGACACATTTGGAACGTTTGTAGATGATGTTCGTCTCTGTAAGATTGCCGACCCTGAACCCGAAACCCCAACCAGTCCTACCGGGGGCGGAGGTGGTGGTGGCTCAACGAGCCCAAGCTGTCAGGCATTTGGTGTCTCGGCATATTCCTTCACTCCAGGAGACATCCTTACACTCGACTGGGAAACCAAGAAGGGTGAGGAACTCTCTATTACTGCAAACGGTATCGAGATCTTTTCAACCACCAACGGCACTGTTGTTGATAATGGCTCACTCTTTGTTGCACCCATTGGCAACACCGTCTACGAACTCACTGTTTCAAAGGGTTCAAAGAGCGATACCTGTACTGCAGATCCGGTCACTTCCGGAGAAGTATTGGGTGCTCAGACAAGCGTTACTCCGCTCGGTGCGGCTGATACCGGTCTTGGCGGCGCAAGTCACGCCTCACAGGTACCAACGGTTGTCGTTCTCGCAGTGATGCTTCTCGCACTCGCTACAGTGAAAGCAACTCGAGTACATGCGTAATCGACTTGTACAGTATCTCAAAGAACATCAGGCAGTGCGCCGCCGCGTTCGCGTGGCGGCGTTTGCCGTTTTGGGAATTGGGTTTGGGTTGGTATTGGGCTACACGCTTCACAGCAAGGTAACTCTTGACCTTGGTCGCGACATTACAAATGATGTAGCTCCAGAGATAATACCTACGGGCCCAGTACTTGCACGTGCGCTTCCAACACACCTTACAGTGCGTCGTGCAGGTATTGATGCTGACTTTGAGGCGCCGCTTGGACTCAATCCCGATCAGACAGTACAGGTACCGGAGGCATTCGATACCGTTGGGTGGTATCAGTATGGTCCGACTCCGGGAGAACTTGGCCCCGCTGTTGTTTTTGGTCATGTTGATTCATACCAAGGTCCGGCGGTGTTCTTCTCAATTGGCCAGTTAGAGCACGGGGATGTAATTGAAGTGGTACGTGACGACGGCAATGTGGCTCTCTTTGAGGTAAACCGCATTGGACGGTACGGGCAGGAAGATTTTCCCACCAACGAAGTCTACGGCAATATCCCGTATGCAGGACTGCGTCTCGTGACTTGCTCGGGCGTATATGATAAAAACACGAAGCGCTATAGCCACAACACCGTGGTCTACGCCTCACTGGTGGGGGTGGAAAACGGGGCACCCACAGGGGAATCAGAATAATGAAGAGGGCGGTGCTATAGTGTAGTCAACATATATCGTATGAGAAAACACCTTAAAGATTACTTCATTCCACACGAAGGTAACGGTTATGCACCGAATAGTCTGCAGCGTTTTTCTGTGGGGGTGATGTTTGTGCTAGCACTGCTTTCATTTGCGGCAGCAAATCTTCAGTCAGTACTGTGGATCACTTCCGATTGGCTTGTATCGACGATTCTGCCTTCAGTTATTGTTGATCTCACTAATGAGGAGCGGGACCATGAAGTACTTGGCCAGCTCACCCGCAGCGACGTACTCGACCGCGCGGCACAGCTCAAAGCAGACGATATGGTAGCGAATGGATATTTTGCACACTACTCGCCGACAGGTGTATCACCGTGGTACTGGTTTGATACGGTAGGGTACACGTATATTCATGCCGGAGAAAATCTCGCAGTTCACTTTACAGATTCGTCAGATGTGGTTAATGCGTGGATGAACTCTCCAGGGCACCGTGCGAACATACTGAGTGGTAAATATACCGAGATCGGCGTCGGTACCGCCAAAGGTGAATACAAGGGCTACGAGACGGTATTTGTGGTGCAGCTTTTTGGTACACCAGCAAGCTTGGCACAAGCACCTGCGCTTGCACTTCAAACGCCAATAGAAGAAGTCGTTGTTGACACAGCTCTGGAACCGATAAGCGAGGAGACGACACCAGTGGTCGCATCAGCAGAGGCGACGGCACCTGAGCCAGTAGAGGAACCAGGGATGACGATGGAGGAGGTGGCTGACACCACAGAGGCGACAATGTCACCAGTGGTGACGGAGTCAGAGGATGTCGCGGGAGACGAGTCGCGCGAACTCTTTGCTGATATTGCGACAAGTTCACCACTCGCACTTCCAGCTGGGACGCACACTATAACCGGAGGCAGCACCCCAACCAATGGCGCGGGATGGCTCGGTCTTGTTGCAACAGCGCCGGGGGTTTGGTTCCAGGTATTCTACTTTGCCCTTGCTGGGTTTGTGATGCTTACGCTGGTACTCTCAATCGTAATCGAATGGCGTAAACAGCACCCGGTACAGATTGCGTACGGTGTAGGACTTATGGCAACAATGGCACTTTTGATGATTGTACAAAACAGCTTGGTGGAACACGTCATTGTGCTCTAGCTTGTGCACAATGTGCAGTACACGCGCATCAAATTTTCGGTACAATGGAGTCATCTCGTCTTGATGCGTAACATAAGATGAGTGTGACGATCATATGTTCCTTTTGAATGGTACAGCACAGAGGTTATTACACACGTTCCGATACTACGTTGGTGTCGTGGTGTGCGTCACCGTCTCTCTTTTTTTATTTGCATCGCTTGCATCCGCACAAACACCACCGCCAGCTCCAACTATAACCGACACTACTTTCATCGATCCGGAGGCGTGGTACACCACTACTGAGGGTTCTATTAGTTGGGATCTGCCTTCATATGTGACGAAGGTTGCACTTGATGTTGATGATGTTTCTGGTTTTGAGCCGTATACTGTCTACGAAGATCCTATCAGCACGTACATCTTTACCGAAGGATCACTCGCAGATGGTGTGCACTATTTCGGAGTACAGTTTAAAGACGCCGAAACATGGGGGAAGGTACTGTATCGCAAAATACAAATCGACACCACCGCACCGCAACCGTTTACTGTTGCAGTACGCTCGAGTACCGTAACCAATAAGTTCCCCGTTATCACCTTCGAAGCTTCAGACGAAACTTCCGGTATCGCAGAGTACCGCGTATCAGTTGCGGGCGGACAGCCGATAACACTTACGCCATCAGAGGCCTATCTTGGATATGCTCTTACCAATTTTGAAGACGGTACGTATGTGGTAGAAGTAACTGCATACGATCATGCGGGGAATACAACCACAGCAAGAATAGCTGTTCCGGTTGCTGCAGGATGGGTAGCTGGTACAGAAAGTAATGCGGGTACAACGGGAAAAAACCGCTTTACCGGAAAGGATTTCTTTGTTGCGATGCTGCTTGTGGTGGTGGTTGGTCAATTCCTCTACCTCCTTGCGCGTCACAACGCTTATGTGCGTGAGATCGACAAGTTGCGTCGAGAAGCTGATGAGGTTGAAGATCAGATGGTCAAGACGTTTGACGTGCTTCGTGCTGAGATATACACACAGATTTTGGCCATCACAAAGCGTAAACGTCTGTCTAAGAAAGAAGAGGTCGCTGTAGAAAATCTCAACCGAATGCTTGGCGCGTCAGAGACCCTTCTTGGAAAGGAGGTGGACGACGTAATCGAGATTTTGAACAAATAAACTACTCCGGTGGCTGAAAGTCGCGCGTACTCACACGGCACGACCGAAGCGACAACCAAAGCAACATACGTCACGATATCCTCTGGTTTGACTCATTAACCAACCATCATGAAGTTGAACCTATAGGTCTAACTTCATGATGGTTGGTTGGTGTTGGGTTTGGTGTATTGTTTTTGTATGAAGCGATATAGGTTTTGTGCATAGAATGCGTGCACTTTTCTGCTTTTTCGTTACAATATATGTACCGTTTCTTTATAAGCGATCGAGTCGCTTCGGTGGTTCGTCGCTCGTGCGTCAGCCGCGCATGCAAAGAAATGGTTACGTCGAGCATGATACCGGCTCACCCATCTGTGTGTCTTTGTTGAAAAGAGCACAACAAGGACTGTCTTGTACTTTCGTACAGGTCCACACAAACGTGTGTCTCGGTAGCACGTGCCGCGAATTGAGAAAGCGACAACCTATCTCCCATCACAGAGGTAGGTTTTCGCTTTTTGTATATTGGGCAGGCGTATTCATGTACACACATATGGTATGTCCATGATATATATCCTATCGTAAATTCACCCCTCAATTAGGACACTCTCTTTTAATAACCCAGCTCGTCTAACCACCTCCTCCGAGCTTTTGTATCCGAGTATCTTCCTCGGCTTTTTGTTTATCATAGCAGCAATCGCATCT
>JAGQLY010000028.1 GCA_020428905.1 Candidatus Kaiserbacteria bacterium | reverse complement strand
CACACGAAAAAGAGAAGATTGTGAAAGTTATTTTTTCAGAACTTTTTATATCGCAAGATGTGTTGAAATATAAGGTCAAAAAGGGATTTGAAACCTTTGACGACCGTATTTCTGCTATTTGTGACCCTACGGGGAATCGAACCCCGATTTCCAGGATGAGAACCTGGCGTCCTAACCGTTAGACGATAGGGCCGGTGTGTGAGTGCCGTAGCGGGTGGCTGCGGCGCGGTTATTTATACCAAAAAATACCTTTCTGTGGAAGCACAATTTCTCTATTCTGTGATACGCTATAGGCACTTCTTTTGTTATAGGAATAGCACAATAGACACTATGGAAATTAAAGAACACACAACACCGGACCGTCTCGAGTACTACGCATTTATGTGGTCTCTTGCCCGTTTAGTCATTGCGGCATTGTCACTTTTCTTTGGAGCGACACCAATCGCGTACCACTTACTCGGCTTTAGTGGCACTGCTACCCTACTCCCACTTTTTTGGCTCATTTCGGGAGCAGCAGCTGTATATCTCGGCTATCGGTGGCACGTTGGTGGACAAAAGCTCTTTGGTCGCACCGATCAGAAAGAAAGAATCGCCTTTCTTGTAATGGCGATTACCGGTATCAACCTTGGGTTGGTATCCATTACCGGTACCAACTTTGGTATGGGACTTATTTACAACATGCCAATTGCACAGATTTTCTTTGTGATCACTGCAGCACTCTATCTCTATGTTGCATGGCAACTCTGGACAGCGTGGAATGCAAATGGAAAACAGTTGTTCTCTACCAGCACCCCTGCACCGAAGACCGAGTCCGGGGAAGTAACAGCATCGACGACAGAAGCAAGCGAGACAAGAATGGAAGAATAGTACAGAACACACGAAACCGCGGCGCCTTTGGCGCCGCGGTTTCGTGTGCCGCCCCCGTTATTACCCCTTCCACGCAGTACCCTGACGGACAAGTAGTTCGGTGGCACGTTCTGGTTCAGCCATGAGTATCTCAACAGTACGCTCCGCTCGAATACTCTGAGAACCCTTGACCAACACAATGTCCCCCGCTTCAAGCATTTGTAAGAGTGCTCTTCCGGCACTGTTTGCGTCATCAAACTGAACAACATTCTTTTCGGACAAACCTTTCGCGCGTGCCCCTGACGCAATACCACGCGCACGCACTCCTATCGTCACTAATACGTCCACACACGATGCGGCAACACCGCCAATACGTTCGTGTTCTGCAATCGAATACTGTCCAAGCTCCATCATGTCGCCTAACACCGCAATGCGTCGCTTCACCCCCTTCACTTCCTTAAGCGACTGCAGTGAACGCTCCACCGCCACAGGAGAAGCATTGTATGTATCATCAATAATAGTGGTGTCTTTGTTTCCCCGAAGCAGTCGCATCCTCCCCGGTGGCGTACAGTTTTCACTCAGCGCTTGCGCAGCATCCGTAATAGCTACCCCAAACACAGAACCGACCGCCACCGCTGCTGCATAGTTATACGCATGCTGTCCACCGAGTGATTCTTGCACCACACAGTTTGCCGATGCACCGCCCTGGGTCAGGGTAAACGTGTACCCTGTCGGACGGCCACCCTCGTAGGTAATCGCTTCCTTTTCTGCTCGACAGTCTGCACCCTCTCCCACACCGTATCCAATACGTTGCTGTGGTGTACCCTCGGCGACCGCACATACCCTCTCGTCGTCGTGGTTGTATACAAAAACACCGTCCGGCACAAGCGCCTCAACAAGTTTTCGTTTCTCCTGACGGACCGCTTCTGGTGAATCAAAAAACTCAACGTGTACCGGCACCTCAGGAAGCCGTGTGAGCACAACCACATCCGGCTTGATCCAGCTCGTAAGCACATCCATATCACCGGGCCGGTCCACACCCACCTCAAGCACCAAGACTTTGGGATACGCACCGGGATGTAGTATAAGCAGCGCACCGTCGAGTATGTTTTTAAACCAGCGTACTGGGCTATGCCACGCGTTGCGCAATCCGAGCACCGAAAGTGGTACGCCAATTTCTGAATTAAAACTTTTTTCACTTTTGCGCGTGTGCGTATGGTCCTTAAGTACCTGATACACCGCATCTTTTACTGACGTCTTCCCCACACTACCCGTTATCGCAACAATCTTTGGCTTGGTACGTCGAATAAGAAGCTTCGCTTCGAAAGTAAGAATTGCAATGACGATTTTTTTGAATAGTTCTTTCATAGTGGTGTCGTACTATCGTGATTATCGATCTGGAGGAACGTTGTAATAGCTAATAAGGAAGTGTGCAAGCTCCATGAAGGGGTCGGTAAGGGTTTCGGATGCATACCGCACACCTTTTGGATCAACGGTATAGAGGAACACCAAAAACTGCGGGTTGTACGCCGGAAAATACCCAAAGAACGAATGGAGGAACTTATCATCATAATACCCGCCGTTTACCGTATCGGCAATTTGGGCCGTCCCGGTCTTCGCGGCAATAGAGTAGTTTGGAATCGCGACAGTACCGCCCCGCAGCGCCTCGTCCACGACTCGCACCAACATGCGCGTGATGTCCTCACTTGTCTTCTCCTTAAAGACATGTTCTCCGGGCGGAAAACCGATGGTACGCACTGGGCCATCTTCGTATACAATTTCTTTCGCGATATGCGGCGTTGTAAGCACTCCACCATTGGCGAGCGTCGAGAGTGCCCGCACCGCCGCTATCGGTGTGAGTGCAATACCCTGCCCGAAGGATGCAGTCGCGTACTCAATGTCACGCGGCGAGTCGATCAGGTTGCGCACCAGACCGTATGTTTCGTTGGGGAGATCAATGCCCGTCTCACTCCCCAGCTTAAGACTAAGAAAGTAATCACGAAACTTCTCTTTGCCCACCTGCCCCACTACAAACGCAACACCCGTGTTGAGGGACTGATTCAGTACTTCTTGCATGTTGACATAGCCGCGACCCCGACCGTCAAAGTTCCCGATAGTCGCCTGATCGAGCGTAATATGCCCCGCATCGTAATACGTTGTTTCAGGCGTCACAGCCCCGGAATCAAGACCGGACGCCATAGTGAGCGGCTTGATAATAGATCCAAGCTCATACACATCCTCGACGAGAGGGTTACGGAATGCTTCAAGAGAGACACCGCTGCGATCGTTGAGATCAAATGACGGCACCACCCCAAGTGCGTATATTTCTCCGTTGGTTGGGTTGATGATAATCCCGCCGGTCACATCCCCCTTCCACGTTTCTTGTGCCTCCTCGAGCACTCGGTCAAGAGTGCGCGAGACTACCGGCTCGAGCGTAGTCACCACATCCCCACGTTCGTCTCCCTCGGTATCAAATACCAAGTTTCCCACATTACTAAATAACTCCGCAAAGAAATTCACTGACAGTTTTTCATTGTCCCTATTCAAGACATCTTCGTAGTATCGTTCAAGACCGTATTTACCCACCAAATTGTCCTCACTGTCGTATCCAATAAAACCGACTGTACGCGCAGAGAGTGCCCCACCCGGATAGTACCGCCACTGATTACGGTAAAGCCCAACACCGGGAAGATCGGCGGCAATAATTTCTTCCGCAACAGACCGCTCGACCTGCTGCACTACTTCTTGATAGGTACGATCGGTGCGGTCGGCACGTGTCATAAAAACCTCCTTATCAAGCGGGATAAATGCCATAAGTCGTTCATACGTTGCTTCCGGATCAACAATACGCGTCGGGTCTATAGCAAGCAGGTATCCGGCCTGCACCGTCGCAGCCGACACGGCCTCGCCGTCTTTGGTGGTAAAAAAAATACTGCCGCGCGTGAAGAGGTCACGCATAGTGTGCACATACTGCTTCTCTGCTTCAGAGCGATACATATCGCCACGAGCTATCTGCACTTGATACAAGCGCACGATCAACACCACCACGACTACCAATACCATGCCAGTAATGTATCGTATGCGTACTATTGCTTTATTTCTCACACAAAAAAAGGACGTGGGTTCCCCCACCTAAACACACAAAGGGCGGTCACACAGCACACCGGACCACCACACCCCATTGTACACTAGCCGCCACTTGAGGAACGCACCGCAAGTGCAGTATCTGCTTTGTCGATGAAGACCTTGTCCGTCACCGCGACATACCCACGCATTGTGGCAATATCTTCGCTTACCATATGCTGTGCTTCAATGTACTGTGCTTCAAGTTGGCTTACGTATGAGCCGAGCTCAGCGAGTTGCTGACTGGTCTCCTTACGCATAACAACATGAACCACCGACGCGCTCACAAAGTACATGTACGACGCCATGAGTGCCACCAGTATGGTTGCCGCCACAAAAAAGCAGGTGCGTTCGTGTGCTCTGATGTGTCTGCGGTGTGTCATGAGTGTAGTACTTTTTTAAAGACTCGTAATTTTGCGCTACGTGCGCGACGGTTTGTCGCGACTTCTTCTCTCGTTGGAAGTGTTGGCTTCTTGGTGAGAATCTCCCCCTCGCCACGTGCTGCATACTCTCTGAAGCTGTGCTTGACGATCCGGTCTTCGAGACTATGAAACGTGATGATGGCGAGCCGACCCTCCGGTGCCAAGAGTGCAATTGCTTTTTCAATGAACATCCGTAGTGTGTCGAGTTCATCATTGACTGCAATACGCAGTGCCTGGAAAGTCTTGGTTGCCGGATGTACCGGCCCGTGGCGGTACTGTCCGGGTACTGCTGCCGTTATAATGTCAGCAAGCTGCAGCGTGCTCTCGATGGGGTGCTGCGCTCGTTCGGTGACGATGCGCTCGGCAATACGTCTTGCGTATCGCTCTTCCCCATACCCCCGTATGACATTCTCGATATCTTTCGCGTCCCACTCGTTTACAATGTCAGACGCGGTGAATGCATACGTGGTGCTGTCTCCATAGGTCATGGCGAGCGGTTCGTCGTGGAGAAACGAGAATCCCTTCCCGCTGCCACTAAACTGCTCCATGCGCCATCCGAGATCAGCGAGTATTGCGTCGGCCGTGGTGAGTGTAAGCCGATGCAAGAGTGTATCGATGTCGCGGAAATTACCCTCTACAAGATGTACGTGTGCGTCGTAGGCGGTAAGTCGCGAAGCGGCCTCGATGGCAGTGTGGTCGGCATCAATACCGACGAACGTGCCTTTAGTCCCAAGACGAGCGAGGAGTGCTTCCGCGTGACCTGCAGCACCTAAGGTTGCATCAACAACGACGGAACCCTTCTTAACTGCGAGCGCATCTACACTCTCTGCTTTGAGTACGGTGATGTGTTCCATAGCTTCCTAGAGAACGCCGATCTCACCAAGCTTTTCTGCGAGTGCATCAGCTTGACCCTCAATGCGACGTTTGTACTCATTCCACCGCTTCTCGTCCCACATCTCTACACGATCATGAATTCCGGCGAGCACCACCTTGCTGGTGAGCCGCGCAAATTCTTTTAAGAAATCAGGAACGAGAATCCTCCCCACACTATCTACCTCTACTTCGACTGCCCCCGAAAGGAAAAAACGGTTGAATCCTCTCGTATCCGCCTGTCCGAATGGGAGTTGGCCGATTTTTTCGGTTATCTTCGCCCATTCTTTCAGTGGATATACAAAGAGACAGTTATCGAGTCCCCGAGTCACCACGATTTTTTTGCCAAGTTCTCTCCTCCACTTCGAAGGCAGAGACAGCCGTTTCTTAGCATCAATACTGTGTGTGTACTCTCCAATTAACATGGTGTTGTTGGTTCCTACCATTTGTCGGTAGGCGAAACTCGAAGGTGTTGGTACTTCGTTCGGTATGAACGATTATACCACTATCTCCCACCACATGCACAGTATATACCACTATCTCCCACCACCTACCACAGTTATACACAGTACGTTTGTGCACAGTACCGATTGACATGTACACATATACGGTGGTATAATATATTTTGGAGTAGTCATTGCTACGCAACCAACGGAGGCAGCATGAAGAAACCCAATGAGCGCGTCGTCATGGGAGAGATGGCGCCGGAGGAGCGGGCACAGATCCCGCTCCAGACGATGGGTGGGGGGACGGTTGTCACGGAAAACGGTCTCCCGCCGCTCTGCTATCGCGGGGACCAATTGGGGGTCAAGGATACTCCCCCCGCGGAAAGCACCCTCTTTGCGGCTTGGGACGGGCCGCAAAGAAAAATCTGAGAAGGACCTCGGGGGTCTGCACGACGAACCCGCGCAATGGATTGCGCGGGACTTGTTTTTTATATAGAATCCGTTTACTATTCGAAGTTGTTGCCACGGAGAAAACCAATGACGATATACTTCACTGACAACACTGGTTCCTTGCGCGATTATTTTTCAAGGAGATTGGTACCTATTCATCACATGGCGGATTTGCCGCCCGATAAGACTTGTGCGAACTCTTCTTTTACGCCAGGGATTGATTTATCTAGCGGAGACGGAACAACGCCCCACCCTTTTACAACAAGGGTGCAGACTCCACCAAACGGATGGGGGTTCCGGTAACGACGAACCAGCGCAATGGATTGCGCTGGTGTTTTTTGTCCTTGAGTTCTCAGTGTCGGCTATTCCTTCGGACGCATGAGCGGAAAGAGTTGCGTCTCACGAATTGGTCGTCCTTCCAAGATAGCAAAGAGCCGTTCACCAAATCCAAAACCGCACGTTGGCGGCATGCCGTGTTCAAGCATATCAACGAACTCATAGTCGGCCATCATCGCCTCATCGTCTCCTGCCTCAAGAAGCTTCCGCTGCAAGTCAAAACGCGCGCGCTGATCCAGCGGATCGTTGAGTTCTGAATACCCACGTCCCACTTCGCTTCCCCCAAAGATTGGTTGAAACATCTGTACCGTCCCCTCTTTTTCCAGATTACTTTTCGCCAGTGGCGCAACGAGTTTTGGGTGATGTACCAAAAACGCCGGCCCTGCAATATTCTTGCGACAGTACTTCCACAACGTGTCTGTGAGTCGTTCACGATTGTTTCCGTCGTAGGTGACGCCAAGCTCAGTGAGTTTCTGTATCATGTCTTCCTCGGTCGCGGTGAGTACACTGAGTCCGGTTTGCTTTTCTATTTCAGATACATAGTCTATGAGCACCCACTCATCTGCTAGATCAAATTGCATGTCCCGGTAGGTAAAGGCGGTGGTGCCGTAGACCTCTTGCGCAAGTGTGCGGTAGAGTTCCTTCACCAACGCCATGCCGTCTGTGAAGTTGGCGTACGACCAGTAAAACTCAAGATTGGTGAACTCTTGGAGATGCTCCGGACTCGTCCCCTCGTTACGATACACCCTCCCGATTTCAAAAGTCTTTTCAAATCCAGCAGCCATGAGACGCTTCTGCCACAACTCTCCCACCGAAATGCGAAGGAAGACGTCGATATCAAAATCGTTGTGGTGTGTTTTAAACGGTCGCGCCTCGGCCCCGCCGGTAGTGACCTCAAGTGTCGGAGTCTCCACCTCAAGAAAACCGCGTGTCGCCATGAATAAACGTGCCGTGCTCCAGAAACGTGCCTTTCGCACAAAGAGCGCACGAAGATCGGCATCTTGCATGAGATCGAGGTAGCGTTTTCGGAAGCGTTCGTCCTCATCTCTCAGTCCGTGTCGTTTGTCTGGAAGCGGAAGCAAGCTTTTGCTCAGCATGCGCCATGAACGCACCAGTATTGATCGCTGTCCTTTCTTAGTCTTAAAGAGCGTACCACTGAATTCTACGAAGTCGCCACTATCAACGTTGTCGGTAAAGAGTGCAAACTGTTTTTGCTCAATCCTATCTCCCTTGAGTACCGCCTGAAATTTTCCCGTACCATCGGCAAAGTCCACGAAGAGTATCGCGCCTTGTCCCCGACGCACCAATACGCGCCCCGCGAGGGTAACATTTTTCTTAAAAAATGGCGTGAGTATTCCCCAACCAACTAACACCTCGGCAATAGTGTGCGTACGCTGTGACGCCGCCGGATAGGAGTCTACACCGGCTGCTGTAAGTGCTTCGAGCTTTTTGCGACGTTCATCTCTGATCTCATTAAGTGCGGACATACCGGCTATAGTACCGTCTTGGGGAGAAAATGAAAAGTGCCCCGCACCACTTCGTGGTGCGGGGCACTTTTCTTTCCCCTACTTAGTCAACCTTCAAAACCTTGTAGTGCTGTTTACCATTTGGTGTTGCGAAATCAAAGTCGTCTCCTTTCGCCTTCCCCATAAGCGCCTCACCGAGTGGTGAGAGGTACGAGAGTTTGTGCTCGTGAATATTTGCCTCTTCCGAACCAACAATCGTGTAGGTGCGACTATCCTTCTCCTTCACCTTTTGAATAGTCACCTGTGAACCGAGTCCCACCACGTGCCCCTTCTTTGCATGTCCAACAATCTGTGCTTCTTTAATAACTTGTTCGAGGTGGCCAATACGTTCCTCAATCGCAGCTTGCATATCACGCGCCTCTTGATATTCAGCATTTTCTGAAAGATCACCGAGACTCCGAGCATATTCGAGCGATTCAGCAACTTCTTTACGACGAACAGTCTTGAGGTGTTCAAGCTCGGTCTTGAGCTCTTCGAATTTTTCTTGGGTAAGGAATGAATCTTGTGGTTCGGTCATAAATGAAGGTGGTACGGTTAAAAAATGTTCTCCAATTATACGTAGTCACTGCCCGAAGTCAAACCTGTGGAAAATGCTTCCTGCACAAGCCGCTACTGAGCCGACGAAGTAGGAGTGAAGAGTTCTGGACGATGTTCTCCGATCCAGTCAAATACCTTCCCCATCACCGATGATGCGCCCACTGTATTGCTGCGCGGACCGTTCTCCATCATTAAAATAAATGCATGCGTTGGATTGTCATATGGAAAGTATCCGGCAATCCAGGAGTTCACTCTCGACTTCGACGCACCGAGTTCTGCCGTTCCCGACTTTCCGGCGATTGCGACATCACCACGCTCGAGGGCGCGCGCCGTTCCTCCGTCCTGAATGACGGTGCGACGCATACCCTCGCGCACAATAGTGAGACTGTCTTGGTTGAGATGCAGGTTCTCCCGATCACCCTGAGCACTCTTGATTACATGTGGTGTCACCAACGTACCGCCATTGGCGATGGCCGCATACGCACGCAACATTTGAAGCGGTGTCACCTGAAACCCGAACTGCCCGATGGCGGTGAGATAGGTATCGCCAAGACGCCAATCGTCATCAAACACCTTCTGCTTCCACTCCGGACTCGGTACCACACCCGCCTGTTCTCCGAGCAAATTGATCCCCGTCTTCTCACCCACTCCAAAGAGTTTCATGTATGTATCGATGTTCGTAATCCCCAATCCTGCCTGATCTTCAAATCCACCGCCCACAATGAAAAAATATACGTTCGACGAATACGCGATTGCGTCTCGCATAGTCATCGGCCCGTGTGCACGCCAGTCATTGAAAACCGCTGGATGTGCCGGATCGTATGGATTCGGAATCGTAAGGGATCCGTTACTCACGACGATCTTCATTGGATCAATCGTATGCTCTTCCAAAGCACCATACGCGACAAACGGCTTCACAATTGACCCAGGTACATACAGACCTCCCACCACCTTATTAAGGAATGGGAAGCGTTCGTCGTTGTTATATGACTGGATGAGTGCAACATCGTCTCCGTCGGCAAGCACCTCCGGATCGTACGATGGGAAGTTACTCATTGCAATAACCTCTCCGGTATGGATATTCATCATCGCAGCGGCGCCGCTGCGAAAGCCATTTTGTTCTGTCGTGGTTGCAATGAGGTCGTGTATAACTTCCGACAACTCAGCATCAACAGAAAGTGTGAGCGACTTCCCCGCCTCCGGTTCACGCACTTCTACTTCTGAAATGATCTCACCGAGCGCGTTGATCTCAGTTAATCGTTCGCCGTTTTTTCCAGCAAGAAGCGTGTGGAACTCTTCCTCAACACCGCTCCGCCCCAAGTATTCCTCGCGGAAGTAGAATCCGGCAGAATCTTTTTGTGGGTAACTCACATACCCAAGAAGTGAACCGAGACCACGTCTATCAGTGTACGCACGTACCGGAAAATCATACGTGCCTGACGTATCGCGTTCATTCCAAATAAGGAGTTCTCCCTGGGTGTCATAAACTGGCCCGCGCTCTGCCACAATGAGTGACTGTTCAATACGATTGCGTTCACTGAGTTCTGCGTACTCAGAACCCTCGACCACTTGCAGCACAAATAATTTATATAAAAAGCCGCCAGCAATACACATGAAGATGAATGCAATCGCGTAAAGGTTACGTCGCGCAAGTGGTAGCTCAATCTTCCCCTCCATGCGTCCAACGTTGAATGACGGAAGGTTTGATGAGTCAAGCAAAATCTCGTCGAAAGAAACTTCGTTTTTCTTTCGCTTTCGTTTGGTAAATAATTTACGCATGATAGAAACGGAGTTGCGGCTTAAGGAGCTCGGCAACAAGCACGATAGCCGCCGTGAGTAACAGATACTGATGTACGAAGGTGCTTGTACCGAAAAAAGCATCGATACAAAAGCCGAGGATAATGAGCTCGTACGCTGGCTTCCAGAGCGCGTATGCCACCATACATATTCCTGCAAAAATCGGCCCGCTCATAAGTGCGCTGCCACAGACGAGAATGAATACAATGATGCGCATACGGATTTAATTGGTTGATCGGGGGGTAACGGTTGCTGTCTCGAAATAGTCGCTCGTGTACGGGATAATAATACGAAGTGGCCCATAGTCCCACGGACCAACCTCCTTTTCTGCGTCTTCAAACGACATCGGCTGTATCCTACGCTCTGCGATTTGTACGGTACGAATACTTGCAAGCGGTATCGGACTCACTACGTACCCATACTGCTCTGGCTGTGTTGGTTCGGATACCACTTCACTTATAAGCCCGAGCACTCCGGCACCCAAAGACGGGAGAATGACACTATCACCAACAGAGAGTGAGACCCCTTGTGGCACACTTACCCGTACCACTCCACCACCTTCACCTGAGGTGGTGGAGTATATATTGGGGCCGTGCACGTAGGCGGTCGCCTCCATGCCAGCGGTCGAAAATAGCGTCACCAATGCAGTGTGCGTAAACACCTTACTTACCACACCAAGTGCATAGTACGTGCCGTAGTAGACCGCCGCACCTTCGACAACCCCATCGTCGCTCCCACGATCGATGAATAAGACATCGTAAGGGAGACGCGGTGGCTGTGCGATCACCGCAGCAGTCACCCGATCGTCAGAGGTAAAGCCCGCCTGACTGCGCAGCGCTTCGTTTTCACTTTCGAGGTAATTCCGAATAACATCATCAACACTACGCCGAGAAAGTTCATCTTCAAGCGATGTTACGGTTGCGTTAAGTGCACTGCGTTCTCTAAAGTATGTGGGCAATGCGCTTTCTGATTCTTGAAACCATCGTTCAATACCGTACACTGGAATGAGTATACGACCTACCACTTCACCCAAAAGTGGCCGCGCGATAAACAACACCAGGTACCCAACAAGCACCAGAAGGGCTACCCGCTTAAGTATCGTGGCTTTAGAGTTGTGGCGAGAGTTCTCCCTCGTTTTCAATGAGAAGTTCCTCATATTGCTCCAGATTTTCCAGTATGATACCAGTCCCACGTACAACTGCACGTAGTGGGTCCGGCACAACCACTACCGGCAATTTGAGCACTTCCTCAAGAAGCTCGGAAACTCCAGGAATCAAAGCACCGCCGCCTGAAATATACATGCCGCGCTGCATCACATCGGCGAGCACCTCCGGAGGCGTTGCCTCGATAACATCACGCACCGCCTCCACGATAGCGTTGATAGACGGACCGATTGCCTCGCGAATGTCAGTATCGGTAATAACCACCTCTCGCGGAAGGCCGGTCACCACATCTCGCCCACGCACCACAACTTCTTTCGAATCTGCCATGAAGTTTACCGATGCGAGTGAGACTTTTGTTTCCTCGGCAGTCTTCTCTCCCACCAATACTTTAAACTGGTCTCGTATGTAGCTAATGATATCGCGATTGAGTCTGTCACCGGCAATGCGCAAATTCTTTGAAGTCACGATACCGTTAAGAGAGAGTACGGCGATGTCAGTCGTACCACCGCCAATATCAATAATCATGCTGCCTTGCGCTTTGTGCACCGGCAGCTTTGCGCCAACCGCAGCCGCGATTGGTTCTTCAACAAGCAACACGTCTCGTGCACCAGCATTTCGCGCCGCGTCGCGCGCAGCCCGCATCTCGACGTTGGTAATCCCCGACGGCACTCCCACCAACACCCGTGGTGCAATGAGTGAGCGTGAGCCGCTACAAACCTTACCGATCAGATATGAAAGCATTTCTTCGGTCACCTCAAAGTCAGAAATCACCCCATCTACAAGCGGTCGTACTACCTCGACATGATTTGGAGTTCGGCCGAGCATTGTCTTCGCCTCAGCGCCAACAGCGACGAGCTGCCCGGTCTTTGTATTGACCGCCACGATTGTCGGCTCATTGAGTACAATTCCTCGCCCTTTGACGTACACCAGCGTATTTGCGGTACCCAGATCAATACCAATATCTGTAGATACCGACGCAAAAAATTTTTCGATGTATTTCGATAGTGTTTTCATTCCTATTATTCTTCCGCTTCGGGTATGTATTTCTGGTAGAGCTCTTCTTCTGACAACGAATGTACCTCACCGGTAGCGCGTTCCACCACTTCAAATATTCCTTCGCTCTTTGTCTTACGACTCACCACCACTCGGTACGGAATACCGATAAGGTCACTGTCGGCAAACTTTTCTCCCGGACGCACATCACGATCGTCATACAGTACGGTCACGCCGCGTGTAGTGAGTGCGCTATAGATACCTTCAGCATAGTCGCGAATTTCTGCATCATCGAGATTCAGCCCCACCAGATGCACTCGAAATGGTGCAACACTTTCCGGCCACACGATTCCCTTCTCGTCAGCAAGTACCTCAACAAGGGTGCCCATAAGCCGTGTCGGACCAAGCCCGTAAGAACCCATGTATACCGGCACCTTGTTTCCCGCTTCGTCAGTATACTGGAGTCCAAGCGGCTCCGAGAACTTGGTCCCAAGATGGAAGATATTTCCTACTTCAATAGACTTCTTTTCCACAAGCGCACTCTTATCAAGACCGAGCTTCTCGATAACCGCATCGGTATAGACTTCCTTGTTGAGTGCGACACCCTTCTCTTCATCAACATAAATGAGATCCTCTCCAGCATCAGAAACCGTCTGGAATTCCTCGGAAAACTCACTAAAGATTCCACCCGACGCAAAAGTGACATAGGTACTATCTCCAATGCCGACTCTCTCAAATATTCGCTTGTATGCTCCACGAATACGCTCATAAAACTCATTGTGCTCTGCTTCATTCTTTGAAAAATCGTAGAGATCTTTCATGAGGAACTCGCGACCACGCATAATGCCGCTTTTCGCGCGCGTCTCATTGCGAAACTTATTTTGAAACTGATACGCGTATTGCGGTAGATCGCGGTATGACGAAATATATGAGGTCATAATGCGCGTCAGTGGCTCCTCGTGTGTGATACCCAAACCAAGCTCAGTGCCATTCTTGAGTTCGGTCTTAAACCAGATATCTACCACACTGTCATCCCAGCGATCAGTCTGCTCCCACAGCTCCTTTTCCTGAAGCGCAGTCATCACCATCTCCTGACCACCTTCACGATGTATCTCTTCACGAATGATCTGTTTGATATTTTCGAGCACACGAAGTCCTAGTGGTAGGTAGCTATATACGCCCGCCATTTCTTTATATACATATCCAGCACGAATAAGGAGTTGTGCGTTTTTTGATGTCTCGTCCGATGGTGCTTCCTTCCGTGTTTTGGTAAATAGGTGTGATTGGCGCATAGCTAAAAAATATCGTGCAAAAACTCTCTCCTGCACTTATTTCACCATTCTATCGAGAAACCACCCGTGGGTCAAAAAATAAGCACTCCGACACTGAATCCGTTGACGACGTTTGACATATAAAATAATCTATGCTAGAAAAATTTGGGATAATTTTGCGTAAATTCACCCCTCAATTAGGACACTCTCTTTTAATAACCCAGCTCGTCTAACCACCTCCTCCGAGCTTTTGTATCCGAGTATCTTCCTCGGCTTTTTGTTTATCATAGCAGCAATCGCATCT
>JAGQLY010000027.1 GCA_020428905.1 Candidatus Kaiserbacteria bacterium | reverse complement strand
GGTTGACGGTGGCTTGTATGTTGATGGTGCACTCTATGACAGCAGTACGAGCGCCGGTACCAACGGCTACGTCCTTCAGACCACCGGCAGCGGTACGCAGTGGGTGGCGACTTCGACGCTTGGTATTAGCGGTGGCTCATCGACATTCACCAGTCTTACCGACACCCAAAACTCATTTACCGCCAATCGAGTAATCTTTACCAACAGTGGTGCCACAGCACTCACCGATAGCGCAAATTTTGTCTTTGATGGCACCAACCTCGGTATTGGGTCTACCACACCAAATACACGCCTCACTATTGAGGCGGCAGAGGATACCGCACTTCTTGCACTTTCAGACAGTACCAACGCCAGCGCAGCGAGCTTGTATGTGGGGACCAGCTCACCGGCGAGTCGTCTAACCGCACTTCGTGGTTCACTCTACATAGACACCCTTGCGGGTGCGCTGTATCAAAATACTGATGGTAGTACGGCGTGGAGTGCATTTGTGCAAGGCACCACGACACACTCTGCCCGCATCACCAAAGCATCACAAAGTATTCCTGCCACTACATTTACAAAGATCACCTTTGATACCATAGATTATGACGTGGGGGGTCTTGCAGATGTTTCTACTAACAACCGAATAGACATTCAGCGTTCGGGTAAGTACATCGTGACCGCCTCTGCACGAAGTGCATCGGTTCTCAATAACGGCGATGCGTTCATCGTGGGTGTGAATGTCAATGGCACAGGAGCATTTAGTGGTTTTGACCGACAGGGATATAGTTCTAATCGCGACATGATTGTACGCGGCACTGACATCCTTGATTTGGAAGCTGGTGACTATATCGAGGTGTCTGTCTACCATGAAGGCACCACAGCAAGCTTCACTACTATGAACCTTTCAGTCGCTGAAGTCGCCCATTCGGGTAGTACCGGGGTGGATCTCTTTACCGATGCAGGAGGCGATACCTACCTCATAGCAACGGGAGACAACCTCCTTGTTGGCACTACCACCAACGCAGCGGCTGCGAAATTTGTTATACGTCAACAAAATGCAAACGACATCATCAATGTGTTCGATGGCTCGACCGAAGTGTTTACTATTCTCGATGGAGGAGATGTTGGTATTGGTACTGACTCGCCGGTTCAAACACTTCAAGTCTTTGGTGATATACGTGTCGGCGATAGTGGCACGAATGGCTGTCTTGAACGATTTGATGGAACTGCCCTCGTGGGTACCTGTGCTTCTGACCAAGACCTTAAGACGAATATCGTTGCCCTCGCATCGTCTACTGCCTCTACTACTTCAGGAAGTGTTCTAGAACGGCTGGTGGCGCTTACACCGGTGACGTACAGTTGGAACGAAACGGCCCATGAATTGTACGCAAAGAGCATGGACACCATAAGTACTGGTCTTATTGCACAAAATGTTGAAGAATATTTCCCAGAGCTGGTGTCACGTAACGAAGACGACTATCGACAGGTTAATTTTACAGCCCTGCCATACTACATTATTCAAGCAATCAAGGAGATGTGGGCGATTGTTACGGGTCATGATGAGCGCATTGTGGAACTTGAGACAGAAAATGCGGCACTTGAGGAGCGTCTCCAAGTCATTGAGGCAGAACTTAACATCGCTGCAACGCACGGAGCAGGTACGTCAGAAAATAATTCAGGCACCGATGACGCAGGTTCGGACAATATATCGGACACTGACACAGATGGTGACGATTCTGAGTCTGAAGAACCGCCTGAAGAAGATAGTACACCGCCTACAGAAGAAACAGATACGCCAGAGGAGGAGTCTTCTGGTGAGGAAGAGGGAAGTGGTGACCAGGGTGTCATTGAAGATACTGACACAGAGCCCGGACAGTCTTCAGAAGATCCTCCCGCGGATGAAAATGAGCCCATAGAACCAGTGGTGGACGAAAGTGCTGATCTTGAACCCACAGAATCAGAACCGGCCTCTGTCGCGTCCACAGAACCCGATCCTGAGGCAGAGTAGATAAGACAATTTTTATTACATTTTGTCTAGTTTCTTTTTCTAAAAAACCTTTGTTTTAAGCCGTTCTTTACGTCATTGACAGGCCTGTTTTCGCATGGAATAACTTGACTTTCTATACAGGTATGCTATAATAGAAGCATAAGCGGCTTCGGCCGTTTTTGCATTACACTGCATTTATTCGATAAGACCATCGCGTATTATATCCGGTCTCATCACCACACTATTTGTGGTTTCGAACATCGCCGCAGTTCCGGTAACGGACACTGCCTACGGGTACATTGCAACAAGTGGGGAATCAGTCACCGAGCAGCACATCGCTGGTCTTGATACTGAAGACGCCGTTCGTGCGTACTTCAAGGATATCCCTGTCATGATTCAAATCGCACGGTGTGAGTCGCACTTTCGACACATACTTTCTGACGGTTCTGTGCTTCGAGGCAAAGTTGACTCTGCGGACGTTGGTGTGATGCAGATTAACACTCGCTATCACGGACAGACTGCATCAGACCTTGGTCTCAATCTCTTGAATCTTTACGATAACATGTCCTACGCTCGTGATCTGTACGAGCGTCAGGGTACGAAGCCATGGAGTGCTTCTGCACCATGTTGGGAACGTACACTTGCAATGAAATAACAAAAAACCTCCCTTTGGGAGGTTTTTTGTTTGATGGGAGTTGTTATTTCTGGAGACGCCAACCGTCGCCTGGACCGTATGCCATGACATAGAAGAGGCCACCAATGATAGAGAGATTCTTGAAGAAGTTAATGTCGTTCTTGTAGTCCATGTGGAAGAAGAGGATGGTGAGCAGAGTAAATACAGTCAACGCTCCTGCCGCAAGCCCGACACGATACCCCAGAATGAGTGCGAGACCGGCCACAACCTTTACAATAACCACCACCCACGCGACGAGGCCAGCAAGCGGTACACCAACGTTCGCGATCATTCCTGTGACGTTCTCTACGCCACCAAGGAGCATACCCACTCCTGAAAAAACAAAGAGAAGGCCGAGTAGTGCGCGTCCGAGAAGTGTCCCGTGTGTACGAAGACACAGTCGTTGTGAATCGTTCATCATACTATGAATCATATTGTTACTCTAATATATTCTAAGTATAGCATGAATATACGCCTGATACGTTGCCTGTTTTTTAAGCTGTACAGGCACTACTGTCTTTGGGATAATGAGTGTCATGCAATATTGGCTAATGAAAAGCGAGCCGTCGTGCTATTCAATTGATGACCTTAAACGTGAAAAAAGGGGTCCATGGGACGGTGTGCGCAATTATCAGGCGCGCAACTTTATGCGTGACGACATGCAAGTAGGGGATCGGGCACTCTTCTATCACTCAAACGCCTCTGACACAGGAGTTGTGGGGGAGATGGAGGTGGCAAGTGAGGCATATCCTGATCCAACCCAATTTGACCGGAAAGCTGATCACTACGATCCAAAAGTAACCAAAAATAATCCCAGATGGTTTCTGGTGGACGTTTCTTTTGTACAGAAGTTTCCCAAGACAGTGACTCTCCACGAACTCAAAAATGATCCTTTTTTCAAAAATATGTTACTTACTCAAAAGGGGATGCGCCTTTCTGTCCAACCGGTGTCAAAAAAACATTTTGAGAAAATCCTCCGCACTGCTCTCTCCTAAAGAGGTCTGTTAAATAGGGTATACTATATACACTGAAGCTAAAGAATACCATTATGAAATTCGAATCGTTTTCCCAACCAAGCCCTAACAGATCAGAGAAAGAAATAGGGGAGTCTCCTAAGAATAAAAAAGAGCTCATTCTTGGCGGCGTGTCGTTTCCTACTGATAGTGATCTTAGCGAGCAAGCCGTACGAAAGAGACTTAAGGAGCTGCAAGAGGCAAGTAAAGGTTTTTCCGACTTCTCTATTCGAAAGCAGTTTTTTACAAACTACTCTTTTTTTGAGACTCCAGGTGAAAATAAGTATAAAGAATTGGTTAAGGAATATGAGAATTTGGGTGTGAAGGTGCGCTTTGTACCATATAGCAAAATAGGGGATGAGGAGGTCTGTGCCGGGGCGTATGTTGGGGGTACTGATGAAAAAGGCACATAATGAAAATCGGACTGTTTGATTCGGGATTTGGAGGGATGACCATTATGCGTGCCGTGCGTGCTGCTTTGCCGCAGTATGACTACCTGTATTACGGTGATACTAAAAACGTGCCGTACGGCGATAAGACCTCAGAAGAAATCTATGGGTTCATGGAACAGGCAGTCGAGCATCTCTTCAGTAGGGGTGCGCTCGTTATTGTAGTTGCTTGTAATACTGCATCAACCCAAGCACTCAGGAAACTCCAGGATACATTTCTTAAAGAACGCTATCCCGACAGGCGCATTCTTGGTGTCATTATCCCGACGATAGAAGAGATGATTGCCCAAGGCACACACCGAGCATTGTTGGTCGGTACAACACATACCGTCAATTCGCGTAAGTATGATATTGAACTCGAAAAAGCAACAAACGTAGAGATCAAACTTGAAAGTGTAGCGACCCCTACACTCGTACCGCTCATTGAGTCAGGAAAAATTAATGATGCCCTTCATACCCTCACTGAGGTCATAGACTCGAGGGTGGGGGAGATAGACGCAGTGGTGCTTGCCTGTACGCACTACACTGTCCTCGCAAAGCCACTGCGTGCTCGGTACGCCACTCTACGAATATTGTCACAAGACGATATTATTCCCGCAAAGCTCGCGGAGTACCTGCAAAGACATCCAGAACTCGAAAGTAAACTCGGAAAAGGAGGAACGCTCAGCGTCCACTTTACCAGTAAAAATACAACAGACCCCTTGTCGTAGGGGCACTATGTACTAGCTATCGATAATAGAGGACAGACTTCTATATACCGTGTAAACGTCGCACAATATATCTTTTACGACCTATACTATATATGTAATCCCAGGACCATATCCAAGCTCCATCCGTGCGTTTGTACATTACGTATCCGTAGTATCACATTTAATTCAATCCAAGACGTAACGTTCCTGTATAGAGTCGCGTTGTCTGTAACTACAAAAATATGTTTATATCCACGGTGTATTCGCTGGTAATCTTTTTATGTATTAAACAACTAGCTATCAGTACTCCACAGGAGCACAAAAAAGACAAAAACCCGCGTGTACGGGTTTCTGTCGGGTAAGTTCCTACGACCTATTGGTCGCACCCTTATGGTAGCAAAAAAGCAACCCTCCTCCCCCACCTGTTTTCCACATGCACGCTCGGGCCCGTATATCTCTACGGAATTGGCAAATAGTCCATAGGATTAAGGTATCCAGTGAAGGCCGATACTGGTATGGTGAGTGTCACACCACTGTTACAAGTGTACTGGGTAAATTCGACTGCTTGGGATGCATACACTGTAAAGTGCAGGTGCGGCCCGGTCGCGTATCCGGTATCGCCACTGTATCCGATGGTCTCTCCCGTAGAAACGGTATCACCCGCATTTACGCTTACCAACGAAAGGTGTGCGTACAGTGTTGAAAGGCCGTTTGCGTGCTGGATCAGAACCCACTTACCATACTGACACATGGAAGCAACGGTTGTGTTGATTGCGACGACTTTTCCAGCAAGGGCTGCTTTTACCGGTGTGCCACGCGAGACGCCAAGATCAATACCGTTATGACCATTTCCCCTATATGCTGCGGTGCGCGAAAATGCGGTGTCTCCGAAATACTGTGTGATACGAACGGTATCGAGTGGCCAGTCGAACACAATAGTCCCTGACCGTGGGATAGAATCCGGATCGAGGATAAATTGTAGTTGTGCCTCAAGGTCGCGAAGCTCTTTTTCGAACTTTTCTTTCTCTGCCTCTCGTTCAGAAAGTAGTTGTTGGTAGATCTCCTCTTTTTGTTGTGTTTTTTCAAGAAGGGTATCCTTTTCTGCGCGTGTTTGACCAAGGACAGTATTTTGATCAGTATACTGCGCCTTAAGATCAACAAGTTCTGAGCGTCGGTCGGTGTTTTCTTTGTGTTGTTGTTCAAGGAGCTCGCGTTCTTCGGTAAGAGTGCGGACGTTGTCACCCATAACCTCACGTACCTGCTCAAGTTCCTCTATTGATGTCCAAAACGCAGCAAGGTTGGTATGGCTCAAGAGCGCCTCAATAAGTGAGGTGGTGTCTGCTTCATCTAACCGACGCAGCGTCTCGGCGATTGCTGCTTCGTTCTGTTCGATAGTGCGCTCGGTGTCGGTGATTTCAATAGTGAGCTTACTGATCTCAAGGTCAGTTGCACCGATTTTGTTTTGAGTATAGCTGATGTCTGCCTGGAGTTTCTTCCGCTCAAGTTCAAGCTGATTGATGGCGCTTTGGAGAGTACTCTTTTCGTTGCCGGTCGTCTGAAGTGCCACTTGAAACTTAGCTATCTCTGCCTCGATTTCTTTCAGACGATTGTTTCGGTCTGCAATTTGGCTTTTGAGTTGCTCTACTTCAGATGCAGCATACATTGGCAGCAATGGCGTAGAAAAAAATGGCAGTGCTATAAGCGCAACGCTAAGTATACCTGCCGTATTAATACGTACTGTCTTTAACACGCTATCTATTATACTCCACTTGTCACTTAGGTCTGTTAAGGTCTGTTACCTGGCAAGAAGTGCGTCACACGCCTTGCGGAGCCGATCGTACGCCTCCGCCGAGCCGATAACGGATATGACAGTAAAGGGGTCGGGAGAGCGTTCTTGTCCGGTCAGAACGACCCGAAGTGGCCACAGTACCTCTCCCTTCCCTTTTTCTTCTGCGTACTCCCAAATCGCTTCTTTAGCATCTTCCGAGGATACATCCTCTGGCATCCTTGACACTATCTCTGCAAGGTGTTGTAGTCTTGGGAGACTGTCTTTGGGTGAGGTGTCGTTTTTCCAACGGATCAGCTCAAGATTAAGTTCTGGGTATGCAAATGCGAAGTCATACTCCCCTGCTTCCGCCGCCTCAGTAATCTCTTCTGCTACAGCAGTACGTTCGACAAGGGTCGGTAGTAGTCGATGCACGCGCTCTTCTGAATACTGCGAGAGCGAACGAACGCGTTCGGGCATGCGCGCCAGCACCATTTCGTAGTATGTTTCTTCGGTGAGGTTTTTGAGATGTTCCTTGTTGTACCACTTGAGCTTTTCGCTATCAAAAATGGCCCCGCCCTTTTGAATACCAGCAAGGTCGAAACTCTGAACCAGTTCCTCAAGCGAGAAGATTTCTTGATTGGTACCCGGATTCCAACCAAGAAGCGCAAGGTAGTTTACCAGCGCTTCGGCGAGGTATCCTGCTTGTATATAGTCGTCGAGTGCAACGGCACCGTGTCGCTTTGAAAGTTTTGATCGGTCGGGTGCTAACAGCAATGGTGCGTGTGCATAGACAGGACGTTCAGCACCGATAGCTTCTTGTATGAGGATTTGTCTCGGTGTATTCGATATATGATCTTCACCACGAATGATATGCGTGACCCCCATGTCGTGATCATCCACCACGACTGCAAGATGATATACCGGATCCGTTTTTGAACGTGCAATAACAAAGTCACCAAGCTCGGTAGTATCAAAGGATATTTCTCCACGAACGGCGTCCTCGAAGGTAATAGTGGTATTTGGGTTTCTGAGGCGGATTACTTCAACCGTTTCTCCTGGATTTTGCTTACTTGCTTCACTTGAAATATATGCTTTTTGGGACGTGAGCAATTGTTCGATGTGGTGTGTATAGATATCAGTGCGCTCCGACTGACGACAATACCCGTCCCACTCGAGACCTAGCCAGGCAAGGCCGTCGGTGATTTCCCGCTCGTATTCAGGAGTACTCCGCTTTTTGTCGGTGTCTTCAGAGCGCATTAAAAAAATGCCATCATGTTGCCGTGCATAGAGAAAGTTGTACAGTGCGGTCCGTGCGGTGCCGATGTGGAGGTGGCCAGTAGGACTCGGTGCCATGCGCGTTACTACTTTAGGTTTTTTTCGTCCAAACATATTCGTTACAGGTGTTAGTGGTGCGACACAGCGATACGTACCAGAGTCGCAGCAATTGTCTCCGCAGCGTCCCGCATACCAAACGAGCGTGCTGCAGTGCTCATGTGGCCGTACATCTGCTGGTCACCCATAATACGGCCAATTTCTGCAGCGAGCAAGCCGTCCTGTAGATTCCTCTCTTCCATAACAACCGCTGCTCCGGTGCGAGCGTAGGCGTAAGCGTTGGTGCGTTGATCGTGGCTTACGTCCTCCGGAATGGGGATTAAAATAGATGGTTTACCGTGAGCCGCGATTTCATAAATACTGCCGCTACCAGCCCGAGAAATAACCACCGACGCGGCATGAAGGGCTTCGTTGAGCATTTGTGGCGGCATAAATGCGACCGGATGATAGTACTCAAGGAGTGAGGTTTGCGTGATTAAGCTCTGTGCTGTGGCAACGGCGGTGTCGAAGAGATCAGCACCCGTTTGGTGGATTACGTTGTATTGTGGCAGAAGTTCATCAAGTGATTCGAGTATGAGCTCGTTGATGCGTTCAGCACCCTGAGACCCCCCAATAACAAGGAGAGTGCTGCGCTCAGAATGAAGCCCAAGCTCAGCACGACCTTCGGTTGTCGGCTCGTCAAGAAGTTCGGTACGCATAGGCACACCAACATAGGCGGTCTTTTTTTCTGGAAAAAATTCAGCAATATCTGGGTATGCGATACCGATGTAGGTTGCAAAACGTGCACAGAATTTGTTTGCGCGTCCAGGCACAGCATCGGATTCGTGTAACACCACAGGAATACGCAGTAGCCATGCCGCAAATACCACCGGCACACTGGTGTATCCGCCTTTGCTCATAACAACATCTGGATATATACGAAATAGTTGTACGAGTGCGACGCATACTCCAGCCATGACCTTAAACAGGTCGAGTGTGTTGCGGAAGGAACGGTAGCGGCGCTGTTTCCCAGCTGGGCAGTATCTGTAAGTGATAGCGAGCTTGTTGAGCGCTTCCGTATCGTACGGTGTTGGGCCCATGTAATAGAGTGCGGGTATGGCCTCCGGCGCAGGTTGTCTTGTGAGCACTTCTGCAATAGATATCAGCGGATAGAAATGCCCTCCACTTCCCCCACCCACCAACACCACTCTATTTTTGTGCTTTTCCATACTGTTATTCTAGCATTATCGCGCGAGGCGTTTTTGATACTTAGAAACATTAAGTACGATGCCGACAGCAACAAGAAGGGTTAGCATCGCAGTACCACCGTGGCTGATGAACGGTAATGGTAGTCCCGACAGCGGCACAATACCAACAAGTGCTGCTATGTTAAGGAATGCCTGGGTGACAATGAGGGTGACGAACCCGACTACCAACAGCATGCCGAAGAGATCGGGGGCGTGTGTTGCAATACGGTACCCGCGAAAGGTAAAAGTGGCGAACAGTACCACCAAGAACGTGCTTCCAATAAAGCCAAACTCCTCACTGTAGACGGCGAAAATTGAATCACCAATTGGCTCCGGTAGGTACTCAAACTTTTGGATACTTTGTCCATACCCACGGCCCGCAACACCCCCAGAACCGACCGCGATGAGCGATTGGTTGATTTGGTACCCGGCGCCGAGTCGGTCAGAGGAGGGGTCCATGAAAGTGATAAGGCGTTCCTTGATATATGGCCGGGTTAGTGCAAGCACAGCAAGTAGGACTACTCCTGTAAGTGCCATGCCGAGCACATCGCGTCCGCGCCCACCCGCCGTGATAAACATTGCAACGGCAGCAGCTCCCATAACCAAAAATGTGTCAGTGTCAGGTTGGAGTAGCAGCACCACACCAACCAATCCGACGAATCCGAGAAACGGCAATGTACCCTTCGTAAACTCTCCAATGTGTCTTTGTACTCCAGAAAGCCAGGTGGCGATATAAATAATAAAGCCAAGTTTCAAAAGTTCTGCCGGTTGAAAGGAAAAACCACCAAGTAAAATCCAACGCTTGGCGCCGCCGTGAGAAAATCCAAGTCCGGGCACAAAAACGAGCAGTGTTAGTAGTAACGTGGCAAGAAAGATATAAAATGCATATTTCCTCCAAACGCGATAGTGTATTGCCATAGCCGCAAAGAGTGCTAGGCCGCCTCCAACGATTCCAAATAACACCTGGTTAAGTGCTACTGAAGAGAACTGTGCGCCGTCGCGTGAAAGTAGCCCAAGAGACGCTGAAGAAAAAATAAAAAATCCGGCAGCGACCAGTGTTATGGTGATGCCGAGAAGCGCTCTGTCTGGAGTGTGTTGTTTCATAGTATATGCAGTGTCTTAAAATGCGATTGCAAGCAAGACTCCAATAGCTGCGAACACAAAACCGAGTACCCAGTAACGCATAGTCACCTTCGCTCCTGGCCAGCCAATTGCTTCAAAGTGGTGGTGGAGCGGTGCGACTCGAAAGATCTTTCGCTTAAATATTTTTTTAGATAGGACCTGTACGATGTCAGAAAGTACGGTAAGGACGAGGAGGATACCGATGATTGGGAGCACCGACACACCTTCCCCACCAGCGATACTATCGGTCATAAAGGCAACAATGGTAAGTGACATTGTAAGCGCCATGACACCTGTTTCGGTCATATAAAATCGTGCGGGAGGGACGTTAAACCATAAAAACGCCAAAATACCACCGACTACGGTCGCGCAGTATGCCGCAAGGTCTATTTGATCTTGGTAGAGTGCAATGGCCGCGTAGGCGGTAAAGATGAACATAAAGGTGCCACCCGAAAGTCCATCAATACCGTCGATAACACTACTCGCGTAAATACCGAGTGCTATTAGTACAAAAAGGGGGATAAAATACACACCAAGCTCAACCGGACCGTGACCGATAAGAGTTATGGTGCTCACGTCGAGCTTTTCATAAAACCACCATGCACTAACCAGCGCTGTTGCCCCCACAACCAGTAGTCGCTGTGAAAGTGGTAATCCGCCAGCAAAATGTTTGCCGGTACCGCGAACAACGAGGACATCATCAATAAAGCCAACAACTGCCCCCACCAGAAGCGCAAATAGCGGTAGCCATGTTTGCGAGCGGCTCAAGAAATCAAGTTTGCCAAGCGATGAGTGCGGAAAAATAAACTGAAACAACCACACAATAAGGATGGTGCAGATAACGCTGAGCCAGATAACGATCCCTCCCAATCGAGGAGTATTGACGTCCGTTTCTTTGTGAAGTTGGTCAAAGATTGGTGTCTTGCCGCCACCGTAGGCGATGCCCTTCCCTGCTTTTTTCTTCCACATCTTGTGTCCATACAGCTGTTTGGAAATAACGGGAGTAAGTAGCATTCCCACTACGAAGGCGAGGGCGGTTGGTGCAAATACTTTAACGAGTGTTATTTCCATATATTATTCAGTATACAAAACTTGCTTTGTGGCACGATCAACAAGTGTGAGCACATCGTCGAAGCGTCCCTCTCGTGTTGAACCAAGGACAGAGATGATGATGGGACGATTTAAACCTGCATTGAATGCCACGACGAGGTTGCCCCCGGCCAGATCGGTGTAACCCGTTTTTGAAGCAAGGAGGCCGGGTATTTTGGAGACGGCGTCATTGGTGTTGTGTGCAAGATGTGTTGCACCGTCGGCGTCCGGTACATAGAGTGTTTCCTTGGTTGTTGTTTCAAGTAGCTCCGGGTAGTGAAGAAGTAAATACTCCATCAAGAACGCCATATCACGAGCAGAACCATACGCACCCGCCTGATTTGGGGAAAGGTCGAGCCCTGTAGGATTACTGAAACGCGTCTGTGTCAGACCGATTTCTTCGGCACGAATGTTCATTGCTCGAACAAAAGTGAGTGCAGCGTCAGGGGTGTCGCTCAGTGTGTCTCCGGCCGCACTCGCAAGCGCAAAGGCGCCGTCATTTGATGAGGTGATAAGCGTAAGATCGGTCAAACTAGTGAGATCAAACTGTTCACCAGAGCTCAATCCGCTGTCTCCGCTTTGGAGAATAGCTTCCGGTGGAATAATCACGGCCTCCCCCGCATCAAGGAGCTCATGTGCGAGAAGTGCGGTCATGAGCTTTGTTACCGATGCAAGTGGCAAGCGTTTGTCCGCGTCCTTGTTGTAGAGGGCACGCTGTTCGCGGACATCCCACACAAATACAGAAGTGGCAGTGGTGACAATAGTATCGAAATGGTTACTGTGGTTTGTAGGAGTGGTTTCTATGACGACGACATCGGCCTCTGCATCAGACGCTCCGCCTTTCGTGAAAAACCGCCACACATCATGGGCAACTGTCGATCCAAATATCAAGAGTAAGATTCCCAATGCGACACCGAGCTGTTGTATCACCGGTATTGATGAACGAACACGTTTTTCGGCATGTGCCACAGCCTCAAGCTCTGGTGGCATATCTTGTATTTGTGTGGTGTGGGATTCGTCCATAAACAGTTAGGTATGCGAGGTGGCTTCTTCTATGTCGTTTTTCTGAGCAGCAACAAAGGTATCAAGTGCGTTCATAGTATCTTCGAAACCAGCCAGATCTTCTCTCTGTGTAATGCCGAGATGATTAAATAGTGCAGGTGTTGGTGTGTAGACAAATGTACGCGCATCGTGTGGGTTTGGTTGTTTTTCTACCAACCCGCGCACCAGTAGGGTACGTAAAATAAACGCCGAGTTCACACCGCGAATAGTGTCGATCTCAGCTCGAGAAATCGGTCCTCGATACAGGACTAGTGCAAGCGTCTCTGCCCCTGCCTTACCAATATCTCGCCTCATCTCATCTTTTCGTACCGATTCAATTAATTCTGAAAGATCAGACGAGAGTACGAGCTGTACTTCCGTGTCAGTCTCGACAAGTCGGGTAGCACCTTGTTTAAGTCGCTCCTGTAACGTTTCAAGAGCGGTATGTATTGCGGTTTCGTCCACAGAAAAAAGTTTGGCAAGTGCTATTTTTGCCATTGGCTCTGTTTTGTAAAACAAGAGCCCCTCAATTTGCACATCGAGTTCCATATCTACAGTATACCGCATATATACTGGTTTTTCTTAGGTATACCAACAGGGGTATTATCGATATGACGGAAGTTTGCTACTATCTCGCTCAATCTCAATATCGGTATAGTGGGCGGCTTGGCGCACCAGTACGTGCCCCTGTTTAACCATTTCAAGAACCGCAAGAAACCCCACAATTACCGTTCCGCGCTCTCCTTCCCTTCCTGCGAAGTCTTTGAATGTAAGGGTAAGTTGTTGTTCGATGCGTTCATGGAGTCGACTGATCATATCCTCGAGTGATAGTACCTTCTTTACCTGCACTTTCGGCCTCTCTACTTTTTGTGGCAGGTTACGTATGACGTCTCGAAGCGCTTCAAGGAGTCCGGTTGCCGTCGTGCGTATGTCGGGCATAAACAGTGGTGTATGGTTCATAACAAAAGGTCGTTCAGTATTCATGTGCACGCCATACACAGTCGATAGGTTTCGACCGGCATCGCGAAATATTTGATAGAGACGCAGCCGCTCTTCAAGATTGGTTATACTCTCCTCCTCCGCTTCAGTAACCGCAAGTACAGGGAGAAGCGAGCGCGACTTAATGAGAAGGAGTGTTGAGGCAAGCGCTACAAACTGGCTCATTTCACGCAGCGAGTGCTGCTCCATGAGTGCAACATAGCGCATGTAGTCATCGGTTACGGCGGCAATGGAAATGTCATTGACAAGCAACTTTCGTTTTTCTATCAACTCAATAAGCAAATCCAAAGGACCCGAATAGACATCGGTTTGCACTGAAAATGTCGCTTGTCGTTCTGCGATTTCTTCCCCGCTCACCCTCCTAGTATAGCATTGTGTTTTAAAGGTTCTCCGCAATAGCGAGGAGTAATCGTACTGGTTCCCCCGTCGCCCCTTTGGCAAGTTTGTCGCTTGCTACCGCCGTCATACGGGGTGCCATGTCTATGTGTACCCAGCGTTCTCCTTCGGTAAAGTGGGAAAGGAATGTGGCTGCGTTGATGGTACCGCCGTACTTGCTATCATTGCTTGGAATGTTAGAAATATCACCGTGCACACCCTTGGTATAGGGAACGAATTCGTCCCACAATGGTAGTGGATGCACATAATCACCGCAAGTTTCACCAAGATCTCGGAGCGTGTCTTCGAGTTTGCGATCTTTGGTCATGATAACGTGCGCATGCTGCCCCACTGCAACAAGTGCTGCTCCGGTAAGGGTTGCGACATCGACGATAAGGCCCGGTTTGTACTTTTTTGCGTAGTGAAGACCATCTGCAAGCACAAGTCTTCCTTCGGCATCGGTATGCAGCACATCAACAGTTTTCCCTGACATCATGGTGAGGACATCTCCGGGGCGGATTGCTTCGTCAGAGATGGCGTTTTCTGCTGCAGGAATAAGTCCCACAAGGTTTTTCTTAAGACCGAGCTTTGCTGCGGCACGAAGTGCACCGATGACTGCGGCACCGCCAGACATATCCATGTGCATTTCGTACATTGCCATACCCGGCTTCACTTGGAGTCCTCCGGTGTCGAAGGTAATTCCCTTACCCACAAACACAATTGGTGCATCAGATTTTTTGCCACCAAAATATTCCAAGATAATAAATCGTGGTTTATCTTTTGCTCCTTGACCAACCCCCACAAGTCCTCCCATGCCCAGTTTTTTGATCTGGGAGAGATCGAGCGCACGCACTTTCACTTTGGTACCTCTCAGTGCATTTTTTGCCGCCTTCGCAAGGAGTGCTGGTGTCATGTCGCCACCAGGAGTGTTTGCGATGTTTCGTGTTGTGTTGACGCTTTCAGCCACAATCTCCCCCGTTTTAAGAGCAGCCGCCTCCGCCTTGGATAGGTCACCGCAGAGCAAGACTTCAAGCGTCGGCTTCTTTTCCTTTGTGCTTTTGTAGGCAGTGTATGTGTAATCTGCGAGATGAAGATTTTCGGCGATGGTGCGAACTACCCACGTGTCACCACGTTTTTTTAGTTGTGGAAATGGTGTGAGACTAAACTGTACTGCAAGCTTAGCTATCTCGTGTTTCTTTGCCACCTGTGCGATAGTGCGCACAAGTGTTCGGAAGGTTCGTGGCGTAACGTCTTTGTATGCACCCGATACGATGTGGAGCTCGGTTGTGCCGGATTTTTCAACAAATCGAGTACTTCCTTTTGTATCAAGTACCAGTCGTACGTATCCCTTCGGTGCTTTGGTAATCGGTTGTGCTGTTGTTTTTATTTTCATGGAGATGTTTGTTAGTCTGCCGATTGATCCGTGTCTTTTGATAGGAGTGTGTCAATACGATTAATTTCGCGTGGGAAGAGTGTCGCCTCCTTGACATTTGAGAGACCGAGGAACTTTTGTGTCACGCGCTCAAGTCCCATACCGATACCGCCGTGAGGAGGCATACCTACGGTGAACGCTTGGAGGTAGAAGCTAAATTTTTCGGGATCAAGACCTTTCATAGTAAGACCTGCAATCAGCAACTCTCGGGTGTGTCGTCGTTGTCCGCCAGTAGTTATTTCTACCCCACGAAAGAGAAGATCGAAGCTATTGGTAAAGCCGGGATCATTCTCGTCTTCGTACGTATAGAATGGTCGTTTCGAGGTTGGGTAATGGGTCACGAAGATAAAGTCAGAATTGAGTTTCTCACTCGCGTATTGGCAGAGCAGGCGCTCGTGTTCTGGCTCAAGGTCCGGCTCGCCGATCGCATCGATGCCGTATTCCTTCTTCAGAAGTTCCTGTGCTTCGCGGAGTTTCATTCGAGGAAATGCACCGACTGGTACTGTAGGGGCAGCTACAGAAAACTGTGTGAACTCTTCGGCACAGGTGGCGGTGACATGTGCAACAACATCTCGCATGATCGACTCATGCATATCCATGACCGTCGTATGGTCTTTGATAAAGCCAAATTCGTAATCGAGTGAGGTATATTCGTTAATGTGGCGTGAGGTGGCGTGTTTCTCTGCCCGAAAAACGTTACCGGTAGTAAAGACGCGCTCATAAACACCCACCATCATTTGCTTGTAGAGTTGTGGTGATGTTGCAAGTCCGGCGGTGGTACCAAAGTAATCGACCTCGTAGACGTTACCACCTCCTTCGGCGTCACCACCGACAATTTTAGGTGCCTGAAATTCACGGAATCCCCTTGCAGTAAGTGAGTCACGAAAGCCGTTAAGAATTTCTGACTGCACCTTAAAAATAGATCGGTTCTTTTTGTTGCGTAGGACGTATGGTCGATTATCAAGCTCGGTAATAAGGTTTGTCTCTTCATTGAGGTCAAAAGGTATTTCTGCTTTGGCGAGCACTTCGATAGCAGTAATTTCGAGCTCGATGTCGCCGTTTTTGATACCCTCCTTCACCATCTTTTCTGGTCGTTTGTGCACAATGCCTATTACGGACACAACCCACTCACTGCGCAGCTCCTTTGCAATTT
>JAGQLY010000026.1 GCA_020428905.1 Candidatus Kaiserbacteria bacterium | reverse complement strand
TTTCGGTACAAAATATGCTGTCATAGTAGGTAGGCGGCCCCATGGGGCGCGGATTTGTAAACAACCGCGCCCACCACAGTGGGCGCTTTGACAGGAGAAAAAAGATGATGAACATAAAAGCTCCACTCCAAACCGGAGCTGAATACGATTCGGTACTCAAAAGGGACCGATGGTCTCGTTTGACATTCTTACTGCTCACAGTAGGAATACTTATGCTCCTGTTTGGAGCAGTCGGCTACAAAATAGGTGCCTCGGTGCCTATTTCTGGTGCAGCATCTTTTGTGACAGTTGCGGGGATGCTGATTGGCCTTTACGGCTTCACTCAGGTCTTTCCGCACTACTGGATTGTCGTCCCACAGACGGCAGCAGCAGTGACCACAAACATGCTGGCACGCGGGTCGAACCCTAATGTTCCTTACGGGCCCGGAGGCCACCCTAAGTTCCCGTGGGAAACAATCGGCCCTGATGGCAACATCACCCTCGACATACTCACAACGGAGTTCGAGGAAACGCTCCCGACGATGAGCGGGGCAGTGACTGTCACTGGGACGATTCAGGTGAAAGTACCCCTGCTTCTTGTGCTCGTTTTCGTTGGTGTCAAAGCAAACACCATCGAAGACGGTCTAAAAGCGATGGCACGATCCTGGCTCTCTACTCAGCTCGCAAATGAGAAAGCTGAGGACGCCGTCAAAAAGTCTAAAGAGATGTCGGATGGCCTACTGGCCATGTTCAGTGAGGGTGCGGTCGCCCAGTGGCTCGAAAAGCACTACGGGGTAGTGGTCGTGCTCACACCCATATCTGGCATAGACTTCGATGTCAAAACCCAGCAGTCCCGCGATGCGCTCACCAAGACGAACGCAATGATCCAGGGGATAGCGTCAATGTTGGGTTACGCAGACGTCGCTGAGTACCAGAAGGACCTGAAAACGACTAAAATAACCCCGGCCACTGCTGCATCAGCAAGGACCGACTACCTCACGCTGAGTGGGGAACTCAAAAGAACTGCTACAGACGTAAACTTTAGCGTAAACGGTGGTGGAAACATCAACGAAGCGCTACTGCTTGCCGCCGCTGCAGGACTCATGAACAACAAAGGAGGTGGGAAATGAGTTTTGAGCAACAACTAAAGGAAGTTGCCAAAAACGCTGACGCCGCAGCGAGGAGTAAGAAGTGGGTAAAAGAACGCGGCGCGGCGTGGGTTGGGGTTGGCTTGGCGATCCTCCTGGTGACCTTTGTGGCATTTAAGCTGCCACTGGGAGTTCAGCGAGGTAGTGTCCCGGCTGATATCCATAGCGGGACGGAGGAAGGATACATTCGTCCCTACACCCAAACAGGCCCGTTCCGTGTCACGGTGGGCAGACCTTTCACAGTCGAAAAGAAGGGGTTCTGCTACCCGGACAGCCGGAGTAACGACCGACTAAAGGACGTCAAGGTAGATCAGGTGATAATGGAGAATGGCAAGCAGGGATTGCGATACACCCTGATCAGGGGTGAACCCGTGTCCCTGACCACGACGTTCTACAACCCTTCTCCCGGCCTAGGGTGTCGGGAAACACTTGAACGGGCCATCGCAGCGGGCCAGTTCAGGTAACAACTTGCGCACTTTGCGTAAAAGCCGGTCGTAACGACCGGCTTTTTCTATGAAGAAACGTTCTTCCACACGTTACACACTCACTCCGAAGGTGTTCGCAGCGATACGGAGGATGGTGTAGGCCGAGAGCATCACAAGAAGGCCAATGACGCCATAGAGCATGTGACGCTTGCCTTTGGTCCGTTCATCATCGCTACCTGCGTTGGCGACATACTGGAACGCACCCCAAAGAAATACGAGAAGTGCAACCGCCGAGAGTAGTGCCATGAGCGGAAATATAATCGCCGCTTCAAGTCGTGTAACAAAGCTCTCTGCGCTTTCGGTTAATTCGCCGGCAGCGTGAACAGTCATGCTTGGGGATTATTTATTATCTCGCACCGGGAATTGTTGGAAGTGTTACGCTGTTATTTCCACCAATACCGAGAGCATTGGTAAGGACACCCACAATTCCCCAAATAGCAACCATGACCACGAACCCGATGATACCGTAGAGCATGAGCTGACGTCCTTCCTTTCGCTTCTCTTCATCATCACTACTGAAGATAAAGTACTTGAGCACTCCCCAGAAGAACGTGAGGAGCGCAAGACCGAAGACCAGCGGTACCAAGATGTTGTTGATGATATCGCTGAGACTCCTAAAGAAACTTGAGAAATAGCCAAGATTCGAATTTTGTGCGAACGCAAAAACTGGCATAAGTGCAAATGCTGCAGTAAGACCGGAAAGATATTTTTTCATATATTAGCTATTATATTAATTAATGACTATACAGATATAGTAGCGTTTTTTTGCTTATGCTATATACATCTTTTGTGGATAATTTGTGGATAATGTGGCTCCGGCTAATACTAAATACCAAAGAAACTATACCGCAAAATCTCAATAATCCCCCAAATACCGGACATGATGACGAGCGCGATAAAGCCGGCAAGGAAGGTCTTTTTGCCGCGTTTCACCTCTTCGTCGTTTCCGACACTGATAATCCAGGTCTTGATACCGGTCCAGACGATCCAGAGCACAGTGAGGGTAAAAATAAATACTACGAGTGTTGAGATAATCTCAAGAAAAATACCTACGAGGCCTGCGAAATCGCGCGGTGTCTGTGCATGCACAAGGATAGGTAGTGCAAAAAGAGCGATGGAGGTGAGTGCGCAAATTTGATGACTGTGGTGTGTGTACATATAACTAAAATCCCTCAACAGTACCCCTAATAACTTCCATGATAACGGTGGCGCCAAATACTACCACGCCACCAATAACTGACCATAAGAGAGCATTACGCGCTGTAGTAAGCTTAGTGGTATCACCTTGGGCGGTGACATAGAGAAAGCCGGCGTACATAATGAAGAGAACGACAATTGGACGAGCGAAGACAAGGATGATGTTGATTATCTCGACGAAAAACCCTTCGACACTGTCGATACCACGACCTGCGAGTGGGTTGACAAGTGAGGTGGAATCGTTGGTTGGTTGGATGTTGTCAATAGTGTCTGGGTTAGGATTTGTTTGCCCATACGCCACCGACGCACAAGCGAGTGCACACCATAGCCCAACGACGATGGCGAGAATAAACGAGGGTGCGATCTTACGACTCTGTGTATACATACACTCTTATTTAAACAATAACTTGATACTGGTAACAGCGTCTGCTGCTGCCTCGCTGAGGCGGGCGCGACCAGAGGTGATACCTTCTATCATATCCTTAAATACTATTTCCGTCTGGGTTGGGCTGGGATCAAGCCAGCCGCGAGACACCACCGCAGATGTGTACAGTACGCTTGTGTACGGATCAAGGGTGCCGAGCGCAATGAGATCGCGTCGTGCAGGCGCAAGACCAATTGCGGAGAGGATCTTCGCCGCGGTGTCTGGTTGTGAAAGCTGTTGTGCGACCGCAAAGGCACCGCCCGGATTAGCAGATGCCTTAGGAACCACAAACGCGTAGAAGTCGCCGTACGTACGACGTGTCGATGCAGGGGCACCCTGCGACTGCGGTACCACAGCGATATCGAAGTTGAGGTTTGGATTTTGGGCACGAAGCTCGTTGAGTTCGCTCCCTTTTCCGAAGTATAGTGCGAGACCCCCACCAAGAAACTTGAGCTTATCAAGCTGCTGTGAGCGGTTCCATGAGTAGTCAATACTGGTAGGCAGAGAGAACTGGGTGTAAAAAGATAGTGACGACTGGAGCGGAGAAATGTTGGTTACAGTACTTTGTTCGAGTGCAACAGTGTATGCGCCGTCTGCTTCGGTTACCATCGGGCTACCCGACTGCATCATAAGCATCGCAAGAATATCCTTAGCGTGCGTAACATTCCCATACTCACCGAATGCGATACCACTTTGAATAAGTTCAAGATTTGAATTCTTTTTGGTCAAAATAGGAACCGTGCTTTGGATCGTTTCTTCCCAAGTAGCCGGTGGGAACACGAGGTTGTTGCTCGCGAAAAGATCACGATTCCAGTACATCACGAGTGGATCAACCGCAAATGGGATACCGTACACACCGTCAGAAAGCATGAAAATGGACGCGCCTTCAAGGTACGTGTCTTGGAAGGTGCGCGGGGAAATAGTGTCGAACGAGAGCGGAATGAGTTTGGTACGATGTTTCGCGAGCGCGGTGTGGGGCAACAGTACCAGGTCGGGTGACTGGCCATCGGCAATGGCGTTTATCAAATCACCATCGAGAGTACGCGGGTCCTTCTCAATATACGTCACCACTCCAAATTCAGGTATGTCGATACGGAGATCGGAAAGCACTCGCGTAAAAGTGCGTTGGTCAAGAATCCCCCATATGACCACTGAATCACCGTACAGCTGCTCCTTCTCTGACGGCCCACCACGAAACAGAGCAATAAACACAAGAAAAGCGAGCATCAGGAAACCAAAGAAACCGAGAAGTGCTATCTGAAATGGTCGAAGATTGTTCATGCTTTTCTAAATGCTAACCCATAATGATACTCACCGGTTGGAAACGAGCGTTCGAATGAGAAACCGGCAGCTTCTACCATATCACGCGCAGCGCTTTCGGTAACCACTTGCGATGATTGCGGACCTATACCAGCAAACGATTGTGTCCAATCAATAACGATGAACTTCCCGCCTGAGCGAATGGTGCGCGCAATCTCACGGAGTGCGGTCGTCTTATCCTCGATTTGAAAGAGCGTGTTAATAAGCACCCCCGCATCAAGCACACCATCAGCAAGTTTGGTACCACCATCCGCTTCGAGGTCACACCAAATTGGTTCGATATTGGTGAGCCCCTTTTCGCGGGCAATTTCTCCCAGTCGCTCAACAAGTCCGCGCTGAATATCAAGTGCGTACACGCGACCACTACCACCTACCGACTGAGAAAATGCGGAGAGAAAGAATCCTCCACCAGCACCAAAGTCAGCGACGCGATCACCTTCGCGTAAATGAAAGTGTCCAGACACAACATCCGGCTGCACAAAACGACCATTACTCGGTATCTCCATGTCTTTTTATTATACCTAACCGATGTGGGTATGCAGGGGTGTTTGGTGGACAAAAGGCCGGCACGCTTCGCGTGCCGGCCTTTTGTCCCACTCGCCCATCTCCCCTATTCACTGGCAGGGGCAAAAAAGTACACCATTGAAGCAATAGCGTCGCCAGAGCGGAGCTTCATGACGCGAACACCTTGGGTCTGTCGGCCAAGCGATGGCACGTCCTTAAGCGGCAACTTGATCACCTGCCCCTTCTTGCTCATTACCACGAGCTGTCCGTCGGTGCGGTCTTCTTTTGGTACAAATGCACCACCAATGACCGGACCGGTCTTTGTGGTAATTTTAGCGGTCTTAATACCCGAACCGCCACGCTTTTGTACTTTATATTCTTTTGCCGGCGTCGTCTTACCGTAGCCATTTTCAGTCACAACCAACACTTCACCATCTTCGTTTTTTGAAATAACGTCCGCAGAAACGATCACGTCCCCGGACTTCAGCTTCATTGCGGCTACACCGGCGGCAGTTCGGCCCATTTCGCGCACATCGCTTTCCTTGAAGCGGATTGCCTGCCCCGAGCGCGAGATAAGCGATACCTCATCGCTCTTTCCTACAAATTTCGCCGCAATAAGAGCATCTCCATCCTTGAGGGTAATACCAATAAGTCCGCTTCGTCGTACATCCTTGAAACTTGCGGCGTCAGACTTCTTCGCCACACCGTTGCGCGTTACCATCATGAGCGACCAGTCGCCCTCCCACATCTCTTTGCGCACCGCGAGTACCGACGTCACACGCTCTTCAGCTGCAAGTGAGAGAAAATTCATAATCGACTTACCCTTGGTCGCGCGTCGTCCCTCTGGAATATCAAACATCTTGGTCTGGTAGACCTTGCCCCAATCAGTGAAAAAGAGTAGGTCACTATGCGTCGAAGTGGTAAGGAGTGTTGTCACCACATCCTCTTCCTTGGTATTGAGATCAACCACACCAACACCGCCACGTTTTTGGGTTCGATATTCGCTTGGGTTGGTGCGCTTCACGTAGCCGCCCTGAGTCAACACGAGCACACTCTCTTCGTCAGCAACCAAATCTTCAGGAGAAAGGTTCTTCACACCACCCTTAACGATTTTGGTGCGGCGATCATCACCAAACTTCTCTGCAATATCGACAATTTCTTTTTTGATGATCGTGAAAATCTTGCTCTTGCTCTTGAGGATGCTTTCAAGTTCCTTGATGAGTGCCTGGACTTCCTTGAGTTCGTCCTCAATCTTCTTACGCTCAAGGCCGGCAAGCTTCTGTAGGCGCATGTCGAGAATTGCTTGCGCTTGGAGTTCCGAGAACTTGAACTGCTTCATGAGGGCGGTGTGTGCGGTCGGCACGTCCTTTGATGCGCGGATGAGCTTGATAATTGCATCAATATGATCGAGTGCTTTCTTGAGTCCGAGCAAGATATGCTCGCGCGCGCGCGCCTTATCAAGATCAAATTGTGTGCGACGGCGCACTACTTCTTCACGATGCTTTACGTATTCCTCAAGAATTGCCTTAAGGGAAAGTGTCTGCGGCACACCATCCACAAGCGCCACCATGTTGTAGTGGAAGGTTTCTTCAAGCTGCGTGTGCTTATAGAGCTTATTGAGTACGGTCTGTGGCTGTGCTCCGCTCTTGAGCTCAACAACCACTCGAATATCATGTGTCGATTCGTCACGAAGGTCTTTAATGCCTTCGATCTTCTTGTCGCGTACCAAATCAGCAATCTTCACGAGCATATCTGCCTTGTTCACACGGTATGGGATGGAGGTAATCACAATCGAGAATGTTCCCTTCTTGTCCTCAATGATTTCCGCTTCACCACGCACCACCACCCCGCCTCGTCCGTTTGCATAGGCATGTGCGATATCTTTCTGATTGAAGGCAACGGCACCAAGTGGGAAATCCGGCCCTTTCACGAACTGCAAGAGGTCATTGTTCGAGGCATCAGAGTTGTCCACAAGGTGTTCAACGGCTGCGGCAACCTCACGAAGATTGTGTGGCGGGATATTGGTCGCCATACCCACCGCAATACCAAGTGTCCCCATGAGCAGCAGGTTGGGCACACCCGACGGCAGCACTTCCGGCTCCTTCTTGGTTCCGTCAAAGTTAGGTCGCCAGTTGACAGTATTCTTCTCCAAATCGCGCAGCATTTCTTCTGCAAGCTTCGACATCTTCGCTTCGGTGTATCGATACGCTGCAGGACTGTCACCATCTACTGAACCGAAGTTTCCTTGTCCGAGAATGAGCGGGTAGCGTGTTGAAAATTGCTGCGCAAGCTTCACCATTGATTCGTACACCGCAACGTCACCGTGCGGGTGAAAGGCACCGAGCACATCTCCCACCACCGTCGCCGATTTTTTGAATTTTGCTGACGCAGTGAGACCGTTGAGACGCATTGAATAGAGAATACGGCGGTGTACCGGCTTCAGACCGTCACGAACATCAGGAAGCGCACGCGACGTAATAACCGACATCGCATAGTCGAGATATGCTGTTCGCATTTCGTCAGTAATATTTTGAAGCTCTACACCCTGTCGTGGTGTCGGTTGTGATGCATCTTTTTTTGGCTGTTCGTCAGCTGTGTTCTTTCGTGGCATGTGATTATGGCCACCAGTATAGCAGAATTATTCTACTTTTTCAGCTGTATCCGCAGTTGTTGTAGCGAGGTCGCGCGGTGTCGGTTTATCGGCAATAAACGGTTCGTCGAAAGTGATCGTCGTGCCGTTGCCACCAGAAGTCGGTATTGGAGGAAGTGTAGCATTGCTTGACGTAGCTGTTGTAGATGCGGATTCGTTACTTACTGTCTGGAACGATTCTGCGAGTGCCCCGAGCTGTGAGCGCGCCGACTGAAAGAGGTCTGAAAAGCCACCCGCTTCGTCTGTTGCTTCTTGCACAGTATCCGCTGCGGGCGCAGTGTCGTACGTTTTAAAACGTGCCGGAAGCGATGCGCCCCAAAAAACAAATACAATAGCGGTCACACCGAGCGCACCCAAAAAAGCGTAGCGGCTTTTTTTCTCCCGAGGTGCTTCGCGCATGTTGTCAACAAAGCTCATAGTATAGATAGATGTAGTATAGCGCCCCGGCCGC
>JAGQLY010000025.1 GCA_020428905.1 Candidatus Kaiserbacteria bacterium | reverse complement strand
TATCGTGAGCATGGTGGTTACCTTTACTGGCCATGCTCGTAGTATATCTGAAAACCGAGGGTTTTCAGGCTTTCCTACAAGGAAACCCCGTGGCAAGCCACGGGGAATTGGAGGATTCATCGTACACTTTGCAAGCGAAAAAGATTTTGGTGGCGAACTCGATGAGCGTGGCAAAAAAACCTTGGAAGCATTTAATGCTGCTGCTGAAACGTACGCAAATACTGACATGAACCTTCGGTACAGCAAAAATGAGGCCGATCGTGCTATATATGCTAAAAACCAAAGTGATTTCAACACTGTACGCGCCAAACTTATGACGCTACACCAAAAACAGTATGCGTCTGCCGATACCCCAGTAGGTACCGATGACCCGCGCACACTGGCCTACCAAAACCAAATTGATCAACGAATAATCTTTCGTCAATTCCTCGATGCACACCCCGACATTGACACCCAATTTAGACAGATGCAAGAACCCGCTTCGGCACTCAAAACACTTGCCCATGTAGTGACTTCTAAGGGAGGTATGTTCGCTTTTGGTGCCGGTGCCCGCTGGGCCAGTACTGCAGCAATAGGCCTTCTTGGGGCGCCAGTGGCAGCGTACTTCATTGGACGTTGGCGTGGACGAAGTATGGCGAAGGAAGAACTGAACGAAAATGAATTTTTGGCACGACATGGTGGTACCTGGGATACTAAGGAATCACAAAAAGCACATGCTGAAAAGCGGCCGGGAGAGGAACGAAATATTGTAAGCGCAGAGCGGCTCTGCGCCAAAATGACAAATCTCGTAGACAAAATTGAGCGCCTTGATCTCTCTGATCCCACCAATCGTGAGGAGTACGACCGTCTTCTGGTGAGTCTTCACGCGCGTATTGGGTACACCAGAGAAAAGATTGGTAGCGACTTGCTTAATTTCGGCAGACCCGGCGAAAGTGCTGCCAACAAGTTGGACCTCCTACAAACACTCGGTCGTGCGCAGGCATACGAGTCGGTGGCAAAAGGCAGTATTGTTCGAGAAGGCCAGATTGGGGTTCTTGAAGAAAATCTCGCTTCTTTCCTGAAGGTCAAAGGGGCAAAAATTGACAGTAGGCAACGCGAACTTATTACGCAGCGCGGACGACGTGCAGCCGCCTACAGCGCCGGGTTTGCCTTTGTTGGTGCAGCTGTTGCCGATGTCTCGCAAGGAAAAGAATCGTTTTTCCGAGGACTCTTTGAACAGCATAACAATGGAGGCGGTTTTGAGGTTACTTTCCAGGCATCGCCTCTGGGCGTAGGTGAAGTTGTCGACGGGGCAACAGATGCAGCAACTGACCTTGGTGATCCAACAGTAGATATTACATCAGAGCAGGGTGAAATGCCTGCCGAACAAAGTGCCGGACTAGAAGATACCGTCATCGAAGAACGGATACAAGCTCTTATTGCAGATCTTCAAAGGGAGTCATACACAGTAAAAGCTGGCGATAGTTTATGGAAAATTGCTGAGAGTCAGCTTGACGCACACGGTATACTTGATGGACTTTCTGATGGCCAGCGCGACTACATCATTGACGCAGTTAAAGATAAACTTGCCGAAGGTATGAGGAATCCCAACCTCATACGCGTTGGTCAGGTCATCGACTTTGGGGGGATAGACTATACTCTTATCGAAAATGCTTTTTCACACGCAGAAGGTTTGAGTTCTTCAGAAATAGCAAACATTGAAGCGTACACCCCGGATACCGCTCCAAGTCTCGACGCTGCCGCTAACTCAGAGTTCTACGACCGAGATTTTAACTCCGCGTACCTAGAAAATTTTAGCCCAAAAACTCTTGAACAGGCGGACACACTTGTCGCAGAAGATCTTCAACGTATGTATGGCTCCAACGGCTTCTTTGGCATTTTGGACACCAAAGGCACCGAGGCGATAGATTGGCTTGATATTAAAGACCATAGCATTAGAGATCTTATGGGCAAAACCGAATTTCCTTCTGTAGGTGAACTCGGTGACTCTACCAAACTACTCGGGTTTGATTCTGAAGATGCGGTATCAAAAATGCAAAATCATATCCAGCGGATCATAAAAGAGACCGGTATGATTCCTCGTCCGACTGAAAGTGTAGCAACCTTCCTCCGTCGTTCTGCAGCGTACGTGGTTGAGAAAAATCTTGCACAGGCAGCGTAGTGTATGAGACACCTGAAAACCGCGGCGCCGTAGGCGCCGCGGTTTCCTTATGTTACGAGCGTAACACTATGCCGCATCAGCAACGTTCACATTGACCGCTGCAGGACCCTTGTCTCCTTCCTCAACATCGAAAGTCACTGCCTGACCCTCCTTAAGAGAATCGTAGAGCAACCCCTCAACGAGTGAGCGTGCGTGGAAGAAAAGATCCTTATCTCCTTCTTCAGGAGTGATGAAGCCAAATCCTCGATCAGTAAGACGAGCGATAGTTCCCTTCATGAAATCTTCTTGTGTTTATCCTATAAACAAAACTCTACGCTACTGATCGACTACTTCACAGCTTCTGTTTTGTGCCACTATCTAACCATACTTGGGTTTGTTTGTCTATGGCCTCCCGTCCCCTATTCGCTTGTAGTGCCGTCAAAGTGTTCCTCCTGCTCTTCTGCCTTTGTGGGGTGTACAACCTGGTCTTTATGCTCGGGAGGAGTGTAAATTGAGTACAATTTTAGGTCTGTGTCGCCTGTATTGATGACAGTATGCCTGGTGCCGGCCGGTATAACAACGGCATGATCCGCCTCAAGCACGTGCGCCACCCCATCAAGCAACACTTCCGCAGAACCGGCCTCAAAACGAATAAACTGGTCATGTGTATCGTGTACCTCTTCCCCGATCTCGTCCCCAGGCGCTATACTCATAAGCACTAACTGACTCCGTGGCGTTGTGTACAACACGCGACGGTAATCGGTGTTGGCAAGTGTCTCATGTTCGATGTTCAATGTATATCCTTTCATACCTCCTATAGTACAACGACACTACCCTGAGTCAACGTGTCACTATCCCACTCACTATAGCGTATAATAGGACGCGTAATGCTCAATATACGAAAAAAACTTTCCCATTCTCGCCTCGTCCGGCTCAGTATTTGGAGCATGACGGCTCTTGGTGCTGTGGTGCTTATGGGCGTACTCCTCAGTACCGGTATCTACAACTTTCTTGCTCGAGACATTGAAGACACTCCGACACCTTTTCCAGTAAGTGTGTATCCCAAGGAAAAACGCATCGCCGAAAACCAGGATGTATCATTTTTCTTAGAGACACACCCCTCAGTTGCTGATGTACGGAGCAGTAGTACACATGTCTTGCACAAACTCTTTGCTGAGCTGGTGCAACATGATTGGTACCAAAACCTTGCCTCACCGCTTGGGAGGATTTTGGTCATTTTTCCCGGGGAACGAAAGGAAGAAATTGCAGAAAATTTCGGGCGTATTTTAAAGTGGAACGCCAATGAGAAACAATCCTTCTTAGCCGCAGTTGCTGCGTCCGGCGGACTGAGCGAGGGCACTTTCTCTCCCGGCACATACACCGTACCACTAGATGCAACTCCAGAATATGTCAGCACCGTTGTATCCGAACAATTTACCCATGACGTGCTTACTCGATACACACCTGAGGTCTCACGCATTGTTCCACTTGCCGATACACTTACCATCGCATCACTCATTCAGCGAGAAGCATACGACTTTGAAGATATGCGCGCTATTTCCGGCGTAATCTGGAATCGCCTGTTTATAGAGATGAACCTCCAAATAGACGCAACACTTCAGTATGCGCGTGGCAGCAACCCGAAAGAGCCAGAATGGTGGCCGCTTCCGTCGCCACAAGACAAGTACATTGATTCAACCTTTAACACATACAAACACGCAGGCCTTCCACCAACACCTATCAGTAACCCGTCAGTTGCTGCTATCCTCGCGGCACTTAATCCAGTAGCGACTGACTGCATCTTTTACTTCCACGACAAACAAAAAGGTTTCCACTGTTCAGCAACGTATGACGAACATGTGGATGGGCTTATCGAGTACTATGGTAGTGGCAGGTAAGGTATACTCACCAATCCTTTCTTACTGAAAGTTTGCAAACGATTACCCAAAGGTGAAGGCATACACCTCAATACCCACATCTTCAAACTGAATCTCAAGCTCGTGTTCTTCGTACGCACCATTAAGATCAATGAGATTGTAGAGGTCATGGAGTGAAAATTCGACATATCCGCCCGCATCAATAGCGCTACCAGAGTCGCTTGCCGTCACCACCTCACCATCGAGCACAACGCGCGCGCGGATGACCTCCCCCTCGCTTTCGGCGCCCGCGACGAGGTTCACCTTGCTTGCCGAGAAGTGCAGTATCAGTGATCCACCCTTTTCCTTAAGAAGTGAATATTCCTCAGCACGCTTCCATCTCCCCACAAATGCATGTTTGCCAAGCGGAGTTGAGCTTGGTCGAACAAAGTCACACACAACATCCTTACATGAGCCACTGAAGGTATTTGCCAAATACTCACTCCGACCGTACCCAAGGTACGACTCTGCAGTGCGTATCTTCCCAAAATCAACCGTGTCCGCCTCAACATTCATCTTTTCTTTTGTTACCGATACAGTACCAAGTGTCACAGCACGTTCGTTGAGCGCTTTCACAATTTCTGACTCAGTTTCATCATACCCACCTTCACCGATATGGTCATATACAATAAACCCGTCTATGTCGATGAGATATTTCCGCGGCCAGTAGTGATTGTTGTAAGACACCCACGTTGAGTAGTCATTATCCAACACGACAGGAAACTCGATGCCAAGATTTTTGGTAGCCTCGAGCACATTGTCATAGTCTTTTTCAAACTCAAATTCCGGCGTATGAATACCCACAATAACGAACCCGTCATCCTCGTAGGTGTCATACCATGCATTGAGGTACGGCGTGGTGCGCTGGCAGTTGATACACGAGTAGGTCCAAAAATCGACAAGAACGACCTTCTTGCCGATGTAATCGGCAAGCATAAAAGGATCAGCATTTATAAATCCGTCCGGTGTAGAAATCTCCTTTGCACGACTATACTGTCCGGATTTCCGTGCAATACGTGCCTCGCGTGTTTCGGGTGGTGTGAAGGCCTGCGTTTCTGGTGCCGGCACATTCTCCACCATATTTGCTTCCGCTGCAGTGTCCGGTTGTACACCTTCGTTTGTCTCTTCTGTACCAATGAGATCCTCGATTTTGATATCGGCAGTGGTGTCTCCTGCATTTTGTGATATAGGTGAGGTCTTCCGTGATTCGAGCCATGCGATAGAACCAACAATAATCACAAAGACGACAACCGCGGTGAGTGTGTGTTTCATACGATTAGTTGAGCAAAAGTCGGTTTACAAACTCAAAACTGGCAATGAGGCTGAGACTCTGAGTAAAGACGAGTACACCAAGAAGAATAAGAAGTGCACCAAAAATCACCTGCACATATTTGAGTGTCGTTACATAACGCTGGATGAGTGCCTGTGACTGAGCCGCAAAAAGACCAACAAGCAAGAATGGGAAACCGAGTCCCACGGAATAGGCGAAGAGAAGATACAGTGCCGCTCCCGGCTGTGTTGCTGCAAGTCCCAGAATCGCTCCGAGTGCTGCACCAACACACGGTGTCCACCCCGCAGCAAATGCTGCCCCAAAGACAAAGGAGGTCGCGTATCGCGAGTGGAAGCGCCACTTGACACTCAGTTTATGTTCACGATCAAGAAACGACACCTTGATGATCCCAAGAAGGTACAGACCAAAGAAGATGATGATTGCTCCGCCGATGCGCGAGAGCCAAATTTGCACATCATACGCAACAGACTGCAAGAGCGTGTTGAGGAGTACCCCAAGTATGGCAAAGACGGCAGAAAACCCAAGAACAAAGAAAACGCTATTAAAAAATATCTCTCGACGTGATCGTGATGAACCTTCCCCAACTGATGTACCGGAGAGGTACGCAAGAAAACCAGGAATAAGTGGTAATACGCACGGCGAAAGAAATGACACGAGCCCCGCAATAAACGCGACGTGTAGTGAAAGTGTATCTATCATATACACTCATAGTACGCCCCTCACTAGGTATGTCAAGTAGACTTAACATGCCCCTGTGGATTACCGGTTTTACCGCGCGAGCATTGTGCCGTAGTGCTCAATGAGTGCCTGTGAGCCAGCGAGGTTTTTCTCCCACTCAATAGCTTGGTGGGTGCTGAGTTCTACCGTAATAGCGGGAATACCGATGGACGCAAGCCACCCCTCAGCATCTCCGGTAACCGCATAGGCATCAAATGTCTCCACTGACTCATAGCCGGCACGTTGTGCATAGAGGTTCATAGCGGCGAGTGTCTCAGGAAGAACACCATTCTCACATTCAGAGGCGTACACCGCATTTGCCTGACTGTGCCAAAAGACAACCGCAACCGGTGCTGTCTCCCCAACAAAGTCACGGAGTGCTTGTGCCTCCGGTTCTGAAAAAGCGGCTGCTCCTGCACTTACCGTGGTACCACGCCAGCTACTTTCCGGCTGCCACTTACAATCAAAGTTGCGATTAAGATCAACTCCGTTGGCATTGAAGCGTCCGGTGCCTGTCGGTAGACCTTCTTCATGCACATCAGTAACGCTGAAGCGGCCACCGGTGCCCGTCACAAGCGCCACGCCATCTGGATTGAGAGACGGAATAACTGAAACCGAGAGCGTCTCAGGAATAACGGAAGGATTTGCAGTAAGATAGTCAAGAAATTGGTAAGCGAGCAACACACTGTTCCACTCATACCCGCCATGAATGCCACCCACAAAGAGGAGCTGTGTCGGGCCACTTCCAAAAGTGTAGGCCTCTATCGGTCGCCCCTCAACTGAAGTACCGATCTGACGCGACACCACTGCCGGGGCTACCTCCTCCGTCTTCACGGGAACATCATCTTCAACAACCAACACTTCGTCGGTACGAGAGAGTACAAACCATATACCGAGAACAATAATGAGCATCCCTATCCCTGCTGCCATCTTTGGTCGCATTACAGAAGGTGTTAGTTCGCGAAGTGCTTAAGGAGTGCAAGAATACCCGCCCTGTTCTTTTCCCATTCAGTATTGGTGTGGTCCGTAAGGAGTACGCTGATGCTCGGCAGACCATTCTTTGCTACCCAGTTCACCATATCGCCCGTTACTTCATAGAAGTCAAATTCCTCGTATGCTGGATATCCTGACGCCTGTGCGTAGAGATTGGTAAGCGCAGTCGTCTCAGGAAGCACACCGTTGTGACACGCTGATGAGAAGACCCCTCCTGCTGCGCTGTACCACGCGACCGTTAGCACCGGTTCGTGTGCGGTGATGTAAGTACTGATCGCTGACGCCTCTGGTTCTGAAAGTGCTGCCGTACCACCGCTTACAGTCTTGGTCTGCCAGGTTGCTGACGCTTTCCAGTCACAATCAAAGTTGCGATTAAGATCAACTCCGTTGGCATTGAAGCGGCTTGCTACGCGTGTTGCCTCACTCGTTGAAACGTCTGCCGCGGTGAAGCGTCCTTCAACACCTGTTGCTGCTGTAAGACCGTCGGCGTTGAGCGCAGGAACTACTGTCACCATGACACCTTCAGGTACCACTGTCGGATTTGTCTCGAGGTAATCCATGAGTTGGTATGCAACAAGCGCAGTGTTCGGGCTGTAGCCACCGTGAATACCGCCTACGAAGAGTATTTCTTTTTCGCCCTCGCCGTAGTGATACGCAGTGATGTCACGCCCTTCAACAGTCTGACCAATAACTTCAATTGGAGATCGTTCTTCTTCCATCACCATTTCGGTGTCGGTTGTGGTGGTCTCTGTTGTTGTTTCGAGATTTGTGTCATCAACCATGGTGACAGACGTAGTGTCGTCTTTGGAGAGTAGGTAGATACCAAAAATAACGACAAGGAGAATAATGAGAATGGTAAGTGTTTTTTTCATAGGATCGTTTGATTAGCAATAAAATACAGAGCACTGTTCCTCTCGTACTTGGGTGTTAAGTATAGCACTCCGACAACGCGTGCACAAAAATGACCGCCGAGGCGGTCAAGAAACACGAGGAAGATTGTATGATTTTTGTATGGTGCTGTCTGGGTTAAGCAGATCAACACACAATACCGTCGGTGTAAAGAGGTGCTCGACACTTAACACGCGGATATGACCAGCCACAAGGTCACTCTCAAGATCGTGCACGAGCGTGTCTGCCTCTTCAACGGTTGCGGCTTGTGCCGTGCGCAAAGGCACATTGTGCCCTGCCCATGTTGCCTTGAGCGTATACACATGAGTGTTCCTATTACCAAAGACCCAAGAAACACTAATATACCAACGAGAACCGATAGTCAACCGGAAGCAACGTACCTATGGTAGGGAAATATTTTCATCAAATACTTCACGCATAAGCGAGGCGAAGAAGGTACGAACATTCCACCGAAGGTATACGTAGGCCGCACCGGCACCAATAAGCGCTCCCCCGGTGTCCACGATGAGGTCACCCATAGTATCGAAAAGTCCCGATTTTTGGAGGTTCCAACCAAGGAATATATCGAGCCCGAACTCCACTATTTCCCAGAGCGCGCCAATGGCGAGTGAGAACGAAAATGCGAACACTGAAATCATAAACGGACTCGCCACAACCTTATTACGGCGAAAGATGAAAATGAGTGTGATAGCACCAATGAGACCGAAACCGATTGCTGACCACGCATGTAGCAGTACGTCCCACCACCAAAATCGCTCATAATAATTATACACTTCGCCCCAGAAGAGACTGAAGTAAATGAAAAAAATTGTTGCTGTGAGAAGTGACGACGGCACGCGAAGTCCTACCTTACGACTCATGTGGAGTGCATACATGGAAAGCGCGAGTGTAAGTATACTTACAAACACGGTAATCCAATCACCGCGGTACACAGCAAAAAGTGCAGAAAACAACAACGCCGCCCACATAGTATAGACGTAATATGAAGTCTCTTGTGAAAGACGTGATGCTGAATTATACACTGTGTTCACTCCCTTTAGTATATACCACTACCAGCAAACTGTGTGCTACTCCGTTAGGTAGCTATCGAAATAAATTGTGTGGCAGGTATAGCCGCCCGGATTTTTTTCCAAATAATCCTGATGGTAGCCCTCAGCAGGCCAGAATCGTGTGAATGGTTCGAGCGTTGTCGCGACAGAGTCAGGCCATCTGCCTGATTCGTTCACTACTTCGATCATTTCTTCGGCGATCTTTTTCTCCTCTTCATTTTGGTAAAAGATCGCCGACCGATATGACGTTCCCACATCATTCCCCTGACGATTCAATGTCGTTGGATTATGAATTTGGAAGAAAAAATCAAGCACGTGTCGAAAATCAAATACACTATCGTCGTAAGTAATTTCAAGCGCCTCCGCGTGTCCCGGATGATCTTCATATGTTGGATTGTCGTTGGTGCCGCCGGTATACCCCACGTCAGTATCAAGCACACCCTGTTGCTTTCGCACCAAATCTTCAAGTCCCCAAAAGCAGCCGCCCGCAAGATACGCTTTCTTTTCCATAGTTAAGATTCTTTAAGAGTAAGTGACACGCTATTGATGCAGTAGCGATCGCAGGTTGTGCCATTTTTCTCTGGGCCGTCCGGAAACACGTGCCCTAAGTGTGCACTGCACTTTGCACACCGTACTTCGGTGCGCCGCATGCCATGACTATCATCGTCATGCAGGGTCACTGCAGCAGCGTTTTCTGGATCAGTAAATGACGGCCAGCCGGTTTTGCTGTCAAATTTGGCTGTTGAGGAGAAAAGTGGGGCATCACACACGGCACAGTGGTACATACCATCAGTGTGTTCATTTACATATTCACCGATAAACGGTGCTTCGGTGCCACCTTCGCGAGCAACCTTGTAGAGTTCAGGATGATCTCGCTTGAGCTCGTCGTCAGATTTCATACACATACGTACTTAGTCTCGTAAGATAACAACGTTAAGTATACTTAACATTATGTCTTAAGACAACAAACAAAAAGGTGTTGCGCAATCTCTGCACAACACCTTAACTGTATTTTGTTTCGCACCTCCTTATGCTTCGACAGATATACTGCCCGAAATAACCGTAGCCACTACTAACGTGATAGCCACGATCAGGATGATCGGAAACAACGCCGCCACCACGACCGCCAGTATCGGGCGGATACAGATAACGTCGCGAGTCGTGCCGAACTCCTCGAATATCTCATCGAGGACTTCATGGTCTCCCCCCTCGACAGCAGTCTCAAATTCGCGCTGGCTGTATCCGCTAATAAAAAGGGACTCCGGCATTCCCTGCTGCTTAACAGCGTCAAACAGCTCGCGGACCAGCTTGATCCGACGTCCGCGTCGGCCGGGCATGGGCATGAAGAAGAGTATCTCTCTCCGGGTGTGCCCAAAGCAGTTCCCGAGACCAAAGTAGTCCCTCAGAACGCAGAGGAGAGAGGAGACTGCCCAGTACACGACCAAGGACATTCCAGTCACTACCGGCCATGTGAGCCAGTAGTCCAGATAGAAATCAAACATCGCTACCTCCTTTTGGTAGTGTAGTAGAGTTCGTAGATTCCACAATCTATTAGGACACTCAGTTAAACTTGAGTGTTATGAAGAAAGGAGATTTACGAAAAGCGGAGCGTTTGGAAATAAAGATATTGTTAGACAAAGGATATTCCCTGAGAGCGAT
>JAGQLY010000024.1 GCA_020428905.1 Candidatus Kaiserbacteria bacterium | reverse complement strand
CTTCTTATTTTAACGAAAAAAATAGTCGTGAAGGAACATTATTTCAAGGTGTCTACAAGCGTGCGCATGTAGATAGTGATACTAAATTGCTACATCTGGCAGCGTATGTGAATCTTAATTATACGGTACATGGGTTTCGCAATATTCATGAAGTATACAAAACAAGTCACGTTGTTTATGAAGGTAAAAAAGATTGTGACTTCTTGGAGACAAGTATGATCCTCGATCAATTTGAAGGAAGGAGTGGGTATATCAAAAACGCCCCAAGGCACTGTAGATATATTTTCGAACAACGTGCTGCAGAAAAGAATCCCAATCCCAACGCGGACCTACTTGAGTAGTTTTTGGTTCTTTTTTCGAGGATGAACCATTTAGGGGTTTGACCCCTAAATGGTTCGGGGACGCTAGATTCCCTCGTTTTTAAGATCTTCGATAAGCTGCTTCGCTTTGCGGGAAAGTTTCTGCGGTATGTCAATAGAAATTTTTACCAAGAAGTCGCCGCGCCCACTGCGAGTCATAGGTACACCCTTCCCTTTAACACGAAGAAGCTCACCATGTGCAACACCTGCAGGAATTTTTATTGCCACCGGTCCATCAAGTGTCTCAACCGTGTATGAACCTCCAAGTAGTGCGTCCGAAAGCTTCACTCGAAGTGTGGTGAGGAGGTTATTTCCATTTCGGGCGATCGCAGAATCGTTCTTTACATGTATTTTGACGTACAGGTCGCCAGGAACACCACCAGCGACTGCCTCACCACGTCCGGTGAGTCGGATCATTTCACCGTTTTCGATACCCGCAGGCACTTCGATAGCCACTTGATCATCGGTTTTTCGAACGCCCGATCCATTGCAATCAGTACACTTTTCTTTAGGTACCTTCCCTTTCCCGTGACACACGGTACACTCGCGCACGGTCGTAAAGTTGCCCATAATGCTTTGTCGTGCTTCACGTATCTTTCCGTTTCCGTTACAGGTGGCACATGTAGTCATCTCGGTGCCTGTTTTTGCACCAGAACCATCACAGGTAGCACAAGTATTTGTTTTGTAGAGCTTGAGTGAACGTTTGGTGCCGAAGATAGATTCCTTGAAGGTGAGTTCTATATCTACCGAAATGTCGTTGCCGCGCGTCTGTCCGCGTCCACGTTGAAAACCACCACCAAAAATGTCGCCGAAGTTTTCGAAGATGTCGTTGAGGTCGAATTCCATACCACCAAAGCCGTTCTGGAATCCGCCCCAGCCCGCACCTCCACCGGGACCACCACCAGCATACGATCGGCCGTAGGTATCGTACTCCGCTCGTTTTTTTTCGTCACCCAATACCGCGTATGCCTCACTAATTTCTTTGAATTTTGCCTCGTCGCCCGTCTTTTTATCCGGATGATATTTAGCCGCAAGTTTACGGAACGCCTTTTTGATATCGTCCTTCGACGCACTTTTGTCTATTCCTAGGATGTCATAGTAGTTTTTCATCGTGCCAGCATGACGACATTATTTTGCCCCGTCCTCGTTTGGTTTTTCTTCCACTTCTGCATCGCGCACCACGTCCTCGGTGTGTGGTGCTTCCGAGGCGTTTGTACCGTTAGGTGTCACCTGACCGTCTCCCTGCATCGCTGCGCCAATTTTCTGCATTTCAGTTGAGAGTTCACTTGAGGCGGTTTTGATTGCTTCAAGATCATCTCTATCTTTTGCAGCTTTGAGGGCTGTAATTTTTTCTTCAACACCCCCCCTAATCTCTGCACTCACTTTGTCTTTATGGTCAGTAAGTGCCTTTTCTGCAGTGTAGATCATTTGGTCGGCTACGTTGCGGGCGTCGATAAGATCCTTTTTCTTAGCATCTTCTCCAGCATGCTCCTCTGCATCTTTCTTCATGCGCTCAATATCGTCTTCTGAAAGACCAGAATTTGCTTCAATGCGGATACTCTGCTCCTTGTTGGTTGATTTGTCCTTTGCAGTTACGTTGAGCACTCCGTTACTGTCAACGTCAAAGATCACCTCAATCTGAGGTACGCCACGTGGCGCCGGCGGAATGCCGTCGAGGATAAAGCGTCCGAGTGATTTATTATCTGCTGCCATAGGACGTTCGCCCTGTGTAATGTGAATTTCCACCGAGGTTTGATTGTCTGCGGCGGTCGAGAATACCTGTTCACGCTTTGTTGGAATGTGGGTATTTTTTTCAATCAGTTTGGTCGACACCGATCCCATTGTTTCAATACCGAGCGAAAGTGGAATAACATCGACTAGGGTTATGTCTTGCACATCTCCCTGGAAGATACCGGCTTGAATAGCCGCACCGAGTGCCACCACTTCGTCAGGGTTGATGGACTTATTTGGTTCTTTACCGAAGAGTTCTTTTACAGCCGCCTGAATTGCCGGCATGCGTGTCTGGCCGCCAACGAGTATGATCTCGTCAATTTCTTCTTTTTTGAATGGTGACGCTTCAAGTGCACGCTTGGTGATTTCGATAGAGCGGTCGACATACTCGCGAGCAAGGTCTTCGAGCTTTGCACGAGTGATGGTGAGTAGCATATGTTTTGGACCATTTGCGTCTGAGGTGATGAACGGAATATTAACCTCAGTCTCACCAGCCGATGAGAGTTCGAGCTTGGCCTTCTCAGCAGCTTCATCAAGGCGTTGGAGAGCAAGCGGATCTTTGCTGAGATCAATACCTTCAGTACTCTTGAAGGTGTCAATAAAGTGACGAACGATCTTTTGATCAATGTCACGCCCGCCCATGTGTGAGTCACCGTCGGTCGCCTGTACCTCAACCACCTCGTCCCCCACCTCGAGGACGGTAACATCAAAGGTTCCTCCACCGAAGTCAAAAACTACGATCTTCTCGTCCTTCTTTTTATTAAAGCCGTATGAAAGCGCAGCAGCAGTTGGTTCATTGATGATACGTCTTACCTCAAGGCCGGCAATTTTTCCTGCATCTTGGGTTGCCTTACGTTGTGCATCATTAAAGTACGCAGGTACGGTGATAACTGCCTCGGTAATTTTTTCACCAATTTTAGCTTCAGCATCTGCCTTAAGTTTCGCCAGTATCATTGCCGACACTTCCTCCGGTCGGTAATCTTTTTCGCCCATGTGGACGACTACACCCTTGTCAGTACCCTCTTTTACTTCGTAAGGCACCACTTCTTTGTCTTTCTGTACCGCAGGATCAGCAAAGGTGTGTCCCATGAAGCGTTTAATACCGTAAATGGTATTCTGCGGGTTGGTCACTGCTTGTCGTTTTGCAATTTGTCCGACGAGCCGTTCCTTGGTTTTTGAAATAGCAACAATAGACGGTGTAGTGCGATTTCCTTCCGCATTTTCAATAATAGTCGGCTCCCCGGCCTCAATAATAGCCATTGCGGAGTTAGTAGTTCCAAGATCGATTCCAAGAATTTTTGACATAGTTGTAGATTAATATGAAGTATATTATGCACTGATAATTACTTTTGCAGGTCGTATCAATCGGTCATTCATGCGGTACCCCTTTTGGAGAACAGCAACGACGGTGTCTGATGCGGCACCACCGCCTCCCACTTGTGTTGATACAGCTTCGTGCGTATTTGGGTCGAATACGTCACCAACCGCATCAATAGTAGTAACGTCGTAGGACTTAAAAATTGATTGCAGCTGTGTATGGATTGCTTCGACACCCTTTCGCCAACCTGCATCGCTTCCTTCCCATGTATCAGTGTGAGCAAACGCCATGTCGAAACTGTCTGCGAGCGGCAAGAGGTGTTGTATGAAATCCTCTTTTGCACGCTCTGTGTCTACGGCGAGCTGCTCGGTGAGACGGCGTTTGCTGTTGAGGAAGTCTGCACGCATTCGCTGGAGATCCTCAAGACAAGTCATTTTTTCTTTTTCTGCCACTTTCAACTTTTCTTTAAGTACGCGGAGCTTTCCCTTGCGGATGTCTTCCTCCTGCGCTACTTCGATGTCCTCTAAAGTATCTTCGTGCGTGTCCTCCACAATTTCCTCAATGTCTTTGTTTGAATTAAACATCCTGGTTGAAAATCTTATACATTAAGCCAAATAATGAGACAGTGTGGTGTGCTGCGGATATCGTGCTCCTGAGGTAGGTGACCCACCTGTGATCACAAACGGGGCACGTAGCTGAGGCATTATAACGCGAAATTTTTTTGTGTCAAAACAGCAACACGGTACCCAGTGTTATTTTTATCGGACTCTGTTTACAGGGCGTAGCATGCACAACATCAATACAGTAATTAACAACAAAAGAAGCTCCGCAGAGGCTTTTTAGAAGTCTTTCTTGTCCGGGAACAAAAAAAGTACTTTGCAGTACTTTTTTCATATAGTTTATATTGTGAGTGTTTGACTCGGTTTCCTCCTCGACCTGGTATTTTTGCTAGGAAAGGCAAAAATACATCGGCCGCCGCTTCGCGGATAGAGTAAACGATAAACAGTTATCGTTTACTCCAAGCTGGGCGCTTGCGAGCTTTGAGCAAACCAAACTTTTTTCGTTCAACAGAACGAGGGTCACGCTTGAGAAAGCCTGCGCGCTTGAGTGTGACACGTCGGTCAGCTTTTTCTTTCACGAGCGCACGTGCAATACCGAGACGAATTGCCTCTGCTTGTGATGAAAGACCACCACCCCGTACTTTTGCAGTAATTTCGTACGTCTCGACACCAGCACCCTCGAGAGTGAGCACTGAACGGATGTCGTGTTCATGTGCAGCAAGTCCAAAATATTCTTCAATCGGCTTGTCATTTACCACGATGGTTTCGGTTTTTGCTGGGGTAATACGGACACGCGCAGTTGCAGTTTTGCGTCGGCCAATTCCCTCAATGTATGTCTTCTGTGTTGCCATAATATATCTATTCGCTAACTACCAGATTACGCATGCGCACTTTGTGTAAACGGTTCTTAGGAAGCATGCCCCCAATAACACGGCGAAGCACCTCATCGTATCCACGGCGCTTTGCAAGGTGTCCGAGCGTCTCTACTTTGCGTCCTCCTGGGTATCCTGAGTAGGTCTGAAACTCTTCCCCAGCTCGCTTTTCAGAAATATCAAGCTTGCTTGCGTTGGTAATTCTTACTACCACTGCAGCAACAGTATTTTTGGTAAACGTTGGTGTGTCCTTACCCAAAAGCACTGACGCAGCTTCAGTCGCCACACGACCGAGTCGCTTTCCCTGTGCATCAATGGTGTATTCTCGTGTTTCCATACTACTATTTAACAAATTCAATCACCGCTTCCCTGCGACCAGCAAGAGTTGGGCCTGCTTTGGTAATACGCGTGTAGCCACCACTGCGGTCGCTGTACTCTTTTGCAATTTCGTCGAACAGCTTCTTGATGGTTGCTGCGCGTGGCTCACCAAGCTTTGTTGCCGCTTGTCGGCGGGCTGCGAGCGTACCTTTCTTTCCATAGGTAACGAGACGTTCAATGTATGGTCGAAGTTCCTTTGCACGTGCCTCGGTGGTGAGGATTTTTCCGTTTTCAATAAGGGAAATTGCAAGAGAACGGAGCAGTGCTGTACGACCGCGTCGTGTTCGTCCGAATATTCTGTTTTTGTTATGATGACGCATGCGTACGTGTTACGGATATTAATCGCGAAGACCGATGTTCATTTTCTTCAATACCGTTTCGATTTCCTCGACACCCTTCGGTCCAATACCATCGAGCGCTAGGATATCATCTTTTTTCTTTCGTACAAGTCCTCCTATAGTACGGATGTTGGCTTCCTCTAGTGCATTTTGGGTGCGAGTTGAAAGGTCGAGCATCTCAATACGTGTCTTAAGAATGTCGGAGTCAGGTTCTCCCCCATCGGTGTCTGTTGTGTCGCTCGTATCCTTGTTTGCAGCTTCGATCTCCGATTTCTCTTCAGAAGTGTTTTCTTGGAATCCAATCACTGCTTTGAGTTGATGGACCATAATCTCGATAGATTGCTCGAGTGCCTCTCGCGGAGAAACAGTTCCGTCAGTTTCGATAGACACACGAAGTCGGTTATAGTCGGTTCGGTCGCCTACACGCATATTTTCTACTTCATAGTTTGCGCGACGGATTGGTGTGAAAACAGCATCAAGTGCAATGGTACCGATATCAACCTTCTCTTTCTGGTGCACTTCACGTGGTACATAGCCAAGACCATGTTCTACCGTAAGTTCAATATCGAGCGAGCCGCCCTTTGCGGTAATCTCTGCAATCGGTTGTTCCGGATTTAGTATTTCAATCTGGCTTGGTGCCTGAATGTCCCCTGCAGTTACTACGCTTGCACCTGACGCCTTGAGCGTCATGGTGAGTGGTTCGTCACTATGCATTGCCATGCGGACGCGCTTGAGGTTCAGCAAGATGGTGATCACATCTTCCTTAACACCCTCGAGTGTTGAAAACTCGTGCTGTACACCATCAATCTTCACTTGGGTGATTGCTGCACCTGGAAGTGATGAAAGTATGATACGACGAAGTGAGTTACCGAGTGTGTGGCCATACCCTGGGTAGAGGCCATCAATTTCGTATACACCGAAAAAATCTTCTTCGGTTACGACACGGGGCTTTGATGGTAGTGCAACGTTTGTTTCTAGCATACGACTATTGTTATTACTAGTTATTAACGGCTGTAAAACTCAAGAATTTGCTGCGGATCAAACAGAGTCTCTGAGGGTTCATAGGTCGGTTCTGATTTCTTTTCACCAGACAACTTCTTCAAGTCAAAACTAAGCCAGTGCGGCACCCCAGCAGATTCGTGGTCGTCTACAATCGTGGTAAAGAGTCCTGATGCGCGGCTTCCCTCTCGTACTGCTACAGTGTCGCCGATGTCTACCTTGTGTGACGGAATGGTAAGGCGGCGTCCGTTCACGGTAATGTGCCCGTGTGAGACCATCTGTCGTGCGAGTCGTCGGGTCTTTGCAAGTCCGAGTCGATACACAACGTTATCAAGGCGGGATTCAAGTCGGCCGATAAGAAGTGTGATTGGCTGATGTCCATGTGCAATTGCCTCATCGACGTATCGTCGGAGCTGTCGTTCAGAAATACCGTAACTAAAGCGCATCTTTTGTTTCTCGATAAGCTGACGTTTATAGTCGGTCATTGCACCTGGACGGCCTTTGCGACGCTTGCCTGCACGCGCTTCAGAAAGAGCAAACTTCTGAGTCTGAGTCTTTTCAAAAATTGGTGCCCCGAGACGCTTTGCAATTTTGAATTTTGGTCCTATTTTCATAATTTTGTAATGAGTGAAATGAATTAAAATTATGACGTACTACACACGTCGTGCTTTCGGTGCTCGAGGACCGTTATGTGGCACCGGTGTGCGGTCAGTAATCTTCGTGACGGTAATACCTTTGCCCGCAAACGCACGAAGCGCAGACTCTCGTCCTGCGCCCACACCACGAATCACCACGGTCGCCTCCTTCATACCCATTTCGATTGCTTTGTCGGCAAGAATTTCACCAACCTTTGCAGCGGCGAAGGGGGTGCTTTTTCGTGAACCCTTAAATCCGAGAGCGCCACTTGATGCAGCGATGAGAGAATTTCCTTTCGCGTCAGCGAGAGTCACGATAGTGTTGTTGAAAGTTGCAAGAATATTGAGGATTCCTGAAGGAACCTTTTTTTTCATGACACGGTTAAGCGCACGTGATGCACCACTCGCGTCTGATCCTCCTGCTTTTTTGATAATTCGTTTCTTACCCATAGGTAGTGTGTACTGTTATGTATTAGCTTCTAGGTCTTTTCAAGCTTGCGACGTCCAGATCCCATAGTCTTCTTAACACCCTTAAGCGTACGTGCGTTGGTCTTGGTCCGCTGGCCACGAGCAGGGAGTCTGCGTGCGTGTCGCGTACCACGGTATGACTGAATGTCTTTAAGACGCTTAATGTTGCTTGCGATCATTCGCTTGAGGTCTCCTTCAATGGTGAATGATTCAATTTTCTCTCGAATAGCGTTTTCTTGATCGGTTGAAAGATCTGCTGGCCTTGCTACACGTGCTATGTTGAGTTCATCCAAAATATCCTGTGCGCGAGAAATGCCTATGCCGTGTACAGCAGTGAGACCATACTCGAGGTGCTTGTTGTCTGGAATTGTGATACCTGCAATACGCATACAGTAGTGTGTTAGCCTTGTCGTTGCTTATTTCGAGGCTTCTTTTTGTTAATTACATAAATAGTTCCTCGTCGGCGAACGATAATATCGTCAGGACTGATTTTTTTAACGGATGATCGTACTTTCATATGTCGTAAATAATCGCAAATGCACTGTATTACATTCGTTTAGTAATGCGTCCCTTGCCACCATATGGATCGGGCACAATACCGACACGATCTCCTACCAGTACGCGGATGCGAAACTTCCGCATTTTACCTGCGAGGTACGCAAGCTTCGGCTCTTCTTCCCCGTCCATCTGAACGCGAAAAAGCGCATTTGGAAGCGCCTCCTCCACTGTGCCGTAGACGAGATTATCTTTGTCTGACTCTTTTTCCATCAAACGGTGGAGAGTTTACCAAAATTGAGAATAAGCGTCAAGTAGGGTGTGGGCTGCTACTCTGCCTGATCGCTAATAACGGTATGAATCCGGATGTCGTCTTCGGTGTCCGGGAAGGTGTTTGCCCAGAACGGTTTGATAACCGCCTCAGCTCGTTCGATTGCTGGATAACCTGTAAGTACTGAAGGAATGGCTGTTTTAGAGAGTCCGACGACGTCCTTTCGGAGCCTGTGTGCGTCAAAATCCCACACGATCTCGATATTTCCACTTAGATTAAAGCTGATGGCGGTTGTCGTTTCTGTAGTGGTTGTGCCGGTACTTTGGTAGTCAAATTGGAGTTTTGCATAATCGGTCAAGTACACTGCCTCATCATCTTCGTAGCCAGGCACGGTGTTCTTTGCAAGGAATGCTGCGAACTCAGATTCTTTGAAGAGTGGCACCTCCATACGCCCACGTTCTTTGACAGTCACCAGAGTTTCGTCGTACTCGGTTGTTGGAAGTGGATTGAAGGTAAAGGTTGCTGCGTCTGGGTATACGACAAAGCCAAGGGGTCGTTCCTCGTCAAGTTTCTTCAGCAGCGCTTCTTTCAGTTCGGTGTGGAGTGACTCTTGTGCAGCCATACGCTCGGTATCTTCTACAACGTACCGTACCCCGTCAAAGCCGCCAGTAAACGCGACTGTTGATTTGGCATACATTTTTTCAAACTGCTCTGACCCGACAAGACCGGGGATGGTGAATGTTGCCGGATCAATGTTATACGCTTCACCAGTGCCATCAGCAAATACTTTGGCAGTAACAACACCGGGGACGAGACCACCGTCTTCATCTTTGCTTGTTCCTGGTACTTCGACCGACTCCTCAATACGATATATATGACCATCAGGAGACTCAAAACGAGTGTTTTTGATCAGGCGTTGCGGTGCAGTACTGTATTCATTGTAAATAGAAATGCTGCCAACCGCACGTTCAGAAACCGTTTCTTCCCCCGTGGCAGTCACTTGTCGTTCTCCGTTTGCTTCAAGTACCAAGAGTTCGTAACTTAGCTCATTTCCTGCTGGTTCAGCGTATGCAGTTACCGTCGTTTGAACGCTGGTATTTCGATATTTAGGGTACACAGTGAGATCTGCACCACTGAAAAATCCACTGGCCACAAATCCAATACCCACGATCACAACAATACCCACAATAAGCTTCACTTTTCCTCCCCACTGGGAACCGTTATTGAGTTTTGCAATTGGTGTTGTGCGTGGATCACGTGCCGGTGTACTCGGTGTTGGTGGAGGAGTTGGGGTGGACACACGTCGTTGTGGTGCTCGTCGCTTAGGTACACCAGAGTCAGTGGGTTTGATGTCCTGCAGATTCCATTTTTGTGACATACAATATGTTTCGTTAGTATAAGCTCGTTAAGCACTATTAAGCTCTCCACAGCCATGCAACTTGTGGAAAAATCGGGCAATAATGGCCAGGTATATATCTTGTGCAGGTATGTGGTCAATGCCCCCCTTCCCTAGTATATCAAAAGGTAGCAAGGAAACCTCGATACCGGTTGCGTCACTTACTATAGCTGGCAATATGGTGCGATAAAATGCCAACGATTCAAAGGGTGCTGTTATGGCAAGAGTTGTTTGCACAGGCTCTTTTTGTTGGATTTTTTTGAGTGTTTTAGCTATTTCGTGTGCATACTGAGTGATGTAGTGTTCAATACGAGTACGTTCTTTATCAGTTATCGTATTTTCGACATAGCCACGAAGTAGAGATAGCGCGTCCTCCCGAGCAGTATTTGTTGTCGCCACAATACTGCGCAGTAATGTATTGAGGCCGTGTCGGGCATGTGTGGAGTAATTAAGTACCCCATCTTGTACGACGCCGATTTCAGTTGCTTCGGTGGTGACATCTATGATAGTAACGTTATCGACTTCAGAAAAGGCGTCACGAAGAACGCAGTAGTTTACCAACATAAAGCTGTGTGCGCTGAGTGATGTATTGGGGAATATTTTTTCCTCGACCTCATCGAGTGCATCGAGTACTTCTTTTTGTAACAAGCCCGTAATGTGTGATAGAGAGATATTTTTACCCCTAAGACCGACCGGTTCTCGTACTGAGTAGCCGTTTATACGCACATCGATTGTGGCTCGTTCAACGATAGTGAGCCCGAGGGCGTTACTGATAGTATCTTCCTCAAGGTCGTCAGTCATTTCCGTTTCAGCATTTTCTACTAAGTCGTCTAGGAGTGCTTTGGTCACCTTCACTTCTGTATCATGTGTTGAAAGGATGTTTTTGGAGATGGTGTATGACCATGGCGCAGAGCCGGTGACCAAAAGTTTACTGATGGTGCCTCGAGAATCCTTAGAACGTAGTTCGTGGATGCCTGTTTTTGCGAGGTTGAGACTTGCAGTGAAGAGTGCTTCCCGCATACCTCGTACAATTTCGTCCCGGTCTGCCATAAGCGTGGCGCGTGTTGATATCCGTTCAGCATAAATGACCTCGGGTTGCGGTTTTGTGTGATCAGAGCGCACAATGGCAACACCAACACTTCCTGATCCAACATCAAAAAGAGCACCGTACTGTGCGTCTGAAGAACGACCACCAAACCCAAAAAGTCCCATTACGTATAAGTATACCCCGCCGGCGCGAAGCGCCGGCGGGGCTATCTACAGGCACAGAGTTTGCTATTCAAGCACTGCCTTAATACGACGTACGCCTGCAGAGGAAGACTCTTCCTTGGTAATCTTGAATGTTCCCCTGATATCACCCAGAGCTCCCACGTGTGGCCCACCACAAAGTTCCTTTGAGAAAATAGTGCCGTCGTTTCCGGTAACTTGGTAGACATTCACTTCATCAGGGTAACGGTCCCAAAAACTTCCCTCCACAGTCGGATCACTTTCTGCCGCTACCTTAGACATTGGTGTAATAGTCACGTCTCCGCCGACTGTGATAGCGTTGTTCACCCACGTTTCAATGCGATCGAGAGTCTCACGTTCAACCTTTTCCGGATGAGTGAAGTCGAAGCGTAGCCGTTCTCCGGTAATATTTGAACCCGCTTGGTGTACGTGATTGCCTAGTATCTCTCGCAGTGCGGCAAGTAAGAGATGTGTTGTAGTGTGGTATTGCAGCACTTTTTCAGAATTATCTGCGAGTCCACCCTTAAACTTTTGTTCTGCGCCGAGTCGGGATTTTTCCTGGTGTTCAGCCATTTGTGCCTCAAATTCCTTTCGGTCAACCGAAAGGTTTCGTTCAGTCGCAAGTTCCTCGGTGAGTTCGTACGGGAAGCCGTATGTGGTAAAGAGCACAAAGGCATCGGTGCCAGTCACTGCGCCTCCCTGTGCAATCTTCTCAAATTCAGCAAGACCGCGAGTGAGCGTCTTTCGAAACTGCGCTTCTTCTTTTTCGATGGCTGTCTTAATGTCGTTACATGTTTCCTTGAGATTCGGATACTGCGCATGATACAGATTAATAACACTGTCAGCAATGTGTGCGAAGTTGCCTTCAGGCACTCCCAGCATATCCGCGTAGCGTACTGCACGGCGAATTAAACGACGTACGAAATATCCTTGTTCGGTATTACCGGGCAGAATACCGTCACCGATCATAAATACGGCTCCACGGAGGTGGTCTGCAATAACCCGAAATGCAAGAAGGTTGTCGGTGTACGTTTTGCCAGAAAGTTGCTCGAGTGCAGCCATTGTCGGAGCAAATAGGTCAGTTTTAAACACATCGTTCACCCCGTTAGTGCTGTGCAGTGACGCTGCGACAATACGTTCAAGTCCGCCGCCGAAGTCCACATTCTGCTTCGGTAGCTTCTTAAAACCGTTTTCAGTTTTGAGATACTCCATAAACACTGAATTGCCAATCTCCATAAATCGGCCGCAGTCGCAGTTGGGGTGACAGTATGTACCAAATTTTGGATTATGTTCGATACCAAAGTCATAAAACATCTCACTATCAGGACCGCCTGGTTCACCGACGGGCATGTTTGCGGGTTTACCCGCTCTACTCCACCAGTTTTTCTTAGCATCGTAATAAAAAATACGTTCACCGTCGTTGATGCCCCGCTTGCCACCTGCTGCTTCAGAACCGATGTCAGCAACTTCGTTTGAAACACCCTTTTCATCAAAGAGCCGTTGCCAAATAGCGACTGAGTCAGTGTCACGCGGCAGGTCGTGTTCTTCGTCACCTTGGAATACGGTTACGTAGAGGCGTTCGGGGTCGAGTCCAACGGTGTCGGTCAGAAATGAATAAAACCAAGTGAGTTGCTCTTCTTTAAAATAATCACCAAACGACCAGTTGCCCAACATCTCGAAGAAGGTTGTGTGTCGGTTGTCCCCTACCTCTTCGATATCTTCAGCGCGGAAACATTTTTGTGAATCCACCACACGAGTACCCTTTGGATGTGGTTCCCCCATAAGAAACGGCATGAGCGGCTGCATACCACTTCCGGTAAACAGTGTCGTTGGGTCATTCTCGGGCACGAGCGCAGACGATGGCACGATGGTATGACCTCGTTCCTCCATAAACTTCAGATATGCTGCTCGAATCTCGTTTCCTGACATACGTTATTTTTTCGAAATCATTTTTTCAAAAGTGCGAATATCTGCAGCGTGTGCCTCAAGACTTTCCAAGAAAGTCTCCACCTTCCGTGCGTTTATACCAATAGTTTGAAAGATATTCTCTACGGTATCAGATCCTCCCGCAGAAAGAAAGTTGTCTATTTCCTTAATATATTTTGGGTCTGCAGCAAGTCGTTGTTGCATGATGTTGCTCATGAGAATGCCGTAGGTATAGGTGTATACGTAAAACATAGACCGAAAGTGATGTACGTATACATGCGAGAGACCATCGCGCTCGGTTACGTTTACTCCCGGACCAAGATATGACCGGAGGTGTTTGGCCATCAACACATTTAGCTCTTCCTTCGAAATTGCACCGTGTGATCGAATGGTCTGATGCATTTCCAATTCAAAATTAAAGAATGCAATTTGGCGTTGAATAGTAGCGATATCTCGAGTAATTTTATCATGGAGAAGTGATGCACGTTGTTCGATGGGGGCTTGTTTGAAAAAAGTAGTAAACACAATATTTTCAAATAATGTACTTGCCGTCTCCGCGGTAGTTATTGTGCAACTCTCGTACAATGGCTTCTGTTTCTTGCTGCGAGCCGAATGGAGGCCGTGTCCCATTTCATGCGCAAGTGTTTGGAGTGATGAGAAGTTGTCAGTGTGGTTAAGGAACACGAATATCGGCTGTTCGGGGGTACCGGGAGTGTATGACATAAACGCTCCACCGCGCTTGCCGCTTTTGGGGTACACATCGATGTTTCCCTCGGTTAACATAGTGTCAAAGTATTCCCCGTACTCTCTCTTCGTACCATAAAACGCATCTCGACAGATTTCCACCGCATCCTCGAAAGAAACTTTAGGGTTTTCACCTATCGTGTTGTATTTATGTTCGTAGGGTAGCTGGAGTACGGCGTGATATTTTGCCTTGAGTTTGTAAAATTTTTTGCTCAGTGCGAAGCCTTGAGCACTGATAGCGTCAACAAGCGCTTCAACACCCCGCTCTTCGTTTTCGTACCGGAGGACGGTTGCTGAGTACGGCTTTGCATAGTTGCGAAGCTCGTCCAGAGTTTTCTTTCGAGACACAAGAGCGGTCAGCTCGTTTTCTGAAACTTCAGAGATTTGTTCTAATTCATCCAAGATTTTATTCCACAACACCGTTTTTTTAGCCGGAGTATGCACATCGATGGTTTCAAATGCCTCGGGGAGCGCCAGTTTTTTACCCTCGAACATAATGTGTCTGTTGCTTATGATCTTTTCTACCATTAAGGACCACATTCCCGAAGAAGACGCTGAAAGTAGGTTGATTACTCTCTCTTCAGCATCAGTAAGGTGATGGCCCCCCTCCTTAAAGACCTTAGTAAGGAGGTAGTGATAGGGCGCAAGTATCTTTTCTTTGCGGTATTGTTTTTGCCTTGCCTTTGGTATCTTTCCCAGTGTCAGTTCAAAGAAAAGAACCTGATTGGTTGCCTTATTTGCACGATCCTCAAGAAGGTTAAGTTTTTTTTCAGCAATAGTATCTTTTGCATTAAGCGTGGTGCGATAGTGTAAGTAATACAGCGCCCTTGTCATCCTGCCCCGAGCAAGTAATTTTTCATAGTCTTTTAGGGCGTGCATGAGAATGTATGCAGATGAAGTGAAATCTCGCCCTCGGTACTTTTTGGCAAATGCAGCATACGCACGCTCGTCAGACACAACATCTTTTTCGATGTTCGGGTCTTTTTCTGAAGTATAGAAATACTTTTTTAAATCCCACTCCGTTTCAATTTTTCTTAAAGTAGGCAGTGTCTGTGTGGGAGTGTAGGTGAATTGGGGATTAGCTTTGTTTCGTTTGGACATGGTGGATGAATTTCTTATATTCTTCAAAGACGTGGTTGAACTCAGACAGAATAGGATTCTTCAGCCGACGATTGAGAATGTTGCTAATTTCTTGATATACGCGTACTCGCTCCTCCAAGGTACCGCCAAAATCTTTCATAAAGCGAGCGTGCGCATCGTAATACTCCTCAATGAGGTTACGCATATTGTGAATCTTATCAGCTGCAGACACAATGAGTGATGCTTCGGGAGCGCCTTTTAGTTGCTTAAGATATTTTCTTTTTCGAGTGGCCCAATCAGCTCCCTCAGTGTTCTCTGTTTCGGTTACACCAAGGACGATATCAGCGACGTTTCTTCCAAAATCATTTTCAAGCTCTCGAGGTGTGTAATCAGTGTCTTCAATTGTGTCATGAAGAAGTGCCGCGACAATGGTGTCTTCATCCTCAGTATAATCAGAAATGAGTGTTGCGACGGCATACAAATGTGCCACATACGGAATAGGAACGAGGCCACGCCGGACCTGGTCTTTATGGAGCACTGCTGCGGCACGTATTGCCTGTTCTATTTTGTATGAATAGCTCATAAGTTGTCCCGAGTACAGAATGGATAGTACCACCTCTTTGCTGTCGACGCACCTACTACTTACAGCCAGCCAATCGGTGTTTTGCCATGGGCCACCAGATACTCGTTTGCTTTACTGAAGTGTCTGCACCCAAAAAACCCGTGGTGGGCAGAAAATGGTGAGGGGTGGGCTGCTTCGAGGACACAGTGCTTCTGGCGATCTATGCACGCCCCCTTTTGCTTTGCATAGTTGCCCCACAACATAAAGACAAGAGGTTCGCGCTGTTCTGATAGATGGCGTACCGCCGCATCGGTAAATTCTTCCCAACCTTTGTGTTGATGAGATCCGGGGGTGTTAGCACGCACGGTGAGTGTTGCATTGAGCAAGAGCACTCCCTGTTCGGCCCAGCGACGGAGGTCGCCGTCGGTGTGTACGAGAGATATACCAAGATCTGATTGTATTTCTTTAAAAATATTTTGAAGCGACGGAGGATTGGAAACACCTTCCGGTACAGCAAACGAAAGCCCGTTTGCTTGTCCGCGGCCGTGGTAGGGGTCTTGACCCAAAATAACCACTCGCACGTCTTCAAAGGGGCAGAGGTCGAAAGCGCGGAAAATATCTTTAGGTGACGGATATACGGTGTGTGTGCTGTATTCGGTGTGTACGAACGCAGAGAGATCAGCAAAATATGGTGCAACAAATTCGTTTTGCAGCACCGCTTTCCACGATGCCTCAATGCGTACGTTCAGCACACGATTATTTTTTTACTTCTTTTTGTTTACGTTCTTCCTCTCTTGCAATTTCGTCTGAGCGACGTGCGAACTCTGAAGCAAGCCGTGCGAGGTCTGATTGCAGTTCTGTAATTTTCCTAGTTGCCGTGTCTTCATCTCGTCGATGTCGCTCTTTCATTGAATCGAGTTCTCGAGCATGTTTACCTCGCATCTGCTCGAGGTCTCGCTCGGCTTGCCGCTTATTATCCTCAACTTTCTTTTGTTGGTCGGTAATTGCCTGCAATTTTGAATCATTTGAACTCATGTATTTTTGTTAAAGCTTGCTCTTGTAATAAAAGTCTTCGTTTCTTGAGTATACCACCGCGATTGTAGTCACCCAAGGTGCCGTCAGAATGGATGACTCGATGGCACGGAATGGCCGGATCGTGGTTTTTTGCCATGAGGGATGCGACCGCACGATACGCGCGGGGACTCCCTGCCGCCTCTGCAACAGCAGCATAGGAACGCGTCTCTCCCTTAGGTATGGCGCACACAACGTCAATAACCTTTCTCTGAAACGGGGTCATGTTATCGTTTTGATTTTTGATGGAGTGCAAGCAGCTTTTTTCCTGCGGCCTCGCGGTACGGACAATATTCACACGCTTCTCCTGATGCAGGTATCTCTTCACTTTCAAGACACGATTGTATCGCCCTGAGTGTATCAGGAATCCACGACGAGTCGCCGTCACAAGGTACTAGAGTTGTTTCAAACATCAGCGTGTCATTGAAGCCCGGTTCATCTTTTGAGGCATTTGCGTACACGAAGTACCCGCGTGAGTCTACGGTAAAGCCATTTTGCTCTAGAAGCCACTGGTACACACCGATCTGCCGTTTGTACTGGGCCTCCCACGACGAATCACTCAGTGTCTCAATGGTGCCTGCTTTGGAGGTGGACTTATAGTCAACAACAATAAGACTTCCGTCCGGCTTTTGCCAAACATCGTCAATCGCACCGGAAACAGTGAGTCCCGTACCGGGGTCGTTATAGGTAATACCTTGAAAATTGTCTCGCCACGTATCGAGGTCTTTGTGCGCAAAGGGTACGGCCTCAATCGCGTACTTTTCCATGAGTGGGTGCGGTTTCTGCTCTTTTCGGTAGTGGTCGAATTCTTTTTTAAACAGTTCATCGACAGCGATATTGAGATTAAATGAAGGCATTCCTGGTCGCTTGGTTCCGAGCTTGTTATCGACATAAAAACAACGTGGGCACTCAATGAAAAAATCTATTTTTGAACGTGAGAGCTTCCATTTTTTGCCACCATAATTCCAATCTGCGGAGCGATTTGGATTGTATCGTTTGGTGAAATCAGCCATATGATGCTGGTTAGTATACCACGCACAAAAAAACCCTTTTGAAAGGGGTTTTTTCGTGCGTGTTGTGCTGTTTTATTCAGCTACAAAAGTTGCAGAAACTTCTTCAACGAGTGCATCGTCTGCAAGGTCGAATACACGGTCGCCGTTTTCAGAGTAATACACCACCTGGTATGAACTCCCCGACTCGGTCGCGCGAAGGAGACTCACACTTGTTGGAGTAAGCCCCTCTTCCTCATTAAAGCGTGCAGCACCGAGAACATTACCCGGAATGCCATCCATGTACTCACGAACTGCAATCCAACCGGTTGGTGCTGGGTACGTGGTATCTGAAAGTACTACCACAAAACCAGCGGGCTGGTCTGCTACGCTAAGTGCGGCGCTGGTGCGTGCTGGGGCAACAGTGATGGTGTCTAACATTGACACGGTGTCGTCCATGGCAGCCGTGTGATCAGATGTATCTGACATCTTTTCGGTGGCCATCGCATCAGGAGTTTCAGTTGCATCGTCGGTCGGCGATGTTTCAGATGGTGATGAGAAAACCCACACGAGCAACCCACCAACCAATAAACCGACCACAAATGCCACTACGGTCTTCTGACTATCTTGTTTTTCTGCCTCTGACATATAACCCTAAACTAATCTACACGTATAATCCCCGGGATTATAGCATGAAGAAAACGAATACAAGAAAGCGGCATTATATATCGAGAGTTTTGTCAAATCTTACGATCTTACTTCCGGATCCTTACCCACACAGGAGCTGTGTTTCTTCAAGTATTGCGTAGCGCTTTTTCTCAGGTATCCCGATACTTCCGAGTACTCGTGGTTTGCGCAAAATATCGGTACACAGAATAATGCCGTGCTCAATGAGCATTTGTTTTTGTCTAACTGAAAGGGTGGTGAGAGCTGTTATTGGGTAAAGTTGAGCCGCTTCGATACGGTCTTGAAGCGAATTGCCGCGCGGATAGTACCAATCGAGCAGTTTGATGCCGACACATTCTGCGTATTGTACGGCTGCGCGAGTAAATTTGGTGTTGGTAATAACGTAGAGGGCATTGATACCGCATCTGTCGGCAGCACAGATCGGCCGTGCTTGCAGGTCGAGAAAACGTGCATACGAGTACATTGCTACTTGAATATCTGACTTGATGCCTGGTCGCGCATGAAACTTGGCTTCCGCAACAAAACTATCAGTATCTTTATATGCCGCAATATCTATTTCGTGTGTTGCACACTTCCCTTTTATGATCTGACGTTTTTTTGTTATATACCCCTCTGCTTCAAACAGTCGTGCCAAAAAATCTTCAAAGGGAAAGCCGGTTGGTCCAAGGTTAAAAATGGCACGCCGAAGTGAGTACTTCGCCGCCGTAGGAGTCTCATGTTCACGAAGTAATGCAAAGGCATGCTGGTAAATTTCTTGCGTTGTCATGCCGTCCGCAATGGTCGGCTCAATAGTGGTAATGATTTCCTGTACCTCCCGTTGGCTTGCACCAGCTCGGCGCAGTGATGCACGCAACTTCCCCGCTTTAAAGAGCTCTGTAGTGCCGTCTGCTTTAGTGATGTGTGCCATTTGTGGTGTGGTTATGTTTCAAGTATGCCGCCGCCAAGACAACGTTCGCCTGCGTAGAGTACTGCCGATTGTCCCGAAGGCGCTGCTTCAATGTCGGTATCTTGCACGGTAAGCATAGCACGTCCACCATCGTGCGTGAGGGTTACCGCAAAAGGTTTTTGTCGATAACGAAACTGTGCAAAGAGTGTTTCGGTCAGCTCTCCAATGAAATTACACTGTGCGAGCGTGTACGTCTGCCCCTCTCGTTTTACTGGTGCGTTCCCGACCGTTATGGTATTTGCATCAAGATTTTTTCCTATGACATATCGTGGTTCGCGCCTGGTTTCGTGTGTGGTGATGGTAAAGCCGTGTCTTTGGCCGAGCGTATAAAAAAGTGCTCCATCATGAGTACCCACCACCACACCGCGTTCATTGAGTACGTCGCCGGTTTGTTGGGGCACATAGTGTGAGAGGAACTCCTTCATATCGATCTCACCTAAAAAACAAACTCCCTGACTGTCTGGTTTGTCTGAGGTGGGGAGTCCCGCCCGCGCTGCCTCCTCCCGTATATGTCTCTTCTTCGTATCGCCCACAGGAAACAATGTGTGGGCGAGTTGTTCTTGATCCAGCATCCAAAGAAAATAACTCTGGTCTTTTTCGGTATCGACACCACGCAGAAGATCGTACTGCCCCTTTCGATTCTGCACGCGTGCGTAATGGCCGGTTGCGACAAAGTCTGCCCCATCCTGTAGTGCAAAATCGAGAAAAACACCAAATTTCACGTGCGTGTTGCACATAACGTCTGGATTGGGGATTCGACCCCTACGATACTCATCGATCATGTAGTCGGCAACCTTTTGCTTGTATGCAGCTTCTGCATCGAAAGTTAAGAACGGTATCTTGAGGTGTGCCGCTACACGCATAGCATCGAGGCGTTCCATTTCCCAATTGCACGTAAGAAATTCCGGCTGCCAAACCTTGATGAATACGCCAACGACAGTATGGCCTTGCTTTTTAAGCCGATACGCCGCCACAGACGAATCCACACCTCCTGAGAGGCCTACATACACGGTTTTGGGGGTATTTTTCATAAGTAGTACTGTCAGACTATCCTAAATAGGCCCAATGAGCTAGCGCAAGTAATATTTTTTGTTCTGTTTGTGCTCCTCAAACGTCTTGGCATAGTGGAACTCGCCGTCAAAATCCGTAAGGTAGTAGAGGTACTCAGACGGTAGTGGGTTAAGTACCGCGTTGATTGCCATGAGTCCCGGGTTTGCGATAGGAGTTGGTGGAAGGTTCGGGTATTTATAGGTATTGTACGGAGAATCGAGGTTAAGATCGTCCTCAGTGAGTTCTGCACTTGTTTTGTCTAGGATATAGTCGAGAGTGGCGTCTACCTGCAGTGCCATACCGATATCGAGCCGTGTGAGCAGGATACCAGCAACGATACGCATAGATTCCAAATCATTCGCTTCTCGCTCAACAATAGACGCAAGGACAATTACCTCATCTTCGGTAAGTCCAGAGTCAGAGATGTCTTTGGCGAGTGGTGCAAGCTTAGCAGTGAAATTTTCCTGCATACGGGTGATGAGCTCTGCGGCAGTGGTTGTTTCATTTAGGAAATACGTGTCGGGGAACAGATATCCTTCGGGAAGGGTACTGAGGGTGTCTCTGGTAAACGCAAACCCTTCAGGAAGGTATGTGGAAATGTCGGCAACAACAAACCCTTCAGGAAAAGTAGCGCGTAGTGGCGGCGCAACAAATGTTCCGCTATACAGCGCAGTAACGACCTTCTGTGTAGAGAGCGGTTCAGGAAAAACGTACGATCCCGCCTGAAGATGTCCTCCGTTAGTGGTGAGGTGTGCAAGAAGTTTAAACAAAAACACCGAACGTACTACCCGTTGTTCTTTGAGTTCCATTGCGATATCTACTACTGTCGAGCCACTCGCAATGGTCACCAGTTCATTACTGGGAAATTCATTAATTGGTGTATTGAGTAGCCACAGTACGCCGCTACACACTACAAGAATGACGGCAAATGTCATTCCCACAAGAATTCCCACAATAGAACGTACCTCACTATCGTATGTTGCGACTACGTACTCAGTATTTTCAAACGAAATATCACCGGACTCCATAACGTATGCCATTGTACACTACTAAACAAAAAACTATGCTGGGCATACACAAAACCACACCCCGCTGTGAGGTGTGGTTTTTAAGCTTCCTAAGTCCCCTGTTTCCTGAGGTACCACCAGGAAGCAGTGGTTCTGTTCGTTTATTCGATGACCATGTAACTGCCGTCAGGAAGTTTTTTGAAAATGCTTGGGTCTTGCAAATTTACCACGATGGTGTTGTCTTTCACGTAGCGTTCTTTGCGAACACGGTCGATGATTTCGTCACGTGTGAGTGGGCCTGCTTTTACCAAGATATCGCGAAGTACGTCTTTCACCACACCCGCAGAGTAGCCCCACTCGGTAAGTGCGTAGAGACCGCGACCAACAAGCACGAAGCGCGGGTCTTTAATGAGTTCATTGTGGGTTGTCGCCACATGCGCTTTCTTTTCAAAGAGGCCCTGGATTGCTTCTGCCACTTCACGGAAGTGCATTGGAGAGCCGTGTCGCTTCACTGCGAGATATGCGTAGTCGCGAATACCCTTTGCGCGGACATTCGGACTCGTTGCAGGACCCCATTCGCCAAGAGGGTTGCGATCAATTTCTTTAGTGATACCAAGCCAGCGACGAAGTACCGCATCGTCAGAGTATTGTGCCGCAAGGTCGGCAAGTTCAGTGCGGAGACGTCCAAGAATTTCCTCTTCGGAGACAAGTTCGTCTTCAGTAAGTGACTCAAAAATAGTAGCGAGCGCAGATTCAACCTGATCGAGAATCTTTCGCTCAAGGTACCAACGGTGACGGAACGAGGTATTTTCACGGTTTTTATAAAAGGGATCACCAAGAACGAGAAGGAAATAAACGTGATTACGTGTTGATGCGTCAGGGGCAAGCTCGTCGAGAAGTTCATCCTCACTTACAACACCACCAAGTGTGTTGAGTGCGTCACGAAGCTCCTCGAATACTCCTTGCTGCTCGGCATAAATATCAGATTTGCGGATAGACTGAAGACCGTAGTTTTCAATCTGACGAACACGCTCGCGTGTAATACCGTAGGTTTTACCAATTGATTCGAGGGTGTGTGTTGCGCTTGTTTTGCCCAATCCGTACCGTTTTTCGAGCACATCACGCGCACGGTCTGGAAGTATCGAAAGCAACTTTTTGGTTACTTGTTTTGGCTTAAATGTTACGACATTCATGGTCTTTTAAATGCTTATTTTCCTCCGTAATTGGTATATATAGTAGCATTTGTATCACGGTATGAAAAGAACGTCAAGTATTCTTGCTATACGATGATATTGAGAATTCGTCCAGGTACGTAAATGATCTTTCGCACCTCTCCGGTAAGGCGTTCTTGGATTTTCGTGTTCGCCTTCGCTGCAGCAAACGCCTCCTCCTCGGAGGCGTTTGCTGCAATGGCAATTTCTCCCCGGTGCTTGCCATTGATCTGTACTCCGATAGTCACCGTATCTTCGGTTAAAAGAGCCGAGTCAGCCTGTGGCCATGCTTCTTGGTGGACGGAGGTGGTATTCCCCGCCATCTCCCAGAGTTCCTCAGCCAAATGTGGTGCAAATGGTGCCAAAAGGCGCAAAAATATTGCATACGAATCGTCGGTAACACCCTCCTTTTCAACATGATTCACAAACACCATGAGTGCGCTGATGGCCGTGTTGAATTTGTATGCATTGATGTCGCGAAACACTTTATCAATTGTTTTATGCAAGAGCCGCGTCGTCGTTTCTGGTTCGCTCTCGGCGATGTGATCAGTAAGTCCGTATGCTCGCTCGAGAAAGCGACGAATGCCGGCGATACCGCCGAGGTCCCACGGATAGTTGGTTACTTCTCCGTACGGACCCATGAAGGCAAGATACATCTTGACTGTGTCGGCACCGAGTCGTTTTACCTGTTCGTCAGGATCAATAACGTTTCCTTTTGATTTACTCATCTTGTTTCCATCTGGACCAAGTACGAGTCCTCGATTAATGCGACGTGTGTATGGTTCGGCAGCAGTAACTACACCAAGATCAAAAAGTGCCTTCTGCCAAAAGCGTGAGTATAAGAGGTGCATGGTCGTGTGTTCTGCACCACCAAAATAGAGATCGATCGGCATCCAGTCTTTTTGATGTTCAAGTGTCGCAAATGTCTCCGTAGTATGCGGGTCGAGATATCGCAAGAAAAACCACGATGAATCCACGAATGTGTCCAGTGTCTCCACCGCAGGTCTCCATCCGGCACCAAAAATCTTTTCCGTTCGTTCCTTAAGCTCGGCACTCTTTGCGAGTGGTGGCTCTCCCGTCGGACGGAAATCAACATCGGTCGGAAGCAGCCATGGGAGATGTTCTTGCGGAACAGCATGCGGCTTCCCTTCGGGATCATAGACGATTGGTATTGGCACCCCCCAGTAGCGCTGACGCCCCACTGACCAGTCGCGGAGGCGGTAGGTGTTGGTTAACGTGCCGCCCACTTTTTCGGTAATTGTTTTTTTGGCTTCCTCGGAGTTCATACCATCAAATTCTCCTGAATTCTTCAACCTCCCCGACCCTGGATTTGCCTGCATGTTTGAAGTTGGTCGAATCTCTCCACCGTCTTGATACACAACAGAAATAACGGGGAGCTCAAATTTTTTTGCAAATGCAAAATCACGCTCATCGTGTGCCGGAACGGCCATAATGGCACCCGTGCCATAACCTGCGAGTACGTAGTCGGCAATATAGACGGGCACTTTCGCACCGTTTGCGGGGTTTGTTGCGGTAACTCCTTCAAGTTTTACCCCCGTCTTTTCTTTGGTGTCATCGAGACGGTCTTGCTCGTCTTTCTGGCGCGTTGCAGCAACATACGCCTCGACGTCTGCCCAGTTGGTTATGATGTCTTTGTACTGTTCTACCAGCGGGTGTTCCGGAGCGAGTACCATGTAGGTAACACCAAAGAGTGTGTCAGGGCGCGTAGTAAACACCTCAAGCGTTTCTCCTGTTGAAAGTTTGAAGGATATCTTAGCACCGGCACTTCTGCCAATCCAACGACGCTGCGATTCTTTAATTGCTTCCGGCCAGTCGAGTTCTTCGAGGTCGTCAATAAGACGATCGGCATACTCGGTGATGCGCAGCTTCCATTCGAGCATCTCCTTCTTCAAAACCACTGCACCACAGCGCTCACACGCAGCGTTCACTACCTGTTCATTTGCGAGTACAGTGTTGCAAGACGGACACCAGTTCACGACGCCAACACCTTGATATGCGAGACCTTTTTCAAAAAATTGTGTAAACATCCACTGTGTCCATCGGTAGTATTCCGGATCAGAGGTGCGACAGAGTGCGTCCCAACTAAAGGCATTCCCCATAGAGCGAAGTTGGTCGGTCATGTGTGCGATATTGGCGTCCGTCCACTCTTTAGGGTTCAGGTTGTGTTTGATTGCAGCATTTTCTGCCGGAAGACCGAAGGCGTCAAAACCAATCGGAAAGAACACTCGTTTACCCTGCATGCGCCTCATGCGGACATAGATGTCTGGTACCGCAAAGCCAAACCAGTGTCCAATGTGGAGATTTCCTGACGGATACGGAAACTCGAGCAGCACGTACTCTTTTTCTTGGTTGGTGTCGGACGGAGGTGTGGCATAGATACCGGAATCCTCCCAGCGTTTTTGCCACTTTTGCTCGATTGCTTGATGGTCGAACTTTCTATGCATAGAGACTACTACTATACGAAGTTACTTGTATTTTGTCACGTATTTGGTATGTTCAGGGTTGGTTTTGACACAAGGTGCTTAAAATGCATAAACACCACAACGAAATTTTGATTGGCGGCTTCTGGCTTCGCGCAATCCCGTTACTCATTGCGGTGGCTGGAGCTGGTCTGTGCAAGCCGCCCTTTGACGAGCTACTGCTTCGTCCGATATACGGTGCCCTACTCTTCCTGGTCGGACTCATACTGACCATTGGAGTAGACCGTGGTATCTGGAGTACTCGGGAAGACCTCGCTCGGGACATCGGCATGAAGCCAAGCTAACTTCCAGGGAGGTAGCAACAACCTAAAGGCGGTCCGCGGACCGCCTTTTTCGTATCTGGTTCTCCAACTTAGGGTATGCTTAGGACACGCGGGAAACAAGACCATCCGGCAGTATGCTCCCAGTTGGAAGCTCCCTTTATCATGTTTTCTTCCGCCGGAAGTGGTCGCGTGTATACGTTGCTGTACGGATCAGAAACAAAGGCGAACTCTGCACACAGCTGAAAACCGTTTTGGGTAACACTGTACTCGTACGCACGACGCCCCACAACAGCGGTCGGGGTCTCGAATCCTTGGTATGCTTCTTCGAGAGTCTTTGGCACTGTTCCGTTGAGTGAGTAGTAGTTCTCAATGTGCCACTCCATGTCTTGTAGATCAGCAAGAGTCGTATTGTCGGCCGTATGCTCACGCACTTGAGCGGGTGTTTCGGTGTGAAAGAAGCCGAGTATTAGTGCCACTACAACCACAGTGAGTACCGTTGCACCGTACTGCAAAGACTGCTTCTCATGCGTCTGCCAGTAGCCACGGACGTCTTTGAGATAATAGAAAAACGCCGCGCCGATGACCACAAACACGGTGAGTGCCTTAAGGACGAAGCGAATCGTCAACTCTCCATTAAGGAAGGTGTTGACGACGCTCACCAAATCGCCGAGAAGCACTACTCCCCCAAGAAGTAGTGAGAGGTAGACCAGCCAGGTTGTGAATTTGAGATAGTCCTCGCTTCTTCGACGTGCGGTGTTTACCTTTCGTGTTAAGACGAGGTATGCAGGAAAAAAGACGATAAGCATGGCGATACTTGAACGGATACTACTTGAGGCACTGTCTACCTGCCAGTAACTCTCCAAGGGGTCGGGAAACGCAATGGTAATAATGCTAAAAAGCAGAAATATAAGCGACATGAGCGATACATAGAGCGCAATCAGCGACCCAAGCTGCAGCGCAAAGTTTTTTGCCGTGTGTTCCATAGTATTTTTGATTATTGATTATGTGCTATGGGAGAACGCATCCGGTTTTAGCAGCGAGCTCAGCAAGTGGAACTTCTCCGTTGAGTACGCTACCATCACCAAATTTCCATGTCGGGTAGCCGGTTATTTGTTCATCGATACACTGTTGTGTCTGACCCTGACCGTCAGACGTTGAACATTCCACGTACGGAAGATTCTTTGAATTGTCGAACGCCTCTTTTTGGTTATTGCAATGTGGACACCACCATGCGCCGTAGAAGACCGCCCCAGCATCAGCAAGACAGCTGGCGAAGTCGTCGTATACGCTCACCTGTGGCGTATTGTCGGCGTGCTTACGTGCAAAACCGAGACCAATCACGATAAGAATAATACTGAGGACAAAAAAATAACTTGCTTTCATACGTAGCCAGTATATCACGACGTTTGTGTTCGTATAAGCGCATCCTTTTTGCCTCGTGTGAGGGATTTTATGGCGGCTTCACGAACCTGTGCATCACTTCGTGACGCACAGGATTCTTGGTATACCACCGATACCGGCTGTCGTGAGCGAGTATATTTTGCCCCCAGAGTCGCGCTGTTGTGTTCTTGCAGCCGACGTGTGATGTTGGTTGTTACTCCCGAGTAGTAGGTGCCGTCAGCACAGCGAAGTATGTACACCGTCCAGCCGCCCTCCATAGGTTATGAGTGTAAAAATTCCATTACATCTCCTTCCTGCACAATGTACTCTTTCCCTTCGGTGCGTACCTTGCCCGACTCACGTACCTTCGCTACCGAACCAAGTTGTGCAAGATCTTCAAAACTCATAACCTGCGCACGAATAAATTTGTCTTTGAAATCAGTATGAATCGCTGCCCCTGCCTCAGGCGCTGTCGATGATTGTGGAATGGTCCATGCGCGCGTCTCTTTTTCTCCGGTAGTGAAAAATGACATAAGACCGAGCCGATGATATGACGCACGAATGAGGCCATCAATGCCGCTGCTTTGGGTACCATATTCGCGACGAAACTCATTCTTCTCGTCTTCGTGTAGATCTTTGAGTTCGTGTTCAATACCCGCATCAACAACAACGTACTCTGCGCCAGTAGTGTCAAAAAAGTCCATGAGCTCTTGCCACCGCTCGTCGTTTTGTTCGTCGAGGTTGAAGGCACCGTTTTTGCGATTACAGACATAGAGAAACGGTTTCATGGTGAGGAGGTGAAGCCCCTTCACGCGCGCATGGTCACTGTCGGACATCTCGAGCGTGTGCGCCAATTTTCCTGCCTCAAGGTGCTGTGCGAGTGAACCGAGAATTGCTTGTTCTGCAACAGCGTCTTTGTCACCACGTTTCGCATCGCGCTCGACACTACTAATCCGTTTACTCACTGTTTCTGAGTCGGCGAGGATGAGTTCGAGGTTAATGACTTCAATATCACTGAGTGGATCCACTGCCCCAGAAACGTGGTGTACATTTTCATCTTCAAAGATACGCACTACCTCGGCAATCATATCTACCTCACGAATGTTTGCCAGAAATTTGTTTCCGAGTCCTTCACCGGCGGCAGCACCTTTCACCAGACCTGCAATATCAACAAATTCTACAATCGCCGGCACGACCTTTTCCGAATTGGATATTTTTGCCAATGTATCAAGACGATGATCCGGCACCGCGACCACGCCCACCGAAGGGTCGATGGTACAGAACGGATAGTTTTCTGCCGGAACGGCGTTTTTGGTAAGCGCATTAAAAAGCGTCGATTTTCCGACATTGGGGAGTCCCACAATTCCAACACTTAAGCTCATGCGGAGTAAGACTAGCAGATTTTGACTGTATATTCTAGGACCCTCGCTTTTCCCAACGGTCTTTGTCACGACCATAGCACTTGTCCATAGCATGTCCAAATCCTCGGTCAAGGTTGAGGTTAAGAGAATTAGCGAGACAACATAGAGTAAAAATGATGTCACCGATTTCGTCTTCGAGTTCCTTCGTCTCCTCCGTTGACTTCTTTTTCTTTGGACCGAAATGATGATTAAGTTCACGTGCAACCTCTCCGGTTTCTTCTGTGAGGCGCGCTAAAATCTCAAGTGGTTTGAAGTAACCAATCTTGTATTGCGTTACCCACTCGTCTACTTCTTTTTGATATTTGTTCATACATCTTAGACACCCTTTTTACCAAGTGTTTTCATTTCATCGAGGCAGTGTTTGCAGACTTTTTCTCCGCCTCGTTCTGTAGGACCAAATGAACTTACTCGTACTTTAAAACCAGCAAAGCCGAGTGTCCCCTGTGCAATTTCATTCGTGTAGTCACCAAATTTCCACCACGTTTGGAACGGACTGTGTGTTCCGGCAATAATCACTACTCGCGCGGTCTTTCCTTTGAGGCGCTGAATAAGTTTTTTGGTTACTTTGTCAAAATTGAAAGCAAACCCCGGAAGCCACATGCGATCAAACAGGCCCTTAAGAAGCGCCGGCATCGTACACCACCAGTTTGGATACACCACGACCAAGTGGTCGGCCCAGTTAATTTTTTCTTGCACCATATGAAGATCTGGTTCGAGTTCTTGAATTTCTTTGTATCCACGATGCAAAATAGGATCAAAGTGGAGATCTCCGATGTTTATGCGTTCAACATCGTGTCCAGCTTCTCGCGCAGCTGCTTCATAGGTACTTGCCACCAGCCCTGAAAAAGCATTTGCGTCTGGGTGCCCCAAGAGCACCACGATTTTCTTTTTTTCTATCGTCTTCATTGTCAGATCGTGAGCGTTTTTATTTATGAATTGAACCGTTGGGGTTGAACTGCGCACCACTTCCCTGTTGTGGCATTTTGTTCCCCATTGCTTTTTGGAGCTCTGCTTGATATTTCGGGAGGACCTTCATCGCCGCCGCCATTTGGTCTTTACCCCCCTTCATTTCCACCTGCATCTCTTTTGCGATGTCTTCAAGTAACTTTGGGTTATTTTCAAATACCGCCATAAGCGCGTCCCGTTGTTCTGCGGGAGCGTTCTTAAGCTGCCGCTCGAGCAGCTTCTTCATCATGAAATTTTTTGCTTTTCCAAACATAGTGAATGTTATTGTATCAGATATTTTTAGTGTGCGTGCTACTAACTAAACCTAAACATCCACAGGCCACATTAGGGATCGGATCCCTAATGTAGCTGGAGGGGTTGTTACACCAAGATAGTTGCTTGATTAGTGCTGATTTCAATGACGCCGCCGTCAGCAACCGACAACGTGCGTTCGGTGTTGTCTACCTCAGTTACCACAATGTCTCCCGCTGCCAAAATTGAAACAAACGGTTCATGATGCGGCAAAACGGTCATAACACCTTCAATTCCAGGCACGTACACGGAAAGCGCCTCTCCCTCAAAAAGAATCTGATCGACTTTCGCAATAGTGAGTGTGAGTGTGTCAGTGGTTGCCATGATACGTTTATGAACCCTTCCCAACGTCGTCTATGGAACCCCTCATGTAGAAGGCCTGTTCCGGTTTATCATCGTGCTTACCTTCAAGAATTTCCTTGAATCCACGAATGGTCTCGGCAAGCGGCACGTATGCTCCAGGTGTTCCAGTGAATACTTCACCAACAAAGAACGGCTGGCTCAAGAAACGCTCAATCTTACGTGCACGATGCACAGTCTGCTTGTCTTGATCGGAAAGTTCTTCAATACCAAGGATGGCGATAATATCCTGGAGATCCTTGTATCTTTGAAGTACACCCTTTACACCCTGTGCCACTTCGTAGTGTTCCTTGCCTACAACATACGGATCGAGCGCTGATGACTTACTCTCGAGCGGGTCGATTGCAGGATAAATACCGAGTGATGCGAGCGCACGAGAGAGCACAACGGTTGAGTCGAGGTGCGAGAATGTAGTCGCCGGTGCCGGGTCGGTAAGGTCGTCCGCTGGTACGTACACAGCCTGAACTGACGTAATAGAACCACGATTGGTAGACGTAATACGTTCCTGCATTTGACCCATTTCTTCGGCAAGTGTCGGTTGGTACCCCACCGCCGACGACACGCGTCCCAGAAGCGACGATACTTCTTGTCCCGCCTGAGTAAAGCGGAATACATTGTCCATGAAGAACAGTACGTCCTTTCCCCCCTCATCACGGAAGTATTCAGCCATAGTGAGCCCGGTAAGGCCTACGCGCGCGCGTGCTCCCGGCACCTCGTTCATTTGCCCAAAGACAAGCGCTGTCTTCGCAAGGACACCGGATTCCTTCATTTCATGGTAAAGGTCGTTTCCTTCACGCACACGTTCTCCGACACCAGCAAACACTGAGAAGCCGCCGTGCTCAGAAGCAACGTTACGGATGAGCTCCTGAATAAGCACTGTCTTACCAACGCCGGCACCACCGAAGAGTCCCACTTTACCACCCTTGATAAAGGGTGCGAGAAGGTCAACCGACTTAATACCCGTCTCGAAGACTTCGGTTTTGGTAGATTGATCAGTAAATGTTGGTGCTGGACGATGGATGGGGAGTCGTGGGGCGTCGGTGATAGACTCGCCACCATCAAGTGTTTGCCCGAGTACGCCCATAAGCCGTCCGAGAGATTTCTCACCTACCGGTACCGAAATCGCCGCACCAGTATCAGTCACCTCAAGGCCGCGAGTGAGGCCCGAGGTGTCTTGCATGGCCACAGTACGGACACGATCAAGTCCGAGATGTTGTGCCACCTCGAGAGTGATTTCGCCCGTTTCCTCGCTTGAGACGGTGAGTGCGTTACGCAGCCCTGGAACGCCATCCTTGAAATACACGTCGACGATTGGGCCAATGATTTGAGTGACGGTTCCGGTTCGTGTGTGTGTTATTGTGCTCATGGTAATACTATTAGTTGGTGGTGTTGTTAATAAATTTTTATACGTTGCCTTAGGTCTTCATTGCTTCAATTCCTCCCGTAATTTCGGATACTTCTGCGGTAATCATGGTCTGTCGTTCTTTATTGAACTGCAAGGTCAGACTTGCTGTGAGCTCCTTTGCCTTATCAGTGGCGTTTTTCATTGCAACCATACGTGCCGAGTGCTCGCTGGCCTTTGATTCGAGGAGTGCGTGGTAGACCATAATCTGTACAAGCTGCGGAAAAATGATGTCGAGCACAGTTCGAGCATTTGGTTCTACGGAATACACACTGGTATCAAGACGCTTTTCTTGTGAACTGTATTTTCCTGTCTTTGGGACGATGTCGCGCACCATTATCTCAAGAAGCTCAGGTTCAAGTGGCAACACTTGGCGCACGAGTGCATCTTGCTCAAACGTTGAAACAAAGCTCTGATATGCAATAGACACCGTGCGATACTTGCCTGCCGCAAACCGCTCCGTAATACTGCGAACAACGGTGGTAACATCGTCAAGCGCCACCTCGTCGCTTATGTTTACATGATGGTCGATGACCGTATACCCACGACGAGTAAAATGATCGTATGCTTTTCGTCCAAAACACACAAGATCAACATCTTCCTTTTGTACTTTTGAAAGAGTAAGTGTGACCTCTTTAAGGACGGCGCTATTGAGGCTCCCGGCCAAGCCTTTGTCTGACGTTACCACAATGATGCATTGTCGATGCCCATTGCCTTCAGCAGCAAGCGGGTGGTTCTTTGCATCTAGCGTTCGTGAGACACGTCCAAGAATACGAAGGGCTGCTTCTGCATACGGACGACCATCCAGTGCGCGTTCCTGGCTCTTACGCATCTTCACCGCCGAAACCGCCTCCATCGCTTTCGTTACCTTACTGGTTCGTTGTGTCGATTTTATTTTGTTTTTAATATGTTTGAGTGCCACGATACGTCGGGTGTGTTATGCGGTGGTGTAGAGATTGGCGTGTGTCGATTTAAAGTCAGCAATGAGTTTCACGAGGTCTTGTTCGAGCGTATCGCTGATTGCGCGTTCAGACTCAAGCGTCTTAAATATCTCGGGCCGATCACGTTCAACCATGTCAAGTAGTGCCTCTACCGCAGCAATTACGTTTTGTTGTGAGAGACCGTCAAACAGCCCGTTGTTAGCAGCAAAGATGCTCACCACCTGCTTATAGAATGGAAGTGGTTGATGTTGATCCTGTTTGAGAAGCTCGGTGTATTTTTGTCCACGTTCAATACGCTGCTTAGTGTCTTCATCAAGGTCTCCAGCAAACTGCATAAAGGCCTCCAACTCACGAAATTGAGCTAACTCAAGACGGATCTTACCAGCAACTTTCTTCATGGCCTTTGTTTGCGCACTACTACCTACGCGAGACACAGAAATACCAACATTAAGGGCCGGGCGAATGCCCTTGTTGAAAAGGTCTGTTTCGAGAAAAATTTGTCCGTCAGTAATAGAAATAACGTTCGTAGGAATATACGCAGACACGTCACCTTCCTGCGTCTCAATGATTGGTAGAGCAGTAATAGAACCACCACCAAGCTCTGTCGAAAGCTTCGCTGATCGCTCCAAAAGACGTGAGTGGAGATAAAAGATATCTCCAGGATACGCCTCGCGTCCTGGCGGGCGGCGCAACAAGAGTGACATCTGTCGGTACGCCACTGCATGTTTCGAGAGGTCATCATATACGACAAGTACGTCCTTCCCCTGCTCCATAAAGAACTCACCTATCGCAGCTCCCGCGAACGGTGCAAGAAATAGTAGTGGCGACGGGTTTGCAGCAGAGGTAGAAACGACTATGGTGTATTCCATTGCACCCGCTTCCTCGAGCTTCGCTACGATACGCGCCGTCTTCGACTCCTTTTGACCAATAGCAACATAGATACAAATAGGACGCTTTTCTCTTGGTTCATACTTTTGGTTCAGAATGGTGTCGATTGCGATAGTGGTTTTGCCCGTTGCGCGGTCACCGATGATGAGCTCACGTTGACCACGACCGATGGGAATCATTGAGTCAATCGCTTTAATACCAGTGTGAATAGGCTCGTTTACAGCAGAACGCTCCATGACACCGTAGGCCACACGCTCAAGAGGCATATCTTTGGTTGCTGTGACAGGTCCTTTACCATCAATAGCTTCGCCCAGCGGGTTTACTACACGCCCTACGATGGTCTCACCCACAGGAATGCTAAGCAACTTTCCTGAACGCGTTACACACATACCCTCTGCAACACGATTTGCATCACCAAGCACCACCACTTTCACTGTTTCTTCTTCGAGGTTAAGCACCAACCCATAGAGCACATCGTCCGTAGCGAGTGTTTCACTGAGAGTCTTGTTGGTTGCGTCATCAAACACAACCATCTCCATCATTCGGGCGTCGCGAATACCCTCAACTTCCGCCACTCCGTCACTTACCGAAATGACCGTCCCGCTTTCTGCGACAGCCCCGGTTGTGTCGAGTCCGGCAATTTCTTTTTTTATTCGTTCAATAATCGTGGTGCTCATAGTGTGTGCTATTAGTGCTAATAGTGATGTACCTTACCGTGTTGCGTTTCGGTATAGCGATACAAGCTGGCTTTTGTAGCTTGTGTCGAAGATGCGATTTTGATACTTGGCGACAAATCCTCCGATGAGCGAACCATCGACATGTACGGTATGTGGGCCCTCCGCACCGAGCTGATGTAATGCATTGGTAATTTCTTTTTTGAGGGTTTTGATGTCTTGCTCTCGTGCTACAGATACATGCGCAGATGTTTCACCTCTTTGTTCAAGAAGATGCACGAGACCACGCAATACTGTGGAATAGAGCTTCGTGTGACCGCGTTTTTCAAGCACCTGTGCAAGTCCGGTCAGAGCCACCGTGGGTTCTGTGCCGGAATTTAGTACATCGTATGTTGCGATACTGTAGTCGTGTGCTTTCATGATTAATCAAGTTTTTCTCGAAGCACCTTTTCTGCTGCGAGTATAGCAAGTTTTGCAACTTCATCTTTACTTTCCTCCTCGGCACGCGCCTTTATTTCCTCACCACGTGCTTGTGCATCTGCAGTGATACGACTGGCGGTATGCTGCGCATCTTGTATAAGTGCTGCAACCTTTTCGTCAGCGTGCTGTTTGGCACGCTCTACAATATGCTCTGCATCTTTGTGTGCCTCTGAAACAATGGTGGTTCGCTCGCTCGCTGCCGCTTCCTTGGAACGTGCAGCATCTTCTGCATCTGTGACACCTTTCTCAATCTTTTTTTGTCGTTCATCGAGCAAGGTAAGTACTGGCGTGTACAGAAAATACCACAGCGCAAAAAGCAACAACCCAAAGTTGATTATCTGTATAACAATGAGTCGTGCATCTATGCCGAATGCGTTGAATATTTCCTGCATACGTGAGAAGTGTTTTAAGGCGTTAGCCGGCGAATTTGATAATGAAACCGATCACAAGCGCAAAGATAGCGAGCGCCTCAGTGAAGGCAATACCGATAAACATCGTGGTCTGAATTTTACCACTTGCACCTGGATTGCGACCCATCGCTTCGATTGCCTTACCCACGACAATACCAATACCAATACCCGGGCCGATCATACCAAGACCGACGGCGAGTGCCATACCGAGTGCGTTTGCTGCTTCTATTTCCATATACTTTAAAATTACGTAATTAATTACTGAATAAATGATGGGCTACTTTTGTAAGCGGCACATCATTTGCTCACTAATGCGGCATTTCGACTGCTAACTTGATGAAGAACAATGTCAAGATAGCAAAAATAAACGCCTGAATAAAGCCGACAAAAAGTTCAAAAGCTAAGAGTGGCACCGGCACGACGTACGGCACAAAGAAAATAGCAACCAAAATAAGGGTCTTTCCTGCAAAGATATTACCGAACAATCGGAAAGCAAATGAAATGAGGCGCGCAAACTCACTAAAGAGCTCAATAATACCGACCATAAGTTTCATTGGTGAGCCGAAATTAAGAAACTTTCGTGCGTACGTAAAGGCCCCAAGGAGTGAAATACCAATAACTTCGATAGCAAAGAAAGAGATGAGAGCAAGCGCAAGTGTAATGTTGAGATCGGTGTTTGCTGGATGGAGAAAACCGATAAACGAGCTTTCACCGTGCTGCTCGGTAGTGATGCCAATACTATCGACCCCAGGCAACAGACCAATCCAGTTTGCGGCAAGTACAAAAATAAAGATAGTAAGTACGAGTGGGAAGACCTTTTTCGCCAACACCTTGTTTTCGAGTGTTTCCTCGACGAAGTCGTGTACGTACCCAATAAGACTTTCAATTACAAGCTGAAGCTTTCCCGGCACCTCCGTAAGGTTTTTTCGTATAAAAAAAACGAGGACGGCAAGAACAATCATCACAAACCAAACAGTCACGAGTGTATTTGTGAGTGGTATGCCAAAAACATGCCCCAAAACCTGTGGTGCAAGGTGTATGGAAAGTCCCCCTTCCTCTGCGGCGTGTGCTACCGATACAAAACCCATAAAAAACGCCGATATTGTAGCAAAGAAGCAGTGTTATGGGAAGATGTGGGTGTTGGTTCGGCGCTTTCTTACCTCGTGGCGTCCGACGACAAAACGGTCGTCTTGTGACGCACGTCTGTGACTCACTTTGTTCGTAACAATCTCCTGCCCCGTCTTACTCGTTTTAGCATTATAAATAAATAGGCAAAAATCTCAAAACCGTTCGCGGTTTCTACAACAAAGGCATCTACGGCGTCTACAAGGATTGTTTTCATAATTTACTTTTTCACTTGCATGACAACATACAACCACTTTTCATTATCGGCGTGAGAAATGCTAATAATCTCAAATGGAAGTCTGCTCAAAATCTCGCGTATTTCCGGCTCACTGTGATAGCGAAAATATCTCGGCGCATCCATTTTCTCCATTGAAATTTCCTCGCCCTCGCCAGTTTTGAGAGAAAATGCCACAACGCCTCTTTCTTTTAGGACGAGAGCGACATTTCGCAAGGCATTTTCAAAGACATCCGGCGGCGCGTGAAGCAGAACAGCGTTAGCGAAAAATCCGTCAAACTTGTCAGACCATTCCGGCTTTGGTGTATCACGAAAATCAAACTCAGCCGTTTCAAAACCTTCCTCCGAGAGTTTTTCTAACGCTTGCGGAACAATGTCCGTACAAACGACTTTATAGCCCTTTTCTGCAAAATATCGAGCGTCGCAGCCGGACGCTGAGCCGATTTCCAAAATCACTCCGCCCTGCGGAATACGCGACAGAAAAGAGTCCTGCCACTCATTGAACTCGCCGCTACTCACGGCGGGCGTCCGCTCGACGTATTTATCAAAGTTTTGCCGATAGGTTTCTATCGTCTTATTTGAAGGGTCTTCCATATCCGTATTCTAGCAATTTTTAGTCTTCTTTGATAGCGGCAAAAGCAAACCAAAAATTTCCTTTCCATTTCTTTTTCCGCTTCGCGACGGAGGGGTGGGGGGAGGAGACGCGAGAAAAATGCAAGGAAGTTTTTGGGTTTGCCCGCGCGAGTCCGCGAGCGCGGCTGGGGCGCTTCTCTGGCGCGTGGAGCGTACTTTGCGGGTCAAAGCCACCATGCACGCGGCGCGTGCGAAGTCAGTCGGGGTTCTGCTGGAAATGGGTTCTGACTTTTTGATACAATGACCACCAACCACAGAAAAAACCGGATTGCCTCCGGTTTTTTCTGTGGTTGGTGGACCCGACTGGACTTGAACCAGCGACCTCCTGAGTGCAAAACAGGCGCTCTAGCCAACTGAGCTACGGGCCCAACTACACGTGGGTGTTCTCACTAAGAGAACCCGAACATCATACGCATTTTGCTGTATTTGGTCAATGGATGCTGTGGATGAATTCTATCGCCGACGTTCAAGTGCGTCCTCGAGGAGGTGAGAAACGAACTCTGAGAAAGTGCTCCCAACGGCCGTCAGCGCCTTTGGAAATAGTGATTCGGTAGACAAACCAGGCAGAGTGTTCACTTCCAAAAAGTAGATGTCAGATGGTGTCACTATAAAATCAGAGCGTGAGTACTGTGAAAGTCCGAGTTCTTGGTGAATTTGTTTTGCTATTCCCATGAGCTGTTCTTTGATCGTGGTATCAAAGCGGCCGGGACAAATTTCTTCTGTTGAACCATCATATTTGGCGACATGATCAAAGAGGCCTGATGAATTTTTAGGTACTATTTCAACCGGTGGTAGTGCATACAACGCTTCACCGCGAAAACCTTCAATAACACCACATGTTGCCTCCGTGCCCACAACAAGTTCTTCAATTAGAACACCCGGGTATACTGCGAGTAGTTGTTTGAGTGCCTGTTCAAGACCCAGAATGGTGTTGACCTTAACGACCCCCACCGAAGACCCTGACGCTACGGGCTTCACAATCACCGGCATGCCGAGGAGTGCATGTATACTTGCGGCAGTGCCGTGTAGATTATCGAGTGCTTGTTCAGTCGCAAGGAAGTGTTTCGGTGTATTGATACCTACCCGTTTAAGGTGCTCTTTCGTCGTCGCCTTATGCATTGCGATACCTGATGCAAATGCACCACTCCCCGTATATCGGCTTCCGTAGCGGTCGAGAAGTCGTTGAAGCGTACCATCTTCGCCGTATGTACCATGAAGTGCCACAAACACCACATCGACAATAGGCAATACCTGTTCTGGAAGACGCACATAGCCGCCCACCAACCATTCGCCGTTTTTGGTTATAACGACATCAAGCGGGTCGAAGCGGGTAGTAGTATCGAGTACTGCAAGAACCTGCGCTCCCGTTTGCATCGAGATATCGTATTCTTCGCTCGGGCCACCCCGAAGTACGGCAACACGGACGTTTTGCATAACTGTATTTTATCATAACCACATCTACCAGCTTGTGGTTACAGGCACGACTAGCGGACAGATCGTTTGTTTCGGTGATATGTAATCGCAAACCGATGTGCCTCTGCATTAGCAAGGAGGATGAGGTCATGAAAATCGGTCATAATTTTGTGAACCCCGATTATTTTCTTTGGCCTATGCCGCTCATCTTTGACTACACCCACCACCGGCACCGTGAGCGATACTCGAGTAAGCACACGCTCTGCTGCACGCTTTTGCGCTACCCCACCATCAACCACAATAAGCTGCGGTAATGGCCACTCGTGGTGTGCAAGCCGTCGTTCCAATATTTCTCCAAGTGCTGCGGTGTCATTACTTTTCGTGACAGAGGTGATTTTGAATCGACGGTACTCGTCTTTGGCAATTTTGCCCGCCTCTACTACCGTCATAACGCCTACCATGTCTGTTCCACCATGATGTGCCACGTCGTACGCTTCTATGCGCATATGTTTGCCATCTCTATATCTGCGAACATCTCGCTTCACGAGCGCAATATCTTGAATGTGAGCCAGTGCCTGAATCCGCCGCTTGAGCACATGTGCCTTTTCAAAGAGCTGCTTCTTAGCACAGGTGTGCATTTCTTTCTCGAGCTCGGTAATGATTGTTCCTTTCTTCCCTTCAAACAACAAACGAATGTGTCTGATGGTTCGTGCATACTCTTTTTGCGATGTAGTGTTTGGGTAAAGACCAATCTGACGGTTAAAATCAATACTCCCACGAGCAAACTTGGTTCGCATGGCACCGACTGGCTGCGGTGTGTCATAAAAACGAAAAAGCTTGCGTACAATCGTAAGCGCCTCCTTAAGAAGGCCGCCACTCGGAAACGGTCCAAACGCATGCATCAACTCTCCTTTGGTAAACTTTTCAGTCAAGTCTTTGGCACGCACGGTAAGCACACGCGGAAAATCTTCTTTGGTAATAACGAGGTGGTTGTAGCTTTTATCGTCTTTAGCAACAGTGTTAAAGCGTGGTTTGTGTGTACGGATTAGGTTGGTTTCGAGAATCATCGCCTCGAGTACCGAATCGGTTTTTGTCCATTCAATCGACATTGCCTCCACCACCATCTTTTCAATAAGTGGACTGCGTTTGTCTCGAATACTCGCATCAAAGTAGCTTGTTACTCGATTGCGAAGTGAGGTTGCTCTTCCGATGTAGAGGATTTCTTTTTTAGACCCCAAGAAAAAGTACACCCCCGGTGCGTCAGGTATCTTTTGTTTGTTCAGCTTCGCTATGAGCATAGTTACCGCTTCTTTTTAAGCATCTTTCTGAGGTAGTGTCCGGTGAATGACTGTTCATTTTCAGCAACCGCTTCTGGAGTTCCTTTAGCAACAATATGACCACCCTGCGCACCGCCTTCTGGTCCAATATCAATAATATAGTCTGCGCATTTGATGAGGTCTAGATTGTGTTCAATGACCATAACGGTATTTCCACGATCAACGAGCTGCTGCAAAATCTCAATGAGTTTTTGCACGTCTTCGTAGTGAAGACCAATCGTTGGTTCATCGAGCAAATAAACGGTCTTCTGGGTGTGCGGTCGATACAGCTCTGAAGCAATCTTCACCCGCTGCGCTTCGCCTCCCGAGAGTGTTGTTGCGCTTTGACCCAACTCAAGATATCCAAGCCCTACATCAAGCAGTGATTTAAGTCGATCGTAAATAGCCGGAACATCATTAAAGAAATCCGCTGCCTCCTCAACCGTCATGTGAAGCACCTCATAAATACTTTTCTTTTTATAGGTGACCTCGAGCGTTTCTTTAGTGAAGCGCTTACCGTCACACACGTCACACTCTACGTACACCGTGGGCAAGAAGTGCATCTCAACCGCTACCTCTCCATTACCCTGGCACGCTTCGCAACGACCACCCTTCACGTTGAATGAAAACCTCCCCGCACCCCACCCACGCGCTCGCGCTTCACTGGTAGCTGCAAACATATCACGGATATGCGTAAATGCACCGGTATACGTCGCAGGATTACTCCGTGGTGTGCGGCCAATAGGCGACTGGTCAATGAGTACCGTCCGCCCCAAGTATTCCGTACCGGTGATACTTGCAATGTTATAGGTCTTTGCGGTGCGATATTTCCTATCGAGTCGTGCGCGGAGATTACGATACAAAATTTCGTACATGAAAGTTGATTTCCCACTACCCGATACGCCCGTCACGGTGATGAGGCGCCCGAGTGGAATATCGACAGAGAGATTTTTGATGTTGAATGCTTTGCCGCCACGTATCTTGATACTCCCCTTTTCCCCACTACGACGCTTCTTTGGTATTTCTATTTGCTTTTCGCCACGAAGGTAACTAAGTGTGAGTGATTTCGATGGATTTGTTTTGGCGGTGAGTAAACCATCGAGATATCCTGACACCACAACATTTCCACCATGGACTCCGGCACCAGGGCCGATATCAACAATGTAATCCGCGGCAAAAATCGTGTCTTCGTCATGCTCAACTACAATAATGGTGTTTCCTAGATCACGAAGATCAGTCAGTGTCTTAATAAGGCGATCGTTATCACGTTGATGTAGTCCAATCGTTGGCTCGTCAAGAACATACATGGCCCCCACCAGACCAGAGCCGAGTTGTGATGCAAGTCGAATACGCTGTGCCTCTCCTCCTGAGAGGGTGTTAGCACGACGATCGAGCGTGAGGTATCCAATACCAACATTAATCATGAACTGGAGTCGTTCAATGATTTCACGAAGCGCCGGCCACGCGATGTCGTGCTGTTTTTTTGAGAGCTTAAGTGACGAAATAAATTCTGCTGCGTCGTCGATGGTCATGCTCGTAAAGTCTACAATATTTTTTCCAAGCCCCCTTGAGCCGGTACCGTTGAGATACACGCGTAGTGCTTCAGGACGAAGCCGTGCACCACGACAAGTCGGACATTCGTCAGTATTAAACAACCCTACGGTTCCTAAGCCATTACATTCCGGACATGCACCGTATGGTGAGTTGAATGAAAAGAGGCGCGGTTCTACTTCGGGAAATGAAGAACCGTCAACCGGACAAATGAACTTCGCTGAAAGGGTACGTTCGGTGCCGTCAGGACTTTCTATTTTAACCATGCCACCGGATTCCTTGAGTGCGAGCTCCACTGCTTCAGAGAGCCGTTCGCGGGAGCCTTTCGGATCACTGGTAAACTCACTGATGTATATTTCATCAACTAATACATCGATATCGTGACGCTTCGTCTTGGTAAGCACAATCTTTTCACGGAGCCGCTTAACTTCCCCATCTATTTTGACCGCCTCGTACCCTTTACTTAAAAGATCATACAAGAGTTGGTAGTACTCACCCTTTCGTCCCACCACCACCGGTGCAAAAACAGCCACACGCGCATCACTTACCTCAACACCCATAACGTGTGTGCCTTTGGATGCTTTTTTAATTTCTGTACTTTCGATGGACTTAAGTATTATGGAAAGAATTTCGTCCTGAGAAAGTTTTTGGATAGGAGTATCAACACCCAGACAGTATGGCTGTCCAACGCGCGCATACAAAATACGCAGGTAGTCATAAATCTCAGTAATGGTTGCGACCGTTGAGCGCGGATTACGTGAAGCCGACTTTTGGTCTATCGAAATGGCCGGCGAAAGACCAGAAATTTCATCAACATCCGGCTTTTGCATTTGGCGCAAAAATTGTCGTGCGTACGCAGAGAGTGATTCAACATACCGGCGCTGACCTTCGGCGAAAATAGTATCGAATGCAAGTGAGGACTTGCCGCTTCCCGAAAGACCAGTAAACGCGATCATGGTGTTGCGTGGGAAGGTCACATCTATGTTCTTGAGATTGTGGGTGCGGGCACCACGAACCACAATCTCTTCAGATGCTTCGGATTTCTTCTTTTTTGGGGTATCTTTTTTCGCTGCCATATATCAAATACACCAACACTTTAGCACGAATTACACATTTGTATGCAGCGTAGGAAAAGTGGGTACTGTACAACATACTGCTAAACATACGGGGATATATTCAATGGAGTGTTATTTTGGCTTTTTGGGGAACGTCACCACGACGTGTGTTCCAACACCTCGAATGGACTCAACTCCAATAGACCCACCCATAAGATCAATAAGCTGCTTGGTGATCCACATACCAAGACCAGTACCGGTAACAGAGAGTGTCTCTTCCGTTTTTACACGAAAAAATGGTGCAAAAAGTTTTTTTTGATCTTGTGCCGCAATACCGAGACCCGTGTCTTTTACTCGTAACTCAATGCGATCCTTAAGATCTTCAACAGCAACAGTGATGGTTCCTTGTTGTGTATATTTAATCGCATTTCCCACCATATTAGTAAGTACCTGATGCAAACGATGTTCGTCATTAACGAGCATAATAGGATCTTCTGTTCCTTCAGAAGTGAGTTTGATTTGTTTTGCTGCCGCTCGAACACTCAGCGTACCGAGAACCGAGTCGATTACTTTACTCGCATCAAACTCTGCTTTGTTGATTGCCAAACGCCCTCTTTGAATACGCGCAATATCAAGCAGGTCATTTACAATAGCAACAAGGCGCTCCGCAGATTCTTCGATACGTCTGCTTTGCTCACGCACCTCTTGATCGAGAGTCTCATTTTCTTCGATCATACTTGCGTAGCCGCGTATTGCGGTCAGTGGTGTGCGAAGCTCGTGAGCAACCATGTTAGTGAAAAGGTCTTTTGCCTCACTGGTGCGTTGCGCTTTTTTATAGAGGTGTTGATAGTCAATAAGCCGTACATGCCGAATGACCAACAACAACACAATAAGCATTACGAACAAGAGCCACAAATAGGCGGTCACGATACGGGATGCAAAAAGTGCATCTACTCCCGCAAGAGATGTCTCAGTAAAAATGTAGTATTCGGTACCGTCGGCAGCAACAACCAAGCGATAACTTTCCCAATAGCGCACACCATCTGCCACCGTCGGAGTAATAATAGATTCCGTTCGACTAATACGCGCCAAACGAAAGCGGTCTACATTGGCAACCGGCTCGCCTCGCTCATCATCAATCAAGGAAGCAATAACGACAAGTTCTCCATCTTCTTCTTTAGCAACCTGAAACTTGGTAAGATCAGGGTTGAGTTCTGCAATCTTACGCATCTCATACTCTGCCACCGCCGGCTTAAAATCAGCGACAATAAGCAGCGACGCAAATGTGTCGTGCATTAAACCAACACGATCTTTTTCGAGCTTTTCTTGGTTGTCGCGTGCAACAGTAAGAAACTGTTCTCCACTAAACAAAAAAGCAAAAGGAACCACCAAAAGCAGTAAGACGGTCGCGATGAGCTGCGGGTGGTCAGTAACGTAGGTGACGCCTCGTTTGAGTATAGAAAAGAATACTAGCATAGGCGTTCTAGGTAAATTTCGGTGCGTGTGCCTTCGGTTGCAAATGCATCCCAAAAAGGAGTAGGAGGAGTCCGAAAAGGACCACGATCACTGAAAGTATCACCAAGAGACTATTACCACTGAGAAGGTTCGGTGTTGCGTCGGCTACACCCACTTGTGCCGAACCGGTTGATGCTGCAGTAATAGGCGTAAACGCTTCTGCGGTCTTGATAAAGCGAAATGGACTACTTTTTGCAACAATACGACCAGCATTATCAGTAATACCCACATAAACTTCATGTTCACCGTCCTCGAGGTCTTTTTCGAAGAGATAGCTCCAGCTGCCGTCGTCATTCGTTTTTACTGTAACTACGATCGGGGTACTGAAAAGGTAAACCGTCACAAAACTGTTTGGTAATGCTTCCCCACTAAAGACGACCGGGGTGCTCTGTGAGCCGTCTGGCGACTCAAAGCGTCGAATAGTCAGTGGTGTAAGCTGACTGACTGCAAGGATGTCAGAACGCTCAAGTCCAGTATTTTTGGGCGATTCGTACTTTACGAGAGTGTCCGTCTCAACATGTGTTGGACTAAAGCCGCCGAGCACTTCAACGCCGTCTATATACCCGTCGTTGTCAGAGTCTGCAGAATACGGATCGGTACCATAGAGTGCTACCTCGTCGTAGTTTGAGATGCCGTCGTTGTCAGAATCGCGGAAGATTTCATCACCGGCTCGAGCACGAATAAGGTCTTCGTTTCTAATAGTATTTGATTCGCGTATTTCAGCTATCTTTTTTGTAGACGCCATTACTTGAGTTACAAATGTCTCATCGGCAACTTCTGAAGCAAGTGACGTCACTTTCGCTTGGAGTGCTGTAATTTGGTCTTTTATAGATTTAAGCTCTGTCTCTGCTGTTGGATTTGACGAGTGACCACCCCCACCGCTAGAACCCTTTGATTCACGGTAGACTGTTGCATATCGCTCAAGAAGTGGGTCGAGTTCGGTATTGTAATTGGTAAGCATCTGAGTCAACGACTCTTCTTGCTCCGGCGCAACGTTGGTTTCTTCTACGATAGTCGCAACAGTGTCTGGCTGAATTACTACTACTGGTGCAGGGCGGTCATCGATCGTATTATCCGTACTGTCAGTCGTGGTTTGTGATGTCACAACCGGATCGTTTGTTGTTGTGGTTTTTGTCGGAGTAAGTGTGTTGTAGATACCACTCGATCCAACAACACTGGTAACAACCGGATCGTACGATAGCGCAACAGTGGATGCAGACGCGAGCACACAGCGGTCTCGATCATCTGGATAGTGTGTACAGTGACTCACACCGCCATTGGGGTACGGACAATACTGATACGAACCATCCGGCTGTTCAACGTGGATATCTTTAAAGAAGAACTCGGGCAAACCTTCCAAAATGAACGTATCGTTAGGGTCGTTGGTATTTATGCAGAGGTACTGACAAAGACCTGCTTTTTCAACGCGGTATGAACTAGAACCACACCGTTTTCCAGAAGGTCGATTGTAGGTGTTCTCGTAGCCGTCGATAGGGACCCCGTACGAAGCTGAGTACACAGTATTAGACACAAATACATCTGTGGTTCCGCTGGTGTAACTACCGTAGTCATTGGCAATACCGACAAAGAGATTGTACGAGCCATTTGGTGTATCTTCCGTATTCCACCGCAGTGACCAGGTGTCGGGCGATTTGTTCGAGCGACTTCCCGTACCAATAAATCGTGGGCTATTGCTCTTTGTTTGTTGTATATAAAACTCAACTAATACAGCGTCCGGTACCGTCGCAGTAACGCCAACAATGCCGTTGAGGTTCCCCCCAGCACTTACCGCAATAGTCGCCTCTGGTGTTACACTTCCCTGAGTCGAACTTGGGGTTGCTGTCTGTGTTGTGGCAGTTTGACTACCTTCCTCAGCTACAACAATACTGAAGTCTGCCTCCCCCGAGAGATAGGTGCCGTGATCGTTTGTTATGAGTGCCTGAATCCGGTACGAACCAGCGTCGGTACCATTGTGTGCAGTCCAGACTGCTTTCCAGGTTGAGCCGCTCTTGGTCGGATCACCGAGCTTCAGATAGCTTTTTCCTCTAACATCATACAGAAGTGTCTCTATCGACTGCGCACCTTCCACCGTCGTAAGTATTTCGACTTTCGTGGTATCACCCTGGTCCGTAATGACAGTATCGATGGTGGCTACAGGTTGGTCGCTCACCGCACCACTAGTGCCATATGATTTTTGACATTCTGATGGTGATGAACAACTTGATGCAGCGAGATCCTGCAAAGATGAATGAAATGTAAGTGGACCAACTCCCGAAAGAGCGATATTCCAAAGCGCCAACAGTGTTCCCGCGACAACAAAGAATATTCCTGCATACCGCGCAACACCAGCTGCCACATGATCGTTGCTTATGGGAAACCGGTAGGCAGAGACGGCGCTCAACTGAAGGCGATCACGGAGAAGCGGCAGTCTGCTCTGTGTTTGTGTCCGTGCGACCACTTTCGATGTTGAGGAGGCCTTCTTTTTTGCAGCCACCTTTTTTACTGTGGCCGGAGAAACCGTCGCCGAAGCACGCTTCTTGGAGGTGCGTTTTTTTGTTGACGCAGCACGCAAAGATTTCTTTGACTTCGAACCCGCCTGTGTACTCATTACCTATCAGTATACAAGGAAAAATGGTCGTTCGTGTAGTATGTACTGTCGATAACTTGCTAGTTTTGTTTTTTTATTGCTCGCTCCTCAAGCGCACTAATCTCATCTCGCAGCAATGCTGCTGTCTCAAAATCAAGAATCTTGACCGCTTCTTCCATTTGAGTACGTTTTTCTTTCAATACCGCCTTTGGATTTTTGGCGTAGCGCGCTTCATCGATACGCATAAGTGTATGTACCGCTTCTTGGTGCTCGGTACGCATTTGTTCAGTAATATCTTTTACCTCTTTCACGATTGTTTGTGGAGTGATCCCGTGTTTTTTGTTATGCACCAATTGCAGTTCGCGTCTACGCACTGTCTCGCTTATTGCTTTTTTGAGCGACGGGGTAATCTCATCTGCGTACAGTGTTACACGACCGCGCACATTACGTGCAGCACGACCAATTGTCTGAACGAGAGCGGTCTCTGAACGCAAAAAACCTTCTTTGTCCGCATCCATAATAGCGACAAGTTCTACTTCCGGAAGATCGAGACCTTCTCGCAAGAGGTTGACACCCACCAAACAATCGAATGTTCCTTTTCTGAAATCCGTGAGAATTTGAATACGATCGATGGTTTTAATATCACTGTGTATGTACTCCGCAGACACTCCTTTTTCCGAAAGGAAATCCGATAGGTCTTCTGCCATTTGTTTGGTGAGTGTAGTTACAAGCACTCGTGCACCAGACCGTATCACTTCCACAGCGTCGTCAATAAAATGCTGCACCTGCCCCGGATAGTTTCCTCGCTCAACGATTGGGCACACGGTTATTTCCGGATCTACGAGACCGGTCGGTCGGATAATTTGTTCGGCTATTTGCCCCACAGGAGGAATAGCGTGTGTGAGTTCATATTCACCGGGTGTTGCGGACGTGTACACGCACTGCCCGACCGATTGCTCAAATTCTTCAAAATTAAGTGGGCGATTATCAACTGCGCTCGGTAGGCGAAAACCGTGCGCCACAAGCGTGTCTTTGCGCGAACGATCGCCTGCATACATGCCACGCAGCTGTGGAATGGTGACGTGCGATTCGTCTATAATGGTGAGAAAGTCCGGCGAGCCGTCTGCAGTATGCGGAAAGTACGAAAGGAGTGTATACGGCGGCTCGCCGGATACACGCCCATCGAAGTGTCGTGAGTAATTTTCAATACCATTGCAGTAACCCACCTCACGAATGAGGGCGAGATCGTGTTCGGTGCGACGCTTGATACGCTCCGCCTCAAGGAGTTTTCCCTCCTTTTTGAAAACGGCGAGTTGCTCTTTGAGTTCTGCTGTTATATCAAGCACCGCCCGCTTTCGTTCATCCTCGGGAGTAACGAAGTGTTTTGCCGGGAAGAGAAAGAATACGTCCGGCTCGGCAACGACTGCGCGCGTAATCGGATCAATGTGAGTAATGTGCTGTACTGTCGCCCCTGAAAAATCGAGCCGGTAAATGCTTCGTTCGTTTGTGGGCATAATCTCAACGGTATTTCCCACCGCACGAAAGGTGCCCGGCTTGAGATCTGCTGTGGTACGCTCAAAGTAGAGTGATACGAGAAGGCGCAGCATTTCTGCGCGTGTTATTGCGAAACCACGCTCAATTTTTTTATGCACTTTTGCGTATTCTTCAGGAGAACCTAATCCGTAAATACATGACACCGACGCGACGATGATGACGTCGCGGCGAGTAAGAAGTGCCTGGGTTGAGGCATGTCGGAGACGGTCTATTTCTTCGTTGATTTGTGCCTCTTTTTCAATATAGGTATCGGACACCGGCATATACGCTTCCGGCTGATAGTAATCGTAATACGACACAAAGTAGTGCACGGCATTTTCCGGAAAAAAATCTCTATACTCCTGCGCCAGCTGTGCCGCAAGCGTTTTGTTGTGCGCGATAACCAAGGTCGGTTTTTGTACCGCCTGTATTACATTTGCCGCCGTAAAGGTTTTACCTGACCCAGTCACCCCCAGAAGCGTCTGATGACGCATACCCCTCTCGACACCGTCTACCAGGCGGGCTATTGCCGCAGGTTGATCACCTGCCGGTCGCTTGTCTGTTGTAATCTTAAACTCCACGAGGTCGAGTATACATGCAGACTAGCAGTTCACACAATAGCCCGGATGATTGATGGGCTTACTGATGTGTGATCGACAAGCGCCCTCGACGCAATAGTACACCGCACTATTTATATCAAAGTTGTTCGCCCAATCTTGTTGGGGGAATTTACACTCACTTGGCTGTCCGATTGGGCAAAAACGCACACTAATTTGCATGATGCGTTTACTTGAATCATCCGGGTCTTCCCAATTCTCCCAGTCAAAAACACTTCCCGGCCAAGCCGCATCAGGCCAAATGCCTGGGGCTAAAAATTCTTCCAATCCGGGCGGGATGTTTCTGTTTGTGTCGTCAGGAAATTCTCCGTACTCACTTCGATATTGTTGCAATGACTGGTAGATGCTTAAAAACTCCTGCTTTGCGCGCACAAGGTACGCAGCCTCACGCGCTTTAGTAAGCACAGGAAAAATTAGATGTGCAAGAATCATTATAATAGCAATTACAATAAGCAGCTCAACCAGTGTAAAACCACGCTCATTGTTTTGTGAGTGCACGGAAAATTTTAATTTGTTTAAATTCAGCATACAAAAGAATACCGAGCAATATGACATTTATGTATACCGCCCCTTGAAAGAATGCATGTTCCGGAGCTGTCTCAGGAAAGAAAGAAAATCCAAACAACACACACCCATTAAGGGCAATGTGGAAAATAGCAACAACCCAACCGAGGCCAGACACGACATACCAGGATTCCATATACCTCCATGTTATCACTGCCCCCAGCACCACAAGGCGCACTATCCCCAGAAAAACTACGAGTTGCCGCTCAAGATAACTTCCCGAAGACGCTTCGTGAAATTGACTATGTAGTAGAGATTATGGATAGAGGCCAAGTGTGCTGCCAGCATTTCCTTGCTTCTAAAAAGGTGTGCAAGGTAGGCGGCGGTGTAGTTGGTACAGACATAACAATTACAACTTGGATCCGGCTTACCCAGATCACTCCGGTATGTGCTATTAAGCAGGTGCCGTTTCGTTGGCACACCGTGTTCGGTCGCATATATGGTTCCGGTACGCGCCAAACGTGTTGGTGCCACACAGTCGAAGGTGTCACAACCCATTCTGACACCCGCTTCAATATCCTCCGGCTCACCGATACCAAGAAGATGTCGTGGTTTGTCTTCGGGCAGCTGTTCATTTACAACACGAAGTGACTCACCGAGATCTGCCTTAGTGAAGGATCCACCGATACCAAAACCGGCAAAATCCATCTCTCTCAATGTCTGAGCACTTTCGGTACGAAGGTCGGCATATCGCCCACCTTGTATCACGCCGTACAGACCCTGTTTTTTGAGTGCGTCGTAATTTTGCTTATGCGCCAATACAGAACGTTTCGCCCATCTATGCGTACGTTCCATTGCTTCCTTTTGATATTCATACGGCGCATCAGGAGACGTACATTCATCAAATGCAACAATAATGTCTGCACCGATAGCGTGCTGTATTTCGATAGAACGTTCTGCCGTGAAGCGATGCATCGAACCATCATGATGCGAAGTAAACGTCACACCGTCCTCATCAACTGTGCAGAGCTTGCCATGTGATTGCGCAATTTCTTTTGAATACACGGTGAGTTCCGGATCCGGCACGATATCCTCCGCAGCAAATTTCTTCGCACCGCTTTCGAATGCGACTCCGAGCGAAAATACCTGAAAACCGCCGGAGTCGGTCATTGTCGGCATGTTCCAGTGCGCAAATGAGTGGAGACCGCCCGCTTCGTGTATAAGTTTTTCTCCGGGTTGCAGGTACAGATGGTATGTGTTTGCCAGTGCAATCTGTGCCCCTACCAGATCAGTCAGGTCTTCGGGGGTGAGCGATTTCACTGTTCCCTTTGTTCCCACCGCAACAAACGCCGGTGTTTCCACGTCACCGTGTGGGGTCTTCAAAACACCAGCGCGGGCGAGTGAGCCCGGCTGGCGTTTGAGCACTTCAAATGTAACCGGTGTGTCCATTACTCAATAGCGAGCAACTCAACGGCAAACACGAGTGTTGATCCTGCCTTGATCGGCCCAACTTGATAGTCGCCGTAGGCCAAGTCCGCGGGAACAACAAGTACACGCTGTCCGCCGGTGCGCATACCGAGAATACCTTGTTCCCAACCCGGGATAACCTTCCTTTCGCCGAGAGTGAAAGTGAACGGCTCTCCGCGTTGGTATGAATTATCAAACTGCACACCATCTTGTGTCGAGCCAACATAATCAACAGTAACAGTGTCGCCCTCAACAGCCGCCGCACCTATACCGATGCGAATGTCTTCAACAACGAGTCTCTGAAGCTCGCCGTCGAGAGACGCTGCGTCTCGGAGCGCCCCCGGAAGCCCCGACGTATCGGTATCAGCGACCACTATCGAACCAACCTGTGTCTGCGGTTCAATGTTTGAAAAGAGTGCGAGGCCTTTTTCTGGGTAGAACCGCACAATAGCAAGCGCTACCGCCATCACAGCGACACTGAGGAAGATGGCCTTCGTTTCGTAGGGTGTAAGAGTTTTCATACTGTAGTGATTATTCGTATCCAGGTATCATAACGATGAATTTAAAATGCGCAAGTGGGAAGAACAGCCGCCCCTCCCAAACGCCACACACATAGTATGATATACTAGTATATCATACTATGTGTGTGGCGTTTGGGATACGCCTTTCGCAGGTATACGTAGCTACGAGTGGACGTGCCCGGCCCGATTCTCAATCGACATTAGTATGGAAGTGTGATTGTTGCCTCCCCTTCCACAATAGCCGCTTTTACATCTTTGGGAATGATACGAGAGAGAAGTGCCTCGCTATCCTTTTGCGCCATTGGGCGTGGACTGCTACGCACTGTTTTTAGATCAAGTGGTACCAACGTGTATGTGAATCCTTGCGACGATACCGCCAGCTCAAGGAGGAGTCCTTCCTCGACAGCATCACTAAAGTACTGATCAAAAATAAAATTGCCGAGTGAATACACGATAAGTTTTCCCTGATAGAGCTCAACATCCTGCACAACGTGCGGATGGTGCCCTACCACAAGATCAACACCCGCATCTATTGCGGCATGTGCGACAACCTCCTGAAAAGCCGAGTGCCCGAGCTCGTACTCATTTCCCCAGTGGACAAAGAGCACCTGAACATCAGAGATACCCGTAAGTGCTGCGAGTGCGTGCTCGATGTCTACCTGCGCTGTCTTTGTGTCGGTGCTATGAAGCATAATGAGGCCCATACGTACATCACCGACCACGGCAACTGTCGTTGAAAAGCCGTCTGCACGTTCCGGATTGCCGCTACACCGCAGACCGGCCTTGGCGCAAGCAACATGCGCCTCTCGGTACCCTTCTTCGCCATAATCAAACGAGTGGTTATTTGCAAGCGAAAGCACATCAAAGCCCGTCTCAGCTAGTGCCGAAAACGCTTCTTCAGGTATGGAAAGTCGCATACCAAAGTCGGGTGTATGTACGTGCGGAGTACTTAGCGCCCCCTCAAAGTTCCCTACTGCAAGATCGGCCTTTGCGACACGCTCGCGAATTCCTTCAAAAAAGTATTCGTATCCGAGATCGTTCGACAGCGTTTCAATGTGACGACCTAACATTAGATCACCAACAAAAATAGCGCTACCTTCTTCAATATCATCAGTGAGCGCACCAAGCGTAAGTGCAGGAAGCGATGTACTGCCCAAAGCGGGCGTTACAAATACACACAACCCAACAACAGCGAGCAGTGAAAGAAAGAGGTCTCGAGACATACTACCGACAAAGCGTGCTTACCAAACGAAGTGACTAAATGGACCCAACTTGAAGTACCACGAAATACCGACAGCACAGAGTGCTACGATCCCAAGCGCAAAGAGTAAGACACCGAGCGCCGATCGACCGGGTTGCCCATCAAGCACCTCTTCGTCACCCGTTTTGAGTTCCCTATTATGGAACGAGACATTCACACCGAGCATACTCGAGATGGCTTCAGGTGAAAGTTGCATCGAGGGATATGGACCGGCGATTGTCCCTTCACCGTCTGGTTGTTTTTCTTCTTTGTTGCGCAAGAGACTGAGTGCGAGTGCAATGTCGGCTTCGTCCCAGTGTACTTTAGTCAATTCAGTACGAATAACCTCGTCAAACTCCGCCGTAGAGATGCGGTTGATACGCAGAAAAGTCTCGAGCTGCCGTCGCTGTATCATGTTTTCTTGGTTTTGCTGCGTTGTGTTATGGACTCGGGTGCATTAGTGCTGATATGCATCGAGTAGAGCTCAAGAAGAACGATAAAAAGACTGGTAACCACAGGACCAATAATAAAGCCAATGGGGCCAAAAAGTAACATACCGCCGAGCACCGACAAAAGAATGAGAAATGGGTGCATTTTGTTTCCGCGACTCATGAGGTAGGGACCAAGAAGATTATCAATAAAGCCAACAGCAAGTGCCCCCCAAAGCGCGACACCAATGGCTGTCACGTACGAACCGGTAACAATTGAGAACAGTACTGCCGGAATAAAAACGACTACGGTGCCGACCCCCGGGACAAGCGCCCCGATAGCAGCAATGCTTCCCCACAAAATCGCGCGATCGAAACCGAAGATCCACAACCCAAGACCCGTCAAACATCCTTGTATAAGTGCAACCAAAACAGAGCCGACTGCCACAGAACGTACTGCGGTCGCAAGCCGTCCCAGTATTTTTTCATCCTGATTATCTGGCAGAGGACTAATACGCACCAGCATGCTGGTGAATATTTTACCGTCTCTGAAAAAGTAAAAGGTGCTTACTAGAGAAATAAAAAACAAGAAAATTGTAGAAGCAGTGCCCGCAAATATTCCACCGATATTTTGTACAGTAGATGCTGCTACTTGGCTTACATACCCACCAATATCAATAGAAAAACCCGGAACACTATTTGAGAAAAACTGTTCTACAATCGCAACTGAGTTTTGGAGTGACATTTGATTACCCACATTAAACATCGTGTAGATAGAGACGGCCTCTTTAAGCAACACAGAACCCAAGAGAGTTAGCGGTGCTACCACAATAGCAATAACCACAAGAACAGAGAGTGTGGCAGCAATGCTGGTGTTGTGTTTTGGAATACGTTTGAGTATTTGTTCATAAATCGGGAAACAGATCGTCACTAAGATTGCCGCAAATGCGAGCGTCGCTGCAAACGGTGAGATAATCTTCCACAACAAAAATGCAACGCCCGCGAGGAGACCGAAGAAGAACACGTGTTCAACCAGCTTGTTTGAAACCATACCTAGTATTCTATCACAATACAAAAGGCCGACGTACGTCGGCCCTGTTCTTACCTGAGGATTGTTTGCGAGCGTTCGAGCGCTGCCTCGAAGGTGTGCAGTGTTGTTGTCACCGCACTATCGAGAGCGGCGAAACTTGCCGCAAACAATCCGGAGAGATACCAGATAACCAGTATCGCTCCAATTGCCCTAAACATATCCGTGTTTATTGCGAATGCATACCCCACTATGACGAAGAGTGGAGCCGGCCGCTATAAAGTGTGCGGCTGCTGCAAACGCGGGCAAAGAATAACTATATATAGTATAGCATATATGCTATATAAATGCAACCCCTCCAAAGACCCTTGGTTATGTTCACACAAATCCCACCCACGTATACCAGAAGCCACACCTGTAGCCTATGGTATACGTGGCCGAAGGGGTGAAAATGGGAGGGGTGTGCTAGTATAAAAGAACTGTGAGACCAGAGACCAAAACCTGCCAGAACTGTAAAGTTGACTTCGTTATTGAACCTGAAGATTTTGATTTCTATACAAAGATAGCTGTTCCACCTCCAACTTGGTGTCCAGGATGCCGGCTACTACGACGACTATCGTATTACAACTTATTTACATTATACAAACGGAAGTGTGATTTATGTGGTGAATACAAGATGTCTCGATACTCACCAGATGCTCCTTATACGGTGTACTGTCCAAAATGTTGGTGGGGAGATGGATGGGACGGCTTTGAATATGGGCGCGAATATGACTTCTCTCGACCATTTTTTGAGCAGTTCAATGAACTATTTAAAGAAGCTCCCCTACTTGCGCTATCGCTCGACATTCCCGCAACTGAAAATTCTCCTTTCTGTAATCATGCCGGCGAATTGAAAGACTGTTACCTACTTTTTGATAGTGGTTACGTTGAAAACGGCATGATTGGTTTTGGTGTAAATAAATCTACAGATATTTTAGATTCAGGACCAATTCTTGAATGTAATAATCTCTATGACTGCATGCACACTTACAAGAGTAGCAACTGTGTGGGGACGCGTAGCCAAGTTGCTGAGTGTATTTAACTCTTCATTTCTAAGAGATTGCACAAACTGTTCAGACTGTTTTGGCTCGGCAAACTTAAAAAATGGGAAGTGTGTGTTTTTCAATGAACAATTGAGCAAAGACGAATACGAAAAGCGGGTCGCTGAGATTGATCTCGGCTCATACAAAATATACACAGAAACACAGCAAAAAGTTGAGGATCACTGGGGTACACAGATACCAAGGGCGGTCTTTTCGGAACGAAACGAAGGCACAACAGGGGTACATATATTTCAATGTAAAAACGTTAAAGATTCCATGGAGGTGAGCCATGCTGAAGATTCACGCTTTCTGCTTGCGATGCTTGGTTTCCCTGTGACAGAGTGTTACGACTGTTCGTTTTGGGGTGAAAATCTTTCACGTTCCTACGAGGGGTGCGCCGCGGGGGGGGACTCTTCAGATATGCACTTTTGTTATGAGTCGGGTATGAATCTTATTGATGCTGAATATTGCAAAGACATCATCGGCGGATCTCATGTGCTTGGTTCTGTGTCTGTGAAAAAGAGTGAGTATGTGATCCTTAATAAGAGATACTCAAAAGAAGAGTACGAGGAGCTGGCACCCAAGATCAAGCGGCATATGGACGAGATGCCATACACTGACAAAGGCGGGCGAGTATATAAATACGGTGAATTCTTTCCCACTGAACTATCACCGTTTGCATACAACGAAACGGTTGCTGACGATTTATTCCCACTTTCAAAAGAGGAGGTGGAAGCGAACGGATATCGCTTTCGCGAACCAGCACCAAACGAGCATCCGGTGACACTTCCCGCTTCAGACCTACCAGACCATATCAAGGATGCGCCCGAAAATATCACCAGTGAGGTGGTTGGCTGTACGGAATGTGAACGCGGGTTCCGAATCGTACCTGCAGAGGTATCTTTTTTGAAAGCACGAAATCTCCCACTTCCTCGAAGATGCCCGATGTGCAGACTAAAAGAAAAGTATCGTGCATGGATAAAAAACCTTCGCACTTTTGAGCGCGTCTGTGACAAGTGCGGCGTTAACTTTGTGG